>JANQHS010000125.1 GCA_028282565.1 Cytophagales bacterium | reverse complement strand
ATTTTTGACGATTTCTCAACCTATCTGGGAGAGCCGGATACCAATATCTGGTTGACGGATGGTGGAGCAACGGTAATGCTCGGAATTGCCTACCACCCTCCTACGCTCGGCGTAGCCATGTTTGACGGTATCCGTGATGATGGCCGTCCTTATGATTTCAATAGCAATTTTCCCAAAGGTGATGCGGATGTTCTGGAATCCAAACTAATAGATCTATCTCCATATAATCCTGCAGATAGCCTGTACCTCAGTTTTTTCTGGCAACAGGGAGGGCGGGGTGATGCACCGGAGTTCAGTCATCTTGATTCGCTGACCGTTGATTTCTGGAGCCCAAGAGACACAGCCTGGAAGCAGGTTTGGGGCAGGGTCGCTCTTGAATTTGACAGTACCCTCACACAAGTCGATACCATTCCCTTGAGTGACACTTTTTTCACGGCGATGATACCGGTACTGGATACCTCCTTCTTTAAACCTGATTTCAAATTCAGGATCAAGAGCCGGGGCACGCTTTCCGGATCCTTTGATGTCTGGAATATAGACTATGTGTTCTTTGACAAGGAAAGGTTCAAAGGAGATTTCTTTTTCCTCGACAGAGCTCTGACGGAAACTCAAGGCACCGTATTCCGAGGTTTTTCGGGAATTCCCATAGATCATGCACGAAAACTTGGTACCGATACCCTGTTTGCCGGAGGAAACAGCACACAGATCAGAACCCTTTCCAATGCATTCTCATCCTATGTTTTTAGTGTGATGATGGAAGAAGAATTGTCAGATCACTTTTATTACCGGATCGATGAAGATGGAGGTATTATCGACGGCTACTTCAAGACTCAAACACTGAGAGATACCACGGATTTTTCCAGTCTGAGTGTGTTGCAATCGGATTCTCAGATTATCTCAAAAACATTCTTCCTGAGGGGTACCGGTGACAGTACCCGGAGAGGATATGACGCCAAGGTGAATGACACGCTCAGCGTTTTTGGTTACCTTTTGGATTTTTATTCTTATGACGATGGGCACTCGGAAGGAGCGATTGGAATCCGGACCCCGTTTGGCAAAGTGGCGTATCAGTTCCCTCTTTATGAGCAGGATACCTTGACAGCATTGGACATCCAGTTTTTGCCTTCCGATGTGAATCTTGCAGGGGCTTCGATCGGGTTAAGGATCTGGAGCAGACTCGATGAACTTTATGACGAGGAGATCTACGCGATGGATACGGATATTCGTTTTCCCGAAACGGGCCAAACCTTTTATCGATATGAGTTGGACTCCGCCGTGATCGTCAGTGATACGATATACATCGGATGGATACAATTCGATAACCAGCTTGTGAATGTTGGATATGATATGAACAATGTTTTTAATGACAGGATCTATTCGAAAACCAATGCTAGCGGTTGGAGATGGGAGTCGGACTTCTTTCCCGGAAGTATGCTTTTCAGGCCGGTCATGGGTGAGGTAACCCAACCATTGGCCAAAGAAAAACGTGAACCAAATCAGAAGGCCGCGGCTCAGAGCCCTTATGACGTTAAGATCGGGCCGAACCCGAGCAATGGAATCATCAACATATATGGTGATTATGACAAGATCAGGATTGTAGACCATCAAGGGAAGATCGTGTGGCATGAAGATTTCAATCCGGTCCGCACTCAATTGGATTTAAGACCTCTTGAAGATGGCTTCTATTTGATTTATTTTGAAAAAGATTTAGAGTTCGTTACCAGAAGGATTTATTTAAAAAAGTGAAAGCTCCAGTAATTCCAGCAAAAAAATTCCAAGAGGAAGTTAACCTTCTCCCCGATTCATTTTTCCTTATCGATGTTCGTGACGATTGGGAATACGATGAACACCCACATGTTAAAAAAAGGCTTTCGGTCTATGATTTCCCTGACAACCTGGAGGAGCTCAAAAAGTTTGATGACAAAAAAATGGTGCTATGTTGTAGGACCGGTGTCAGGGGAAATGTCGGCGCGAAATACCTGTTGCAAAACGGTTTTAAAAACGTTTATAACCTCGAGGGAGGGTTTGAGGCCCTTACGGCATTGAGGGAAGCTCAAAAGTAAAGGGCTGCGGACTAAAACAAAGAACAAAGATCAGCAGGGCAATCCAGCCGAGTACCTTCCTTTTTGTATCAAGCTCATCATCGATAATGGCCGGAGGATGGTAAACCCCGAGGAATCGACCAATAAGAAAGGCAAAAACCAGCCAACCGGTATAGCCTTGAAATCCGGGGAAAAAATAGGATGACAAAAACTGCAGGGTAAATAAAGAGGTTGCCATCAAGAGTACATCCTGCCAATCGCTTCTCATTTTCAAAAACATGATGTAGTACAACCCGATGTTGATCGGGATCATGTAGCTCAGTTCATCCACAGGAAGAAATGGTGTAACCCAGCCCAAACCAGCATAAAAGACGAAGCAGAAATAGAGCGCTTCCGATATTTTTCTGGCTTTTCGGTATCCAAACAGACCAAAAACCACATGACCTCCGTCCAATTGCCCTATTGGAAGAAGATTCAATGCCGTAAAGAACATGGCCAAGAACCCCGAAAAGATCAATGGATAATGGAACATCTCATATCCATTGGGGATCCTCGTGGGGTCGCTAACCAGGGTAGATTCAAGGATCAGGAACAGAAGGTTCTTGCCAACCTTAAAAATCGGTTGGTCTACGTCACGATAGATATACTCCTGGAAGTTCTCCCCATACTGCTCATAGTGGGGATTGTATGTGAAAAGATATTCTGCAGGTGGTAGTGTTGCAAATCCATAGATCAGGATCACCAGCCCGACAACAAATCCAGCAAGTGGACCCGCGATCCCCACGTCGAAATACTCCTTGCGAGAAGTGATACGTTCCTTGATCCTGATGAAAGCACCGATTGTTCCAAATGACAATGAGATGCCCAGCCAAAGAGGGATATAAAATGGAAGAGTCGTTTTGATACCATAATACCGTGCCGTGAAGTAATGCGCAAATTCATGGAAGGTCAGGATGCCCAAAAAACTCAACGAATAGGTTAAGCCCTGGGAAATGTTCGAAATAGAAAGCCAGTCGATTTCCTCTGATGGATTCGGGTCCAAAATAAAATTGCCATTCACCCATTCCATTCCTGCAATGGTGGTTGTTATCAGGGTAAGCACTAGTAATCCGGCAAAAACCAGGATGCTCTTGGTGGTCAAATTTGTATCAGTTCGTTTACGGAATAGTCTCGAATAAGCCAGGAGTCGATCCCAAGTTCCCGGGCTGCTGAGACATTCTCTTCCAGGTCATCAAAAAACAGAATATCCTCAGGTTTGGTTTGGGTTCGCCTCATCACTTCCAAAAAAGCATTGGGATCGGGCTTTTTCAGTCCCAACTCATGAGATAAAAAGGCATCATCGACCAGATCATGAATTCCGGGAAAGTCGGAGGACCGAGCCAGGATCTGGTCGAACCTCTCCATATGCATGATATTGGTATTGCTCAGGCAGGCAACCCTCTGCCCTTTAGATCTTAGTTCGGTGATCAATTCAACCCTCTCCGGTGGAATATCCAATAACATGAGATTGAAAGCGGAATACAATTCCCGGAAGTCAAACTCTTTGTTGAGAGCTTGAGACAACTCCACAAAAAATTCGTCCTGACTCACCCGTCCGAGCTCAAGCTTCAAAAATGCAGGATGCTGTTGGATCATCTGAACCAGGGCCTCCCTTGTTAGATCAAGGATCTCGCTGACTTTGATGAAACTCTTTTCCCAGTCCAAATTGATGATCACACCTCCAAGGTCAAAAAGAAAAAGGTGCTTTTTGCTTTCTTTAAGTCTAATTTGTTGCTTCCCCATTATTGTTCTTGAGATGGCAAAATTGTAGCTTTGCTGCCCAATTTCCAATCAGGATTGGACGGGCCCTTAGCTCAGTTGGTTAGAGCACCTGACTCATAATCAGGTGGTCGCTGGTTCGAGCCCAGCAGGGCCCACCAAAACAGTTGCAAGAGTGAGATTCGAGACTAGAGTTTCACTCTTTTTTATTGTTCATCCATTGTTCTTCTGCTGGGCGAGAAGCCTGTCCCGGCCCGATTTTAATCGGGGTTTCGGGAAGCCCAGCAGGGCCCACCAAAACAGTTGTAAGAGTGAGATTCGAGAATAGAGTTTCACTCTTTTTTATTGTTCCTCTATTATTCTTCTGTTGGGCGAGAAGCCTGTCCCGGCCCGATTTTAATCGGGGTCTCGGGAAGCCCAGCAGGGCCCACCAAAACAGTTCTAAGAATGAGATTCGAGATTAGAGTTTCACTCTTTTTTTGCCCTTTCTCTGTTCGTTGGATCTCCTTTGATTTTGCTGTAATAATCAAACCATAAATCCAGAAAGTTTTGGCATCTTTTTTTAGTACCTTGGAGCTGGTTCGGTTGACAGGGGTGCCCGGTGGAATGACAATAGCCGCGTACCCTTCGTTTTTGACGATTATGGATTTCAAAATGGGGCTGTTGATCCATTTTTTAGAAAAAATCCCCCGTTGATAGTGTTTTATTTTTAGGCATAAATGCCTTTATTTGGACTTCCTTGGCAAAAATTTGATGTATATGTTAAAAAGATTTACTACTGCTTTTCCTTTCGCAGTACTCGCGGCAATCGTTCTTTTGTTTGTTTCCTGCGAGGAAGAAGTTGATGATCTTCCCCCCCAGACTGTACCGACGGATGGCGGATATTTTGATGTTACCGATATTACCGTTAGTAACATAAGGGATGTAAATGGAAATGGATACTATCCTATTGGGGATGTTTCAGGCAACGTTCAAGTCAATGCAAATGCCCCTGACGGGTATTCAAAAACCGTTTATGTAAACCTGGCCATTAAACTGACGAGTTCTTCCAGAAGCGTGCTGGCAAAATCCAGCAATTTCACGTTAACGAAAGGTGGTTCGGCCAATACGGTAACCTTTCAAGGCGTCAATTTTGCAGATGTCGTTTCCGAGCAGGGTGACTATAATCTAACAATGGATATTCACGATGCGGCAGATAATCGTAGAATTGTTTCTCAAGGTTTCCTTGGCCAGCATGAAACGATCAGGCAGGATTCAACAATCACCTACGAGCTACAGGACGTGCTATGGGATGATGGAACAGATGTGAATGGTGATGGCTACTATACCAAAAGAAG
The DNA here is from genome assembly GCA_028282565.1 of Cytophagales bacterium. Taxonomy (GTDB): domain Bacteria; phylum Bacteroidota; class Bacteroidia; order Cytophagales; family CCMP332; genus JANQHS01. Next base: position 16,704 of record JANQHS010000125.1, on the reverse strand, counting down.
TTTTCGGACCAGTGTGGTATCTCTTGGGGAATCAGGATCCATTGCCAATGTTTCATATTGGCTTCAACGAGGATATTTCGATGAAAATCAGGAATTGCAAATTGAGGTAGTTCCGTTGGGCAACCAGCCAAATTACGAGATCGAAAGAAAAGGATTTGGGGATATCATCGAGGGAATAATAGACAGCGACGCACTCGGGATCACCCGTGCACAATATTCATTGGGAATACTGGCTATTGAGGTTGGAACGACCGATACCCTTATCAACCAACTCGTGACCCGGGACGCTGTAAAGGATCTGGCGTTCGAGAATACGACCTACGAGGCTCGTGTTTATTCAGTTGATTCTGTAACGTTCGACAGCCTCATCGATATGGATGGAGATGGTTACTATAGGAGTGTTGATTTCTCTTTTACCGTAAATGGTCCAGCAAACCTGGATTATGATACCATTCCCGGCACTTTATCACCGGTTGCCGTTTTATGGTATGCCGGCCCTGCTACCGGGGGTGAACTGGAAGTATACAACTCCATGCCAGCTACTCCCGGAACCCCGGAGGAAATGGTAAGGTTTACGGTGAACAACCTGGATTCAGGTCTATATAATTTTGAGATCTCTATCAACGAGAATCCGGCCAACGTCACTGTTCCTACTCCCGACGAGGGTCAGGAGCTTGTGCGCTACGACCAAACGGATTTTCCGGAATTAGGCATGGTCCCAATCGAAAGAAACTCTGGTGATCAATAAATAGCATTCACCAAAAAAAGCCCGGGGTACCGGGCTTTTTTTTTGCTCTTCTTTTTTTGCTTTTAGAAATTCAGGTAAAGTCCAAGATTCAGATTAAGGTAAGAGATCCCATCAACCTCATTGTAGGTATATGGAATCCAGTGGTACACCAGGGCAAAATTGAATCCCAAATAGTCCTTGGTGATCGGGACGGTGGTACCAGCTTGTAGGTTCAACCCGAATTTCCATTGATCATCCCTGTCCTGAATTGCTCCCCACCATTTTTCATACTCAATCCGATAAGCCCCCATACCAAAACCAACATATGGATCGATACCGGAATTCTGGGTAAAGTAATAATGCCCCTGAAGTGAAATAGGAATAGAGCTAAGCACCCTTGTTTGGACCGCATTGACAGCCACATTGGGATTATCCGGAGCGGTATAGAGATCTCGATCCAATTTTTGATAAAAATGTGTCCAACCGATCAATACACCAGCAGATACGTTACTTGATAATCTTCTCCTGTAGTCAAAGTTAAACCCCCTGAAACTTACGTTATCGATATAATCGCTGGTGGAGCCAAAACCGGTGCTGATCGCATAATTAAAGGCAAGCATACCGTTGGTTTCCACATCGCCGGCATCCTGCGAAACCGCATCATGGAAGGTAAATGCCAGAATAGAAAGTAATATTAAAATCTTCTTCATGATCACTGGTTTTTATTCAGGTAAGGTGATTGTCTAAAGGCCTGGTCCACTGCATTCAAAACGCGGGAATTACCCGATTCAGCGTTTCCGGTTAAGATACCCCTAAGGCCTCCTTCCCATATCGGAAACAGTATTTCTTCATTCCTTTTAGCCCAATCAAACATATCGATGATCACACTGCCGCTTTCATATTGATATAAGGCGGTGTATCCCGGATTATACCACCCACTTCCCGGATAGCCCTGATACCAGGGGTTCCAATATCCCGGATAACCCTGCCAATAACCACCCTGAACGGCCGCGGCCCCTTCGGTTTGAGTGAATTTAGCCACCAGCAACACTATGTCCAGATTTGGATCAGTTGTATCCGGATTTCCCAGGCTATCCAGAGACTCTGTATAACCATAATCGGCCATATTAGCGCGTATCTGATCGATGATGGATCGGTCAAGGTCGGTGTCTGAAAGTTTGATGGTATCATCCTCCAACTCGATCACCTGATCAAAGATGGCGTACAGCATGTCCTGAGAATAATCATGCGTCTCGCTTTTCCTGGTTATGATCAGATCCGTTTCCTCAGCTGTCAGGTCTCTCGCCGGGTCGGGCGCACAGGACGCCACTACCCCAATAAGAAGCCCGAAAATTGCTATTCTTTTCATTTGCTTTGATTTTGTGTAAATAAACTCATTTATAGGCAATGCCACATGCCAATTCAGGATTAAAGAGTTGGAGGCAAAAATTCATTTAAAGAAGACAGATAAACGATTAATCCTGAAACCAAATTTTCGCATTCTTGTTCTAAACCCTAACGCGATTATCAAAAAATTGAACATAGTTTGGGCGAACCGGAAATCCCTACCAGATTTGCACCAGCAATGGGTAAGGCAAAAGAAAAGAAGACAGAAGTAGTCATTTGCTTCGCAGGAGACTCTGGCGACGGTATTCAGCTCACAGGTGGGCAGTTCACCGAAACCAGCAGCTTTCATGGGAATGATTTTGCAACGTTTCCAAATTTCCCGGCAGAGATCAGAGCTCCCAGAGGAACGCTGGCCGGAGTTTCCGGATTTCAGTTGAAATTCGGAAGTGTAGAGGTATTTACACCCGGAGACAGGTACGATGTCCTTGTGGCGATGAATGCCGCATCCCTGAAGGCACACCTGCCCTATCTGAAAACCGGTGGGATCATCATTGCCAATACCGATGGATTCGATAAGAAAAACCTGAAGCTTGCTGAATACATCGATGAGCAAAACCCTATTGAGGACGGCAGCCTTGAGGACTACCAGGTTCATCCTATCGATGTAACGAAAATGACCAGAACGGCCCTTAAGGAGTCCGGGTTGGGCATTAAGGAAATTGACAGATGCAAGAATATGTTTGTGCTCGGGTATCTGTATTGGATGTACAATAGGCCCTTGGCAAGAACCGAGGAGTTCATTCAAAGGAAATTCAAAGGACATCAGGAATTGGTCGATGCCAATATGAAGGCTTTGAAGACCGGTTTCAACTTTGCAGATACCGCAGAGGCATTCACCTCTCGTTTTGAGGTTGAGCCCGCTCCTCTTGAAAAGGGAACATACCGTAATATTATTGGGAACCAGGGATTGGCAATTGGACTAATTGCGGCAGCTGAAAAATCGGGTTTGGATCTATTCTACGGTTCTTACCCTATTACACCTGCCTCAGATATTCTTCATTTCCTTTCTCGGTATAAGAATTTTGGGATCAAGACCTTCCAGGCGGAGGATGAGATCGCGGCAATAACTTCGGCCATTGGCGCTTCCTTTGGAGGTGCTTTGGGTGTAACAGCAAGTTCGGGCCCGGGAATTGCGTTAAAAACAGAAGCTCTGGGGCTGGCGATCATGCTTGAGCTTCCACTGGTGATCTGTAATGTCCAAAGAGGCGGCCCTTCCACTGGTCTACCGACAAAAACAGAACAGAGTGACCTGTTCCAAGCTATTTACGGTCGAAATGGAGAGGCTGAACTTCCTGTCTTGGCAGCATACTCACCCACATCCGCTTTTGGGGCCGCCTTTGAAGCCTGCAGAATAGCATTGGAACATATGACGCCGGTGATCCTACTATCCGACGGCTATATTGCGAATGGGTCAGAACCATGGAGATTTCCCCGATCAAAAGATCTCAAGGAGATCAAAACCAAGAAAGTTTCAAAGCCTGAAAACGGGTCCCCGTATTTTCCTTACGAAAGGGATGAAAACCTCGTTCGTCCCTGGGCTCTGCCGGGAACAAAAGGCCTTGAACATCGAATAGGAGGTCTTGAGAAAACCATGCCGGAAGGAAACGTATCCTATGACCCTGACAATCATGAAGAAATGGTCAGGATAAGGGCAGAAAAAATTCAGAAAATCTCTGAAAGCATTGAGGATCAAATAATCGACAATGGAGAAGAGACGGGGGATTGCCTTGTGATCGGTTGGGGCTCGACCTATGGCGCAATTGAAAATGCCGTCAAAGAGCTCATCAAAGAGGGCCATAGGGTATCCCATATCCAAATCAGATATCTCAATCCTTTTCCCAAAAACCTGGAGGAGATCATTTCCCGGTTCGACAAGATCCTTATTCCGGAATTGAATAGCGGACAGCTATGTCAGATCATCAGGAGCAGATTCCTTGTGGATGCAAAGTCGATTAGTAAAATCAAAGGAATGCCCTTCCATGTTGAGGAATTAAAGGCTCAAATCAAAAAGCATATATCATGAGCGAAGTAGAGAACCCAGTGGCACTTACCGCCAAAGACTTTGCCTCGGATCAGGAGGTGAGATGGTGTCCGGGATGTGGAGATTTTTCAATCCTGAAGCAGGTTCAAATGACCCTGCCGGACCTGGGAGTGCCAAAGGAAAATATCGTCTTTATTTCAGGGATCGGTTGCTCATCAAGGTTTCCCTATTATCTCAATACCTATGGGATGCATGGGATCCATGGTCGGGCTACGGCTATCGCCTCAGGACTCAAGGCGGTAAACCCGGATCTCGATCTTTGGGTGATAACCGGTGACGGGGATGCCCTATCCATTGGTGGCAATCACCTTATCCATTTATTGAGGAGGAATTTCAACCTGAATATCCTTTTATTCAATAATGAGATCTACGGGTTGACCAAGGGGCAATACTCTCCTACTTCACCGCAAGGAAGTATATCCAAGTCCACGCCTTTTGGCTCTGTGGATCACCCTTTCAATCCCCTGGCCCTGGCACTTGGCTCTGAAGCAACATTTGTTGCCAGAAGTATGGACCGAGACCCCCAACACCTTCGGAAAACCTTAAAAGAAGCGCATGAACACAAGGGCAGTTCATTTATTGAAATATATCAGAATTGCAATGTGTTTAATGACGGTGCCTTTGACCGGTTGAGCAATAAGGAAACCAAGGCTGAGACAGCGATCTTCCTCGAGGAAGGAGAACCGTTGATCTTCGGGAGGGAGGATAATTTACAAGCTATCATACTTAAAGACTTCAAGCCTGCAGTCGTAAGTATTGATTCCAGGGAGAACCTACCGGAGAATATTTGGATCCATAATCCGGAAAAGAAGCTCAAGGCGGGAATACTTACACAGTTCTTTGAGGAAATCAATCCAAAAATGGCCTTTCCAAGACCTTTTGGTACGATCTACAGAGAGCAACGAATCTGTTATGAAGACTCGATGCAGGCACAGATCGACGAGGCTATAAGATCGAAAGGGAAAGGCGATCTGGATCAGCTACTGGAGGGCCAGAATACCTGGACTATCAAATAGAACCTATTCCTCCCTTATAGCAAGAGCGCGAATCTTTTTCACTCTTTCAGCTATTTCCACGAAATCCTGATCATTTAACAGGGCAAGGGCATCGGCATCTCCGGTTTCCCATACAGAACCCAGGTCTTCGAACTCTTGCTGCAGCGCGATGAGTTCATCATAAACAATACGACGATCATTCGGCTGGATGATTTCATTGATGTATTCAATAAGGCTATTCAGCGGCTCTTTCTGGCGGTAAACTGCGGTCATCAGGGGAGCCAAAACATTCTGTTTTACATCATCAGGCAGATCTTCTCCCGGGTAATTCGTGAGGATCTGAGTAAGCATGTACAGCCTTTCGATAAAAATGCCGGAAAGGATCAATGTTCCCATTCTGATCCTCTCGTTTTCCTTCAAATTCACTCTTGCTTTCAGAATCGCCTCCTGGAGTTGCATGACGGCGGTGTCATTTTCGATCTTGTCTCCATAATCGCGCAGAATCGCCTGATTGAAGATCCTACCCTCTCCGATGGACTCAGCCAGATCATTTCCCGCCTTGTAATATTCCTGTGCAAGTTCAAACTGATCATAGGCGATGACGTATGAAAGATCAGAGACATATATTCCAAGATTTACAGCAGCCATGCTTTCGTCTTTTCTATATCGCTCAGCTTTCGAAGGATCGTTGGGAATTGCAGGATCAAAATCCGCACCTATGGCCATAAGGGCATAAGGAAGTTCGCCCGGTGAAACCATATTATGAAAAAGTGCTTCCGTTTTTTCTGAATAGATCACTTCGGTTTCTTCATCATATGCCTGGGTCTCTTTTTCTGTCGGACCGCAGGAAAAAACCAACAGCCCTAGGACAGGGCTAAGGAGCCTGAACAAATTTTTTGAAATCATGTTATTGATTTGAATTTGGAACAAACTTAAAAACTTGAAAGGACAATTTTTACAAAATTTCAGGTGAAGCTGAAATTATTTTGAGGCTCTTTCCATTCTATAGAAAGTGCGTAATTTAGCCCCTAATTAGACTTTGATAAAAATGAATAAACTATCACTATCCTTGATACTGGCCGTGGGAATTGTTGGAATGGCCAATGCTCAGAACACTTATTCCTCAAGCGGAATGGAGATGATCTTCTCCTTCGCAAATACCAGCATGGAGACATCGACAGGTGAGTCGGTCAGTCCGACAAATGTGGTCAGATGGGCTCCTGTCATCAACCTTCAATCCTATGTCAACATGGACTTCAACGAGAATGTTGGGATTTTTACAGGCCTATTTTTGCGAAATGTCGGGTTCATCAGTGACATTCCCGAGAACACATACCTGAACGATCCTGCAGCCGCATACCCTCCAGGTGGACAAAGGGGAAATGTCAGGTATAAATTCCGTTCCTACAACATTGGAATTCCCCTGGGAATCAAGCTTGGAAAAATGAACAGGTCATTTATTTACGGAGGTTATGAGATCGCCTATTCGTTCAACTATAAGGAGAAAAGATTTGAGGACGGTTCTAAGAAAAACGTAGATGTATACTGGTTTGGTGATGCCAATGACAGAGTTGAACCTTGGCAGCATGGTTTCTTTGTTGGAATTCAATTCCCATACGGTGCCAACATCAAATTCAAATACTACAACAACAATTTCTTCGTGAATGATTATACCGACGGGAACGGGAATAAACCATATGAAAACTTTGATGCCAACGTTTTCTATTTTTCCCTGAGTTTCAATGTGCTGAAAAACACTGACTTCTATTACTATAATCCTGACGCGGATTACGAAGAGCTTTCCCTTAAATAAGAGGGTAATAAACCAATATGAGCCCTATGCCGAAAGGCATGGGGTTTTTTATGCCTGCTTGTTTTTCATGCTGTGCATGAAATCCTTCTTTGGGTTATATCCGTTCAGGTCTTTCTGATAATATCCTTCCGGATTATAAGGCCTCTTGTCAGGATGTGATTGACACTCCTCCGAGCAGGCCCCTTCCAGTTCATGTCCACATTCATCACAGATCACAACATGGTTGTTGCAATCGGGATTGGCACAGTTCACCATACGGTCGGAGGTTTTTCCGCAATTGAAGCAGGTGGAAATCACCGAGGGGTCCTTGTGGTTGATCTCGGTGCTTAGTCGCTTATCAAAAACATAGCAACTTCCTTCGAAACCGGAACCATCGGTCTCCAAACCGTACTTGATGATCCCTCCGTGAAGCTGAAATACATTTTCAAATCCCTGTTCGAGAAGATAGGCGCTGGCTTTTTCACATTTGATTCCACCGGTACAATAGGTGATCACTTTCTTTTCTTTTAACTCATCAAGATCCGCAATATGATCCTTGAACTCCCGGAAATTATCAATGTCCAGCGTGACCGCGTTCTTAAACCGGCCCATCTTATGTTCATAATTCGATCGGACATCAAGAAGAACACATTCCTCGGCTCCTTTTTCGAGCAGATCTCTAAAATCCCCAGGTTCAATATACTCCCCTGTTCTTTTATTGGGATTGATGTTGTAAAGACCGGAGTTCACAATTTCCCTTTTGAGCCTCACATTTAATTTCTGAAAGGCCATCTCCTCACTTTTCTCAACCTTGAACTCCAGGTTCCGGAATCTGGGATCAGAGCCCAACTCTGCCATATATTTTTCGCAGGACTCCACCGATCCTGAAACGGTTCCATTCAAACCTTCCTCCGCAACAATAATCCTTCCTCGTAGTTCCAGGTCAAGACAAAGCCGATGGTGCTTCAACCTGAACTCTTCAGGGTCTTCAATTTTGGTGTAGCAGTAATAAAGCAATACCTGGTAAGACATAATCCTCTTATTTGACTTCCTGAGCAGGGTTTCCAAAAACGGTTTTCCCCTTGGCAATGTGCTCTATGACCAAGGATCCGGCTCCTATGTTTACATCGTCTTCGATCTTAACCCCGCTCACAATATTGACTCCCGAACCTACAAATACCCGATCACCAAGCTGACATTCAGCGTTGATCAGAGCTCCCGCGCCGATCACATCAAAATCTCCGATTTTTGAGTTGGTGCCCAAATATGCCGAAGGCATGACCACAGAATGGCTCCCTATAGAGACCCCGGGTTCAATGACAGCATTTGCAGCAATGATATTCCCATGCCCCATGCTCCTGTTCTCCGGCAATATGGCCCTGGCATGAATGGCATTCATCGGCATCACCTTTCTGGTTTCGATTAAGTACCTGGCACTGCTTTTTCTGAGCTCAATATCCTCAAAGGCCACAACGGCCTCAGCTTTCCTACCAATCAGTTTCAGATAGCCCTGGTCATTGGTTTTTCCCAGCACCGGAACATCGTCAATGATCTGATCACCATCTGCATCATCATCCAGGAAGCCATAAACATCAAAATCATGACTTCTCAGTATGGCCAATACAGACCTCGCAAGGGAACCTGCTCCAAAAATGATAATCGGCTTCTCCATAAATCAGGCGCAAAATTAAGACCTATTGGCCTTAGTTCACAGCCCCATGGCCCTTCCAGAGAAAAATCAAATACGGATACAGCAAGGGAACAAATGCCAGCTTATACCTCGCAAGGGTCCCAAAATTAGGAGTGCTCAATCCGAGACCCACAGCCAGGAATATACAATAGGATAGCATTGCTATCAGAAAGGCTAGCTCTCCTGAATCCAGCTTAAAAAGCCTATTTCGAGTCTGAAAAATGAGGAAAACAAGCAGCAGGCCCTCAAGGCAAAAAAAGAAATAGGAGATCTTCGGGATCCATATCGGCCATATTCCAAACAGCGTAAGCCACATGGCCTTAAGCCCGGAGGATATGGCTTCCAAAAAACCCGGGGCTGCCTCCAACGAGATCGGAAAGGAATAGCCTGTATTATCTGCGACCCTCTGATGTGCATCGTGGAGATATGCCCATATATTCTCAGGAGAGTAGACCGGATGATAAACCATAACCCCAAAAACTACCGCAAGGGCCATAAGCGGCAGCAGTATTCTCCCCCATTCTTTTGATGAGTTCCCAAAAACGGAGAAAACAAGCCCACCGATCAATATGGCCATCAAAAAAGCCATAAACTGAAAGGGCCTTAAGAAATAGATCAGGACAAGAATCAAGGTCATGAGCAATATTCTGCCGGGCGAGTATCTTGGCCAGGAATCCAGGAATACCACCATAAGGAGCACTGACAACCCGGAAGTAAATGTTTCCTTATAAATTCCGGAACTCCAGAACAAAATGCTCGGAAGGAACATTGCGATTCCAAGGGCAAGTCCGGGGATAGCGAATTTCCGTCTTAACAGTTTAAAGGCAAGAAAGAAAAGAAACAGGTTGAGTAGAGAGCAATACAATGAGATCAACCAGGGCGATCCACCCGTGATGAAAACCAAGGGTGATAGCCCCCATGAAAAAAAAGCGGTCCGAAGATTCGTCAGTTGCGCTCCTTCAATGGGCTCAAAGCCACCGCTAAATACAATTTCAATGCCTTTTTTCAACCAATTAAGGAAGCCATACTCCCCCAATTGCCTGGCGAATTCCACAGCCCAGACGGCATCGCCCCCCTCAAGAAACACGAAAAAATACCAGGTCGAAAAAATAGAAACGAGGATCTTGGAAAAAAGAAGAAGCCAAAACGTTCTTCTTCCCACTTCCTCAAAGAAAGCATGGTACAATACCCCGATAAGAAGAAGTAGGACAGGAAGATTATACAGCCAATCCATAGGATTCAAGGCCTTCCTTGACCAGGGAAATTCCCTGGTTGCATTTGAGGCAAAGCCCTTTGTCGCAATAGTTTTTTTTCAATTCCAAAAAACCCTGTGAATCAAACCCATTCTCCATTTCGAATCCAAGCTCACGCCATTTTTTGATCACCTTGTTGTTTTCCGGTGGGATCTGCTCCAGAAGCCTGATCGCTTTTTCGAGATATTTCCTTTCACCGGAATAACCCGAATAGGCGACCAAAACGGATGGTATAATATTGATCACCAGGTTTTCACGGCTTTTCCTGCCCATCTTCCCTCCTGTCTGTTTTACTCCCTCAGAACCAAAATGGAGGTTGTCTTCCCAGAAAGAAGTGACCTCGTTGTTGAATATTTCCCAGGAAATACTTTTAGGGTTAAAATTGAGGTAAGCTTGAAGTAGACTTGATTTGCCATTGAAAAAGGCAGCCAATTGCGCGATTCGAATTGTTGGGAAGTTTGATGGCCGCATTCTGAAGAACTGCCATTGCTGAACGTCGATCACTCTGGAACCAAGGTCAAGCTTTCTTTTTAACCGCTCAAATTCCTTTTTGAGTGCAACAGCATAATCGGATTGCGAACCAGGCAGAAATCCTCCCGCCCCAAATAACAACGCTTCGATCGAGAATTGATCATCAGCAATTTTTTGAAGCCTTTTCCAACCGATCAGATCCGCTAATAACGCGAAGGCCTCGTTGTTCTTCTTGAACCCAAAATGTCGGAACGTCCAGCGCAGCAAGGCTTCTTCCCAATCCCCTTTTTGACTTTCAAGAACAGATAGAAAATCTTCGCTTTTTCTTTGAAGTCTATCCACAACCAGCCGATCAAGCATTGACCGGATCAGAATTCTGTTATTGTTTTCCAAAAATTTCGAGCAGCGTATCTCATCTGTCTGATTGACCAGGAATTCATAATCCTTTTGATATTGGAAGAATATCCTGCCCTTTAACACCAGGGTCCTCAAGATTTCACCGTCGACTTTGATCTCCCTATCCTCCTCCAATACCACGTGGAGAATAACGTTGTGATAGGCTGGATCGTCCTGATGCTTATGCCGATACCAGTCGGAACTTTTTTTGTGGATCTCAACATGACCGGCCCATTGCAGATCTCCAATTTGAATTCTGGCGTTCAAAAAATCAGGCCCGGAATCAGAATTCAAGGTGCCGGGATCAAGGATCTCCAGCAAATTATTTTCAACAAAAAGATCCTTTTTGTTGAATAATTGAAATTGCCATATGAAATGAAGAAAGTCTTCCCTCAACTTTGATGCTATTCAACCTCACTCAGCTTGACCATGTTGGTTCTAAGCTTCTTGTACATGGGCATGCTCGCGGTGTTGATGTAAATATCTCCTTTCTTTAAGATACCATTCTTTTTGAGAATCTTTTCAAGATCCTCTATGGTTCCGTCGGTTGATTCAAACTTATCATAGTAGATCCCTCTAACGCCCCAAAGAAGATTGAGTGTACTCAGGATATCCTTGTTCGCCGTAAAAACGAAAATGAATGATTTTGGTCTATGGCGGGCCAATCTCAGTGCCGTATAACCGGAGAAGGTCATGCCGGTGATCACCTTGGCATTCGCCACCTCTGCCAGCTTACAGGCCATGGCGATCACGGAATCATTCACAAAGATCTCAGAGTTGGGATCGACCTCATAATTCTTGAAATAGACATCGGCCTTTTCTTCAATGCTATCGATCGTCTTGGTCATACTTCTGACCGTCTCCACAGGGTAGTTTCCAACAGCTGTTTCCCCGCTGAGCATCAGGGTATCGGCCCCATCGAGAACGGCGTTGGCCACATCGTTGGTTTCAGCCCTGGTAGGCCTGGAGTTTTCGATCATGGATTCCATCATCTGAGTAGCAATGATCACGGGAGTTGCCGCGAGATTGCATTTATGAACGATCTTCTTTTGGATCATCGGCACGTTTTCCATTGGGATCTCTACGCCCAGATCTCCCCTGGCTACCATAATGGCATCGGCATGCTCTATGATCTCATCAATGTTTTCTACAGCCTCGGGTTTTTCAATTTTAGCGATCACCTTGGCGCTTCCCTTGAGATCCTTGATACTTTTTCTAAGGTCCTTCACATCTTTTGCTGATCTGACGAACGACAAGGCAACCCAATCGACCTTGTTCTGGATTCCAAATTTCAAATCACTATGGTCTTTCTGAGTCATAGAGGGTGCTGAGACCACTGTACCGGGAAGATTCATTCCTTTCTTGTCCCTGAGTACCCCGCCTATTTTTATGCGGCAAACCACCTCCTTCTTTTTGGGAAAAACCTCTTTTACTTTGAGTTCGATCTTCCCATCGTCCAGAAGAATTGTTTCACCCTTTTTGACATCTTTATAAAGGGATTCATATTGAGTGGAAATTCTGGCAGGCGTTCCCAATTCGTCAAGGCTGGTGATCGTGATCAGGTTACCGCTTTTCAGCAGTACGCTTCCATTTTCCATGGTTCCAACCCTGATCTTTGGCCCACTCAGATCCATAAGTGTGCTGATATATAGTCCTCGATCGCGATTGATATCCTTGATCTGTTTGATCACCTCCAAATGATCCTTGTGGGTGCCGTGGCTGAAGTTCAAACGAAAGACATCTACCCCGGCGTCCACCAGCTTATCCATGACCTTTCTGGAATTAGAAGCGGGGCCTACTGTGGCGATGATCTTGGTCCGGTTAAAAATGTTTTTCATTGATCAGGTATTAAATAATCTCTGTTTTTTATTCGATTCGGATCATATTTTGCTACCAGGTTCAACCCATCCAGTTTTCTGAGTTTGCCCATACAGTCCGCCTCGTCGAGTTCTGTCCTGCTTTCGCAATAAAAAATGAAATCAAAATCCTTGAGCTCGACAAAAATGGGTCCTGAAAAGATGCTTTTTTCTTCGTCAAAACCCCTGTTCTCTATAAGGCGAAAAGAGTGGAAACCTGTATCACAAAAGTAGTTCAAATGAAGTTGGATTCTTTTTCCAGGCCCCGAAAACTTTAGGTCTTTTTCCCTTTTCAATTGGATATTGAATTCTCGTGAAATACGGTAAGCCATCTTATAAGCTTTGATACCTGCCGACAGGGCAAATAAGAGTCCCGGAACGTCCAGATCAAGGTCGAGCTTTAGCGTCTTTTTCAATAATATCTGGTCTTGGGAAAACGAAGAAGCATATTCAGCGCAAGCTTAATGACAATATATGTTTGTCAAATATACATTTATGCATTTCTTTGCAGCTGTTTATAATTAACTCCAAAACTATGTCTGAAATAGCTCAAAAAGTAAAAAGCATTATTGTTGAGAAATTAGGTGTTGAAGATTCAGAGGTTACCCCTGAAGCTAGTTTCACCAACGATCTTGGCGCGGACTCCCTGGACACAGTTGAGCTCATTATGGAATTCGAAAAAGAGTTTAACATTTCTATCCCCGACGATCAGGCTGAAAACATCTCAACAGTAGGTCAGGCTATTGCATACCTGGAAGAGAATAGCAAATAATTAAAGAAAATATGAGCCTCAGGAGGGTTGTAGTTACGGGTCTGGGCGCCTTAACCCCTCTCGGGAACGATCCCCAATCTTTTTGGCAGGGGATGAGCGAAGGGAAAAGTGGCGCTGCTCCTATCACCAAGTTTGACGCAACAAACTTTAAGACAAGGTTTGCGTGCGAATTGAAGGATTTTGATCCTTCTGTAATTCTGGACAGAAAGGAAACCAGAAAACTGGACCCTTATGCCCAATATGCATTGGTATGTGCCGACCAGGCCGTACAGGATTCCGGTATTCTCGATGCATTTGACCCTGACCGGGTTGGCGTAGTTTGGGCTTCGGGGATCGGAGGGCTCGATACCTTCCAAAAGGAAGTAACAGGATTCATTCAGGGAAATGGGGTTCCCAGATACAACCCTTTTTTCATTCCCAAAATGATCGCCGACATCGGTGCCGGCCATATATCCATGCGCTATGGGTTCAGGGGGCCGAATTATGCCACGGTTTCTGCCTGTGCATCATCAACCAATGCGATCGTCAACTCTTTCCATCATATCAAAATGGGCTATGCCGATGCTATGGTTGCCGGCGGATCTGAAGCTGCAGTGGTAGAAGCGGGAATTGGAGGGTTCAATGCCATGAAGGCCCTTTCGGAAAGAAATGATTCTCCGGAGACAGCTTCAAGACCTTTCGATAAGGACAGAGACGGATTCGTACTCGGCGAAGGAGCCGGTGCGCTTATCCTTGAAGAATACGAGCAAGCCAAAAAACGTGGAGCCACAATTTATGCCGAAATCGTCGGTGGTGGTATGACTGCTGATGCCCATCACATTACCGCACCTCATCCGGAGGGCCTTGGAGCATTGAATGTAATGACAAATGCACTGAAGGACGCGGAAATGAACCCTGATGAGATCGACTACATCAATGTCCACGGAACGAGCACACCATTGGGAGATATCTCAGAAGCAGTAGCCATTCAAAAGGTATTTGGTGAGAGTGCATATGATCTGAACATCTCATCCACCAAGTCTATGACAGGGCATCTTCTTGGAGCGGCCGGGGCCGTGGAGGCTATCGCCTGTATCCTGGCGATCAAAAACGGTATGGTCCCTCCTACGATCAATCATTTTACCGATGACGAACGGTTTGATCCAAAACTGAACTTCACCTTCAACGCTCCCCAGGAAAGGAAGATCAGGGCAGCCTTGAGCAATACCTTTGGCTTTGGCGGACACAATTTTTCAGCGATCTTTAGGGAAGTATAGTCCCAATCTTTTTTGGTCAAAAAAATCTTTTCTAAGTCAGGCAACCCATCATTGAAGAAAAGGGTGAAGCTCATCACCGGGGTAACGCCTTCCAACATCAAACTTTACAATACAGCTTTCGTCCATGCTTCCAAAGCCAGCAGGAATAATTTTGGCCTCAAGGAAGATAACGAAAGACTCGAATATCTTGGAGATGCCGTTCTCGATACAATTGTGGCTGATTTTCTTTATCGCAAATTTCCGCTGAAAAATGAAGGTTTTCTGACCGAGATCAGGTCAAGGATCGTCAACAGGGATACCTTGAACAAGGTCGGCGGGGAAATAGGCCTTGGAAGCCTCCTTGTCACCAATTCAAGGCTGATGAACTCCAAGAACCAAAAAGGCCTTCTCGGAGATGCCCTTGAAGCTCTCATTGGAGCCATATACCTCGATAAGGGATATGACAAGTGCAAGTCCTTTGTGATCGAAAAAATCCTTAGAAACCATATCGATCTTGATCTTGTGGTTCGGGAGAACCCGAATTACAAAAGTCTGGTTTTGGAATGGGCACAGAAACACGGTCATGAGGTGAAATTTCAAATCGTCGGAGAAAAGGGAGAAGCGTTCAAAAAGGAATTCGAGGCAGAAGTACTGCTTGATGGAGAGACCTTCGGCACGGGAACCGGCAAAAACAAAAAGAGGGCCGAACAATATGCAGCTCTGCAGGTTTGTAAGGAGTTAAAGCTGATTTGATTGGATCCTCAACTACCTCTTGATAAGATATTTCTGGCATCTGTAAACCAATGCCCCTTTGATTGGGACAACAATGTCAGCAATATGATCGACTGCCTGGAAGAAGCGAAATCAGCGCGTGCGGAACTCGTCTTATTTCCGGAACTGGCGTTAACCGGGTATAGCTGTGAAGACACTTTTCTCTCCGGTTGGCTGGTGAAAAATGCACTTGAAAATCTCAAAAGGGTCATCCCCCATACCAAGGGGATCTTCACCAATATCGGCATTCCTATAAGATTAAATAATCAATTATATAATTGCTCAGTAATAATTGATAATGAGAAAATTATAGGAATCGCTGCCAAGCAAAATTTAGCAAATGAAGGGGTATATTATGAGCCAAGATGGTTCACACCCTGGCCCAAAGGAAAGATCGAGCAGGTAGAAATTCTCGGGCGTTCAGTGCCTATGGGAGAACAGATATTCGACTTTCGTGGCTTTAAAGTTGGATTCGAAATTTGTGAAGATGCCTGGCATGAGGAAAGCAGGCCGGGCAACCAATATGCGCGTCAGCAAGTCGATATACTTCTGAACCCCAGCGCTAGTCATTTTTCATTTGGAAAAGCCTTTTTCAGAAGAGATCTCGTGATTGAAAGCTCGCGAAAATTCGACTGCCTGTACCTCTACTCAAATTTGCTTGGCAACGATAGCGGTCGCTTGATCTTCGATGGAGAAATGCTTGCCGCCAACAAGGGCAAACTCCTGGCTTCAAACAGATTCTTTTCTTTTAAGAGTCAGAACCTCATGGGTCTGAGCAACAATGCGGAAATGGTTGAGGAAGATCTGTCCGATTTTGAATTCTTCCCAAGGGCGGTTTCACTGGCCCTTTTCGATTATATGCGGAGAAGCAAGACCAAGGGATTTGTCATATCCCTCAGCGGAGGCGCTGATTCCAGTTGCTGTGCGGTAATCATCCATGAAATGGTCAAAAACGCCATCTCTGAGCTTGGTATTAAAGGATTGAAGCAAAAATTAGGCTTTGATTCAGGAGATTCTTTGGGGCAAATCATGAACCAAATGTTGGTCACCGTGTATCAGGCAACGGATAACTCATCGAATGAAACATTTGAGTCAGCCAAAGCTCTTTCCGATCATATCGGAGCCAATTTTCTGGAATGGAATGTGGAAAACCTGGTGAGGGATTACCGACAACTTGTCGAAGAGAAAACCGGCCGGAAGTTCACCTGGGAAAACGATGATCTTCCCTTGCAAAATGTGCAGGCCAGGGCCAGGGTGCCCGGACTTTGGCTACTGGCCAACCAGCTGGGCTATTTGCT
>JANQHS010000079.1 GCA_028282565.1 Cytophagales bacterium | reverse complement strand
ATTTGCCTTGCTTCACGGCCTATATTGAGTGCGATCTCTACACTGTTTCTCTTAGCCATTGAGATCTGAGCCGATGTGGCCTTGCCCTCATTTTTCATTTGCCCCAATCTGAAATTCAGAAGCTGTGCCTTGGTGATCTCTGTCAGCATCTCGGCAAGCTTCTTCTGCTGTAATTGGAATGAAGCAATAGGTTTGTCAAACTGGATCCTTTCCATGGAATACCTTCTGGCCGTATCGTAGCAATCCATGGCAGCACCAACCGCCCCCCAGGCGATTCCATACCTGGCATTATCAAGACAGCCCATCGGGCCTTTTAATCCGCTGACGCCCGGAAGCATATTTTCCTTGGGAACCTTCACATTGTCGAAAACCAATTCACCCGTTGTACTTGCCCTGAGAGACCATTTGCCATGCGTTTCCGGGGTGGAAAATCCTTCCATGCCTCGCTCAACAATGAGTCCGTAAATTCTTCCATCTTCTCCCTTTGCCCAGACTATTGCGATGTCTGAAAATGGTGAGTTGGAGATCCACATCTTGGCACCATTCAACAAATAGTGATCACCCTCATCCTTAAAATTTGTGACCATTCCCCCGGGGTTGGATCCATGATCCGGTTCGGTCAATCCGAAGCATCCCAGCATTTCACCCGAGGCCAGTTTGGGAAGGTATTTTTGTTTTTGTTCTTCCGACCCATAGGCGTAGATCGGATACATCACCAGAGAACCCTGTACGCTGGCCGTGGATCTCATCCCTGAATCCGAGCGTTCGATTTCCTGCATGATCAGTCCATAGGAGATGTAGTCAAGACCGCCACCTCCGTATTCCTGGGGTATTGTAGGTCCAAACATCCCCATTTCGCCAAACTTCGGAACCAGGTAATGAGGGAAAATGCATTTCTGATTACAGTCTTCAATGATTGGGCTGACCTCCTTTTTTACAAACTCCCTGATCGAATCACGGATTAGCTTTTGTTCTTCACTGAGGAGATCATCGATCTGATAAAAATCTGGGGATTCAAACGCGTCAACAAGGTTTTTTCTTGCTTCTATCTCCCCGGTGCGATCATATGGAATGTGCATACAGTGCTCTAATAGTTAATTTTGCTGCAAAGGTAATTAAAGGCCAAGGTCAAATTCTCTTGGGGTCCATTTTTCATACCCACTTTCAAAAAAATAGAGAACCATGGTTTTGGGTGTTTCGTTCGAAGAGAATGATGGATAAACTCCGTGAGATAGATAGGGAAGTTTCCGGAAATTGAAGTCAAAAGGAATCATATCGAAAGTTCTGGTTGGTTTGGCATTGTGCCTCACCCATTATTCCGTTGCCCAAAGGCAAAAGGTCATGGTTCCTTTTGATTCTGCAGTGACCCTCATTCAGCAGGAGTATTTCGTCGTAGATACCGGGGCATCGGTTTTGGACGGACCTTACAAATCCTATTTCCTCACCGGTCAGATCAATACCGAGGGATTCTATGAACTCGGGGTTCCCAAAGGGACCTGGACCTATTATTATGAAAGCGGAAAGGTGAAGATCAAAACCTTCTATGACAGCCTGGCATGGGGAGAATTATGGGTTTATTTCTTCGAAAATGGAAATGTTCAAAAATCGGGACCCGTAGAGGGCCGAAACAAAATCGGACTTTGGAATTATTATTATGAGTCCGGGGCAAGGAAAGAGTTTGGTCGATACGCTGAAAACAAAAAGGACGGACTTTGGAAATACTATTACGAGGACGGGGAATTAAAGGCGCAAGCAGTATTTGATCTTGGAGAAGGCCTTTATCAGGAATATTTTCCTTCAGGTAGCCTGAAGATGGAAGGCCGGATAGTGAATGGAAAAAGCGACAGCACCTGGATCTATTATTACCCTTCAGGGGAAAAACTGGCTGAAGGCAAAGAATTGGATGGAAAAAAGACAGGCCCGTGGAAATATTACCATACCGATGGATCGGTTAAATCGGAAGGGAATTATGTGACGGGCTTAAAAACCGGTCCCTGGAAACAGTATTACGAGGGGGGGAGTGTGAAAAGTGAGGGAGTGATGGAAGAGGACAGGGAACAGGGTTATTGGAAGATGTATTATCAGGATGGCAGTACCATGGGTGAAGGCGAATATGATAAAGGGTCGGGGAAATACCGTGAGTACTACCCCAACGGAAAGATCAAGATAGAAGGGGCCAAGGCCAACGGCAAGAATCAAGGCAAATGGTATTATTATTCCGAAACAGGAGCCGTTGAAGGGGAGGCTGATTTTTCAAATGGAGAAGGCCATTACGTGGGTTATTATGAAAACGGGAAGAAGAAAATGGAGGGCGATCTGAAAAATGGAGATAAGGTTGGCCTGTGGAAGCTTTTCAATCCGGATGGAAGCCTGGCTGGGACATTCGAAAAGATCGATGAGGATGCGGAACCCGTCTATGAACCACCCAAGGAAAAGGAAACCAAGGAGAAGGATCTGGCCATTTACTCGGCTCCCAAGTCCAAGTACAAATTCAGAAGGAGGAAGGGGTGGAGGTATTTCACGCCGAGGATGAATGAATACAGGAGCTTTATCCTGAGTGCGAATCCCGTGGCTACATTCTTTGGTTCATTTCCGATCTCCCTGGAATATTATTACCAGGAAAGACTTGGTTATGAGGTCTTTCTCATTTTCCTCAGGTCTCCTTTCTATTCCACCAAGGATGGTGTTCCTGAATACAAGACCTATAATAGGGGTGTATCTCTGGCCATTCGCCAGAAGATGTATTTCGACCAAAATCTATACGGACTGTTTTATTTTGGTCATGAACTCAGATACACCAGAAATAATTATTTTATCAATGTAGCAGAGGAGGAGAACATCAATTTCACCCCTACGCTTGAGCAAAACCTGATCGAGTACAGTATTTTGATCGGGGACAGGGTTTTTCAGAGCACGGCGAACAGGGGGTTTACGCTTGATCTATGGGCGGGAATCGGTATTGGCTTGCGGTTCAGTGAGCAAAACTGGTCCGATAACCAAAGGTTGGATTTCTTGTTTTCCGATGTGAATCAAAATACTGTTTCCGTACCGATCCGTCTTGGAGTTACAGTTGGTTACATGTTTAAGTACAATCCTTCTCCTCTTTACCTGACCAAATAAACTCAATGGAAAAGGTCCTTGTTCTCGGAGCTTCAAAGCATACTTATCGCTACTCTTATTTGGCTGCTGAAAGGTTGACCGAACATGGTCATGAAGTAATCCTAGTTGGTACGACAGGGGGAGAGATCTTTGGCCAGCCTATACGCCGGGAATTACCCATGGACATCGCATACGATACTGTGACAATGTATCTATCTGAAAGGAATCAACAGGAATATATTGAGCCCCTGCTCAAACTCATGCCCAAGAGGATTATTTTTAATCCGGGAGCGGAAAACGATGACCTTTACTCAAGGGCAAAGAATCTTGGAATCGAGGTTTTGAACGCCTGCACATTGGTCATGCTCGCGAGCAATCAATTTTAATCTCTTTTTGTCAAGGAATAGTGCCTGAAATGTCCAAAAAGGGCAAAAAAATGCTATTTTTGCACAAAAAAAATACGTGAGTCAGAACCAGCAAAAAGATTACTCAGCGAGCAATATTCAGGTACTTGAAGGATTAGAGGCGGTCAGGAAAAGACCTGCGATGTATATCGGCGATGTCGGGATCAAGGGATTACATCATTTGATCTGGGAAGTGGTCGACAATTCCATCGATGAGGCCCTCGCAGGTCATTGTTCTACCATCAGCGTAACAGTCCATCCCGATGAGACCATTTCGGTTCAGGATGATGGTCGTGGTATCCCTACGGAAGAGCACCCAAAGGAAAAGAAATCCGCCCTGGAAGTTGTGATGACGGTCCTGCATGCGGGTGGAAAATTCGACAAGGATTCATACAAGGTCTCCGGTGGTTTGCATGGGGTGGGGGTATCCTGTGTGAACGCTCTTTCCGAGAACCTTTCTGCTACGGTTCACCGAAATGGAAAGATCTTTTTCCAGGAGTACTCCAGGGGAATCCCTCAGGGACCGGTTAAGGAACAAGGAAAGTCCGATATCACCGGGACCATCATCACTTTCAAGCCAGATGCCGATATTTTCATCACCACCGAATACAAGTACGAAACCATCGCTACAAGGCTTAGGGAACTAGCGTTTTTGAATCGTGGAATTCGGATCAATTTGGTTGACGAAAGGGAGAAAGATGAAAAGGGCGAATTCAAGCAAGAGGAATTCTATTCTGAGGGAGGCCTGAAGGAATTCGTGCAGTATGTGGATGGCTCAAGGGAAAAGCTGATCGAAGACCCCATTTTCGT
>JANQHS010000025.1 GCA_028282565.1 Cytophagales bacterium | reverse complement strand
GATGCCATCATTATCGGATTCCAGGTAAGGCCTTCGGCTTCGGCAAGGAAACTCGCTGAGAACGAAGAGATCGATATCAGGCTATACTCTGTGATCTACGATGCGATCAACGAGGTCAAGGATGCGATGGAAGGACTTCTCGAACCTACCAAGGAAGAAGTTGTGATTGGCAACGTCCAGATCAGAGAGGTCTTCAAGATCTCCAAAGTCGGATCTGTGGCGGGTTGTATGGTCACCCATGGTATTGTAAAACGCAAATCAACGATCAGGATCGTCAGAGATGGAATTGTCGTCTATGAAGGTGAGGTTGAAGAATTGAAGCGTCACAAGGATGATGTTGCCGAAGTGAAGAACGGATTTGAATGTGGTATCAAGATCAAGGACTTCAACGACATCAAGGTCAACGACGAGATCGAGGTGTACGAGATACGAGAGGTTAAAAGGTCGCTGGCTTAAGCGTGATTAAAAACCTGTTTATCGTTTGATGAATTTGTTCCAGGCGATTCTTTCACCTGTGTTTACGGTGATTATATAAATTCCCGGTTCAATACTGTTCAGATCAATAGTGCCACTGTTTGAGGTGATGTTGGTCTTATTTATCAGACTTCCGTTTAGGCTTCTTATTGAGATGTCTCCTGTTTTAAACTCCGTTCCAGCAGTCTCAATCTTATAGTTGAGTTTTTCCTTTGCCGGATTTGGGAAAACGCTAAATTCAATATTTTCATTTGGTCTTTCTCTTAAACCATTTACGGATTTTGTTATGATTATGGAATCAGTGCCATAGCATTGATTGAAATTCTCAATTTCCAGGATAATATTTATTTTGTTCGAGCTGGCTGTATCCCAATAAACCGACATTTCCTCCAGACTGGAAGTGTCCCCCTGTGAGGAACTCCAAGACCTTGAGTAAATGGAATCATGATATATCATTCCGGAAAAACTGGAATCCCGTAAACGCAAATACGGGTATTCATAATCCCAATGAATTTTTGGACTGGGAGGATAGAATTCGCAAGGATCGGGTTTCCACTTCCTTCCAATGTTGTCCACTTTCATGGTCCAAATGTCCCAGGAAAGAGAATTATACTCCCTGCTTCCTGCAAGGATGACGGATTCTTCTGTAAAGAACAAAGTCTCGGCAAATTTTATGCTGTCAATATTTGTTCCACTGACGGAGGTGTGGAATCCATATGGCATTTGCCAGAAAGGCGGATCAAGTGGAGAATGCCTTTTTTCCAATTCAAATACCATGTCATTATGTGAAGTATTCTCGTATAATGTGTTGAAAAAGTAAATGGAGTCTTCCAGAATTATCGGCTCATTACAGAACCTGTCCATGGAATCAAAATGGATTGTAGTTTGATTTGTGGTTATTTCACAATAATTGTTTTCAAAGGATCCTGTATTTCCTCCCAGTATGACCATTCCCATTTTTTTGTTTGGAAGTAAGGAAGAAAGGGTGGGTGTCCAAGGATTAACGGTTTCTTCAAATTGGTAGCTCTCTGTATTGATAATATTTCCGTCGATATCGGCATAGACAATGATTATTCCGTATTTCCAAAACTTGGTTGCCCCGGTTGCAATAATGCTACCATCTTGCATATAAGTGATATCTGATCCGGTTTGCCATTTGGGAAGGTTCAATGTCTTGCTCCAAAGAATATTGCCGGAACTATCGATCCGGGACATTCCAATATCCGCAGATGAAGATGCAGAAACCTTTGTCCCGCAAACTATTGCTGACTTATCCGGCAATATCTCAAATTCTCCTGCCCCAAATCCTCCATATAGATCAAGAGCTGTAAGCCATAATGTATCCCCATGTTCATCGATCTTGGATATAAATATTTGATTCGTGGAAAGTAGTGCTCCCGTGAGCAAATAATAATCTTCATTGGGAATTCTCTCCGCAGAGTATGGATATCGTGCAAATGAACCATTTAGAAATCTACTTCTCCTCAGGGGATTTCCGGCACTGTCTATTTCAATTAGTTCAAGATCCGAAGTGCTTAGGGCACCATACCGGCTTTCGCAAAATATTAGGTAACCAAAACTGGTGGATATGATGGTTTTAGCTCTTTCAGAAAAACCTGGTCGGGCATAGGTTTTTTCCCATGAAACAGATTGAGAAAAAGCTGTCAGAGATATAAGAACGAAGCAAGGAAAAAGAAAAAATCTCATATTCAAATTTCCCTTTTCGTGTATCCCGGATCAATAATTCATTTAGTCCAATTTTTCATTGAATATATTGCCTCAATAACAAGGCAACTGTAGAAACTACGTCCCATCTTGAGACCTCAATTGTAACTTTTTACCGGTCTTGGAAAAGGTAACTATAAAACGATCGACTATATATTATGGACTTTATTCTTCAGACATGAAAGGATACCTGTAGTCGGTTGGGGGAACGAAGGTTTCCTTGATCGTTCTGGCCGAAACCCATCTCAAAAGATTCATGGCCGATCCGGCCTTGTCGTTCGTACCTGATCCCCTGGCACCTCCGAATGGTTGTTGTCCAACGACTGCACCTGTGGGTTTATCATTGATATAGAAGTTTCCTGCACTGTTCTCCAGCTTTTTGGAAGCCAGGTCGATCGCGTAGCGGTCTTTGGCGAAAACAGCTCCGGTAAGTGCATAAGGCCCCGTCTCGTCAACAAGCTTGAGGGTGTCTTCGAAGTTTTCTTCCTGATAAACGTATATGGTCACCACCGGCCCGAAGATCTCCTCACACATGGTCAGGAATTGAGGATCCTGAGCAACCACTATCGTGGGCTCGATGAAATATCCCTTGGAATCGTCATACCCACCTCCCGATATGATCTCAGCATTAGGATCTGCCTTGATCTTCTCGATATAACCGGTGATCTTGTCGAATGCCCTTTTGTCGATCACGGCATTCATGAAATTTCTGAAATCCTCAGGTGGACCCATTTTGATGCTTGCGGCATCTTGCAGAAGCTCGGCTTTTACATCATCCCAAAGATTGTTGGGAATATAGATCCTTGAGGCCGCGGAACATTTTTGTCCCTGGAATTCAAAAGCACCTCGTATGATGGCGGTGGAGACTTCCTTGGACTCTGCACTCGGATGAGCTACAATAAAATCCTTTCCTCCGGTTTCTCCAACGACCCTTGGGTATGACCTGAAGTTCTCTATATTCTTTCCGACCTCTTTCCAGATATGCTGGAATGTACCGGTACTTCCGGTAAAGTGAATTCCTCCGAGATCCGGGTGATTGAACAAAATATTCCCAGTCATCGGGCCGTCGGTATAGATAATATTGATCACCCCGGCAGGTAATCCTGCTTCTCTCATCACTTCCATGAAGGCCCAAGCGGAATAGATCTGGGTTTCGGATGGTTTCCAGACAACCACATTGCCCATCATAGCCGGTGCAGCAGCAAGGTTGGCCCCAATACTGGTGAAATTGAATGGAGTGATCGCAAATACAAATCCCTCCAGGGCCCTGTACTCCATGCGGTTCCAAATGCCCGGCTGTGAATCAGGCTGATCCTCATAGATTCCCTGCATATAGTAGGCGTTAAACCTTAGGAAGTCGATCAGTTCGCAGGCGGCATCAATCTCGGCCTGAAAAATATTCTTTGATTGGCCCAGCATGGTTGTGCCATTGATCAGGTCCCTGTATGGCCCTTCAAGAAGATCAGCGGCTTTTAGAAAAATACTGGCTCTATGCTCCCAAGAGAGAGCGGCCCATTCTTCCCTGGCATTCATGGCTGCCTGTACTGCCTGATGCACATGGGTTTCATCGCCGATATGGTAATTTCCAAGCAAGTGCTGGTGATCATGGGGAGGATTGATCGCTCCAAGATTACCTGTTCTTACCTCTTCGCCTCCAATGAACATGGGGACGTCCATCTCCTTGGATTTCAATTCCTCTAAGAACTTTTTGATGCTTTCCTTTTCCGGAGAATTCGGTGCATAGGATCTCACCGGTTCATTTTCCGGATATGGGATGTTGAAAATTCCTTTGGCCATCTCGTTTTTTTCGCAAAACTAACAAGCCCTGGGCATCTTTATATCATTTCTCAGAGAATGTTTTTGATCTCGAGCAAGTGACGGATCTCATGAGTGGGATTTTCCTCATGCTCACTTTGGTAGGGATTAAAATAGATCTGATCTATGCCTGTGTTTTGTGCCCCTTTGATATCGGTATTGAGGTTATCACCGATCATGATGGTCTCTTTGATCCGGGATCCGGAAATATCCAACGCCTTTTCAAAGAACTCGACTTTCGGCTTGGTCACACCCAGGCCTTCCGAGGTAATTGTGTTTTTGAAGAATCCCTTTATCCCTGAATTCTCCATCTTTTCATGGGTGGTTTCCTCGAAACCGTTGGAAAGAACATGCAATTCATAGCCGCTTGACTCCAGGTATTCAAGGACTTCAACTGCTCCATCGATCAGGGAGGTTTTTTTTGGGCAATTGTCCAGGTAAAATTCCTCCAGAAGATAGGGATCGAGAATTCTTTCCGCATTGAAGTTCTCCATGACTTTTTTGAACCTTCTTTCCCTGATATCCTGCTTGCTGATCTCGCCATGATTGTATTTTGCCCATAACGCAAAGTTTTCCCGCTTATAGTTTTCCCGGAATCCCTCCAGAGGTATCCTGGCCAATCTGTACAGGTCGAACTTTTGCCAGACCTCCTCGAGGGTTTCCCAGGAATTCCTTTCAAAGTCCCAGATCGTGTGATCCAGGTCAAAAAAAACGTGACTATAAGGAGATCTCATCCCTCAATGATTTTCCCACCTTGCTGGAGGAGAGTTCCCTGTTGGAGTTCAGCACTTCCAGGGTTTCATAGTCTTTTTTTAGCGCAATATCCTTTTCCATATATGAGATCAGATGAGAAATAATTTCCGTCCATTCCTCGTTTATGGAGTAGAATGAATACTTGTCCACCCTCTTGTTGTTGATCAGGCCTGCATTTCTCAGGTAGGTGATATGTCTTGAGGTTTTGGCCTGCGAGAATTCAAGAATAAGCTCCAGGTCAGTTATGGTGAGCAAACCGCCACTCAAAAGGGCATTTAGAATCCTCAGCCTAGGGGTTTCGCTGAGGCATTTAAAGATCTGCGATCCAACTGAAAGTGGAAAATGCTTGATTCTCATTTTATGCGAATAATTGACCCTCTGTCCTTATTTTTGTATTTCCATTCCAAGATACAACCTTCATTTGACTAGAATCGGAATAAACCTTTGCGGCATAGTTGCCATTTTCCTTTTCCTGATGCCCGATTCGGTATCTGCACAGGAAAAAAAGGTCATTCAATTCAGTGGATTGGTTGTTACAGGAGATAGCTCTTACGGAGTCCCGGGGGTTCACATCTATGTTCCGGAGGCGGGAAGAGGAACGACGACCAATGATGTCGGATTTTTTACCATGCCCGCTTTGGTAGGAGATTCCATTCTGATCTCTGCGGTATCCTTCAAAAGGCGATTTTATATTGTTCCGGAAATAGAAGGCGATCATATGACGGCCTATATCTACCTGGTACAGGATACCATAAAACTTCCGGAATTGCAGGTGTATCCCTGGCCGACCGAAGAATTGTTTAAAGAAGCTTTCCTTGCCATGAATCCCACAACAGGGGAGGAGATGCTCAAAAGAGGCCAGCTCAATGAAAATCTGCTATTGCGAATGAGGCAGACCATGCCCATGGACTACCGAATGAGTTATTACGATTATATGGATGATTATTCCTACAGGCAGTCCAACAAGTATATGGGACAGACCACCGGTTTTATCGATCCCTTTGCCTGGGCAAGGTTTATCAAGGACCTGAAAAAGGATTGATCAATTCTTTTTCCAGTTGAGATAGTGGACGATCTCTTCGACCTCTCCTTCGCCGTTCCGCCAATAATTCCGACTGAAAGTATACTTATAGGCCCAGTTCTTTCTCTCAAGCTCAGTCGGGAGGTAGGCAAAGAAATGTTTGCATGAGCCTGCCTCAAAAAACTGCTCGTCATCGGTGAGGCATGCTATGGAGGACTCTTTGGGAGCCTCGATCAGTAGATCCGTAAAAGGTATCGACTTTGACGTTTTCAATCCCAACCTCTCAAGATCCTGAGCCAATCTTCCGGATAAATACCAGGATCCGCTTTTGATCCCGGCCTTTTGCCAGACTTTCGAGGATCTGTTTTTTGAAAGCTCCTTTGCATAAACCAGGTAATCAAGGAATAGCCTTGGCCCCGGGTTTGTAAGGTGCTCGGTGCTGATCCCTAATGGATCCAAACTTGAGAAGACAATGATCTTTTTTCTTGCCCTGGTAATGGCCACATTCAATCGCCGCTCTCCATGGATCTGGTTCAGCATCCCGAAATTCAATATCAGCTTTCCCCGGACATCGGGACCATAGGCCGGTGAAAAAATGATGATGTCCCTTTCATCGCCCTGAACGTTTTCAAGGTTTTTGACGAAGAGTTCCTTGGGTAGTTCAAGCTCTGATGAGGCCATTTCTGCTTCGAGAAGGTCTGCGATCAATTGTTGCTGATGGAAATTGAAAGTAATGATCCCGATATCCTTTTCCCCTTCGCTGATCAGCCTTAAGGTTGTCTCAACCACTTCCCGGGCTTCGGGCAGATTTTGATTGTTTTCCCAAACAGGATTTTTGACCTGACGATATTCAATGGGTTTCGATTTGCGATCCAATTGATAGTGCGGTACGCAGTTCAATGAACTTTTGTAAAAGTGCTGGTTTGAAAAACCGATCAGGTCCAGGGACTCACTTCGGTAATGCTCTGTTAATGGCACCTCCATGAGGTAATTTGAACCCAGATCAAGCAATGATTCTGCCTCGAGATCGGGATCTTCCTCCATGCCCGGATCCTCATATCTTGCCTGGTACAGATCAAAGGGACTCAGTTGATTCTTATCTCCGAAGATGGCGATCTGTTTCCCCCGATAGAGGGCCGGGATACCTTTTTCGGAAAAGCATTGTGAAGCCTCATCGAATATGACAAGATCAAATACCTGCTCAAGCGGAAACATGGCTGAAACGGATTCCGGGGAGGCCATCCAGCATGGGATAAGATTAAACAACTCACCGTAAAACTCATGGATCACTTTCCTCAGAGGCCAGATCTTTCTCTTCTTGGTAACCTGATGTTTTAGATCCCGGTAGGTTATGAGGTTGTTGAGGCGGTTGTATTCAAGATCGCTGTATGTTCTTTCCCTTGCGCGCAACAAGACCAGGGACTTGGTTAGCTCCAGCTTTTTTGCGACAGCCTCCTTCATGGAGTCTATCTTTTGTGGGAAAGCAGGCCTGGACACTTCCCTCAGGGTTGGATATTTTTCTTCAAGATGACTGATCCAATCCCACCTGATCGAGTTTTTGAGGACCTGCCAGGCTTCTTTTTCGCTTGAGTTTACTTCGGAGCATATCGTATTGAAGAGATCTCTTTGCTCCTTTTTCATTCCGGAGAGAAGTTGATCATAATGGCATAGTTCCTCGAAATCTTTTTTTAGCGCTTTTTTAAGTTTGGAGGCAAGCTCATTATTGGCCAATATGTGAAAGATATGTGTCCTGCTTAAATAGGCTTCCCAAACATGAACCTTTTCAATGATCTTTTCAGAAAGAAGTATCAGCCCCTCGAGCTTTTCCTTCAATTCTTCCGGAGGTGTTTTTTCAAAATCGAAGAAGCTTTCCAGCGATCTGAAGGATTGAATGATCTGCAATGATTTCAATGCTTTTTCCTGCTTTTCAATCCAATTGAGGAATTCGGCCCTGTCCAACATCTCAGGAAGATCTTCGGTATAGAAGTCTGATTTCCTCAAAAGAGAGAGGTTGTGTACAAGATTCATCCGGTTTGATACCTTTCTTTCCAATGATGAAATGCCCTGGGCATTCGGCTGAAGTTTGTTTGCCTGAAGATACTTTTTGGTGGCCTTACCGATTGGCGAAGCGACAAAGCTCATCATCTTGAACAAGGGGTTTTTCAGTCTCCTTCCGTCCCTTGAGATCTCGTAAAACGCGTTGTCCAATTCGCGCCCCGGTATGCTGGTCTCCGGTCCCGGGGCTACATAGAAGTCAAGAATGATCTGCTTGCGGTTTTCGAGCCATAGCCCGTCTACGGGTTTATTCTGGTATTTGTTAAAGAGTTTGAGGATCTCGGGTTCTTCGATCAATCTTGCGAACTGTTGCAGTTCTTTTTTCCTGTCTGCAAGCTCTTTGTGCTCATTATAGCTCAGACCCATGAAAAGGAAGTCCTTGATCTCCTCATTGACCTCAAATTGAAATCTTGGAATTTCATCAAGGACATCCAGCATGTTTTTTTCATCCTTGATCCCAAAATCCTTAAAGCTCTTTCTGGATCTCCAGGGATAATCCTCCGCGTCAAACTTTCGATATCCGGAATAATAGCCATTGAAATCCTTTTCAAGCTTATCCAACTCATTCAGCTTGAAAAATCGGAATAGACCAGAGGTGTCGATGGTTTTCGTTTCGACATCGGACTGAAGGTATGCTTCTTTGGGCGAGATACCGGCATCTAAGCTTTCAAAAAGAGCCTGGCGAAACTCGGACAGTTCTTCCTCTAACTGATCTATCTTCTTGCTGGTTTGGAGAAAATCCCGTTCCAAAAGGATGGAATCTATTCCATTGTTGATCTGCTGATATTCATTGATGCTTTCGATCTGGCTTTCAATTTTTTCATAGATCCTCCCTCTTTCATTCTTAAAATCGGTGACCCTTGCCACGAACTGATGTAATTCCAATTTTTTAAGCCTCTCATAAACAACCTCCAGAGCAACTCTTTTCTGGCATACCAGCAGCACATTTTTTCCCCTTGTGATGTTATCCGAGATCAGATTGCTGATCAGCTGGCTTTTTCCCGATCCGGGAGGACCCTGGACCACAATGGAATGTCCTTTTTTTATTGCTTTCAGAGCGTTTTCCTGTGAAGCATCGATGGGAAGTGGGTTGAGGACCTTATCCTCCTTGACCCTGTTCAGGAAGACCCTTCGGTAGTGTGATCCCACCTGCCAGTTTTCATCTTCATCAATTGAGACCTTGGAGGAAAAGAATTCTTCCAGATCGGCGAAATTGTTATCCTGTATGAGTTTATCGTAATCGGGAACAATGAAGGAACCGGCCTGAGGATATAATCCCAGAACACCGTAATCCAAAACATGGAGCTCTCCTTCCTTGTAATTCTTTTCAAATTCTTTCTTGGTGTAGTCCCTGAAGGTTTTGGTATTTCCTTCGAAAATTTCAGAATTGAATCTGATCTGAAAGGCTGATTCGTTGATCATTCTGAACAGGCCTGAGAGTAAGGATCTATGATCCGGATCGAGATCACGGAGGTCGAATTCGAGAAGCTCCTCTTCAAGCTTTTGTTCTGAATAATGCGAAAACGATAGTAGCAGGCTTTTGTTCAGGTTAATCGGAACATCCTTTTTCAGGGCGATCGTCCAATTTCCGGATTCGATGTTTAGATCGACAGGAAAGAAAACAAGCGGAGCACGCACAGGCATGCCGCTGACCAGTTTACCTTCCACATAGGGCCAGGCTATATGGAGATCGTCGTTTCCCCTTTCGGTTTTGACGAATGCCCCCTGCCTATGGATATTTTTGATCTTCAAAGAGAGCTCATTGGATGAGCCCAGGCGGGGATCAACGACTTCTACTACCTGAAGGGTTTTTCCCCGCAAAAGATTGGAAAGAAGATCACCATGATCCTTACCGGAAAAGGAGAAAAGGCTCTTTAGATCAAGATCAAATCTTTTTGAGAGCCTTCCAAGATAGATCGACCTGTTTTTGGGAGTAAGGTTTGTGAGTCTTTTTTGGTATGCCTTTAGAAGCTCTTTCATCAACGGAATAACTTGCAGGCACCATGATCGTCAGGGGCGAGGACCTGTTTTTTTACCGGAAAATCGTTTGATAAACTTCCGAACAAATTGCATAAAAAATTCTCCTTGTCCGAATAGGTAACCGATTATGATGAGCAGGCCAAGGTAGACGGGAAGAATAAATATGTAATAAACGATCTTCACCGGAAGAGACAATTCAGCAAAATCAAAACCCAGAAGCTCAAATACCGGCCTTTTGATCAGTACTATGGTGCTTCCCGTGATGGCAAATACCAGCAGGATCAGGAAAACCTGCAAGTTGCTTTTTGCTCCCCATCTTTTTTTAAGTTTCTCTATCATACGCTTTTCTGAAAAGACAGGAATTCCTGCCATTGTGGTTCTCTAGGGATCCTGGCTTCAATTTTAACAGCTTCCTGTTTAACCGGGTGAAGGAAATCGATTCGTTTACAATGAAGAGCAATTTTCCCGGATTTGTTTTTCTTGGGATAACCGTATTTAACATCCCCCACAATGGTCATTCCAGCCGAGGCCAATTGAGCCCTGGCCTGGTGGTATCTACCGGTGATCAGGTCGATTTCCAGCAGGTAGTTTTTCCCGATCCTCCCCAGCAATTGGTACTTCAATTCGGACCTTTGGGCTCCCTTTTTTTCCTTTTGATATACATGCACTTTTTTTTGGTCTTCGTTCTTCAAAAGCCAGTTGATCAAAGTGCCTTGGTCATGATCCACATGTTCCTCGGTCAAGGCCCAATAGGTCTTTTTGATCTTCTTTTCTCGCATCAACTGGTTCATTCTTTCCAAACCCTTTGAGGATTTGGCCATCAGAAGAACTCCACTTGCCGGGCGATCAAGCCTTTGGATCAACCCACAATAAGCATTTCCAGGCTTGTTGTACTTTTTTTTGATGTATTCCTTGGCTTCATCAAGGATGGAAGTGTCGCCGGTAATATCTCCCTGAGAGAGGATCCCACCGGGTTTATTGACCGCCAAAATGTGGTTATCTTCAAAAAGAACTTCCAGCCTTTGACCCATGACTCAAAGTTAGCAATTAGGGTGTCAGCTATGGGGAGCGGAGGTATACAATATTACCTGCTCAGAAAATTCGATTAGTTTTATTTGAGAAATTATGCGATGATGCGCCTGGCTTCCCCTCTCTTATTGGTTTTGCTCTTATTTCTCTCAGGTGGAGGCATGGCCCAATCATTTATCCCCGGTCAGTCTTATCTGGATAGCAATTACTATGTGGAATACCTGGCCGGAAATCTGCCATTTGTGATCTCCGTTCCTCATGGAGGGTATTTTGAGCCTGCGAGCATCCCGGACAGAAATTGCAGCGGTTGTGTTTATCTCCGAGATGCATATACCCAGGAGTTGGCCAGGGAGCTACGCGATCGAATCATATCAAACACAGGCTGCTATCCCCACATGGTGATCAACCTTTTGCATCGAAAGAAATTTGACGCAAATCGGGATATAGGTGCTGCGGCAGACGGAAATGCGGTAGTCGAGAAATCATGGTTTGCCTATCATGAATTTCTTGATTCTGCCAAGGCTATGGTGGAAAGGGATTATGGGCGGGGTCTTTTCTTTGACCTTCATGGGCATGCACATACAATTCAAAGGCTTGAGCTGGGATACACCCTGAGTAAAACAGAAATTCAATTGCCTGACAGTGCGCTTGATGACCAATTCTATGTTGATCAAAGCAGTATAAGGGCACTTGTCGGAGATAACAGGATGAATTTGAGCCATTCGGAGCTGCTTCGGGGAAAACTCAGTCTTGGTACTCTCTTCGAGCAAAGGGGATACCCTGCCGTACCAAGTTTATATGATCCCTTTCCCCTGAGCAATGAGCCTTACTTTAACGGGGGCTACAATACCCGAAGACATAGTTCACTTGATAGTGGCAGTATTGATGGGGTGCAAATTGAATGCAATCAATCCATTCGGTTTAATGTTCAGAATCGACTTGATTTTGGTGATAGCCTGGCCGAAATTCTGTTTGATTTTTACGAGCTTCATTTTGACTCAGCGCTTTACCAAAACTATTGTAATCCCTCAGTTGGTTTTCTTGAATCAAGAAGAGGCGGCAAAATTGTGGTTTCACCTAATCCGGTTAAAGATCAATTCAGAATTACCCCTGTTCAGAAGACCCTTGTTTGGTTGTATAATGCCGAAGGCAAAAGGATCAAGGAAGTTTTATGGAAGGGTGATCCCATTAACATCGAAAGTTTGCCTTCAGGACCATATTTCCTCTTCTTTCCGGAAATCAGGATGTCCAAGGGAATTCTTCTGGTAAAAGAATAGATCCCTGAAAACCAATCTCAGTTGGGGTTCCTGTACTCTTTAGGCGTCATTCCTGTTTGGGATTTGAACATTTTGCTGAAGTGCTGTGAGTACTCAAACCCCAGCTCAACGGCGACTTCGCTTATCGTAAGGTTGGAATTCAGCAGAATTGTTTTGGCTTTTTCAATAACAAAAAGCTGAATATGATCATGGGCGGTTTTGCCCGTTTCCTTCTTCAACAGGTCGCTGAGATAATTGGCCGAGATCCCCAACTCTTTGGCACAATATGTCACACTCGGCAAGCCAAGTTCTACCTGAAGTTCGGTTTTGAAGTAGTCCTTCAGGAATTTCTCAAAACGGCTCACCACATCCTTATTGATGTTCGCCCTGGTATAGAACTGACGATCATAAAACCGGTTGCAATAATCGAGCAGCAAGCCAAGGTTTGAAATGATCAGCTTGTTGGTGTGCTTATCGGTGTTTTGCTGGATCTCTTCCTGGATGATCTGCACCAGGTTTCCAAGGGTTTGCTTTTCCTTATCTGAAAGAAAAAGGGCTTCATTGACCTCGTAATCAAAAAAAGAATAGTCATCGATCGTGGTTCCGAGTTCGGAGTTTCGGATCAGATCCGGATGAAAAATGATCGACCAGGCGGGAACTTCAGCCTCCATTTCAATTTTCCCCGGGCTGAGAACCTGTCCAGGAGCAATAAAAGTCATCAACCCATCCTCAAAATCGTATGTGCTTCTTCCATAACCGATGGAACCCTTCATGCCATCCTTCATGGAGATCACGTACAGATCTGTGGAGAATCTAAGGTCGCCAAAATCCATGGGCTGTTTGTCCTTGTGCCTGGCCACGGCGATCAGAGGATGGTTTGGTTTTTCCAGGCCCATCAGTTCCAAAGCCTGTGTAACCGAATTCAAATGAATGATCTCGGGAGATGATTTACTCATGTATTTGAGATTAGTAGTTGATTGAGATCGCCTAATATTTAATATTCGTCATTTGCTCTGAGAGTTCCCAAAGCCGTCTGGCCATCTTCGCGTCATGCGACAGTTTATTTGATCTCACTTTCACCGGATGTCCATGCATTTCAAAATGTTTTGATGGCCCAAAATAGTCCCCGGGCTTGGCCTCCGGGTCCACAGCCGCCCTCAGCGTAGGCAGTGTGCCCATGTCCACTCCCTGGGAGAAGAAATTGTTCAGGAAGGATGCCCAACTGGTATGACGTTGAAGCTCCGTTCTTGTCCAACCCGGATGCGAAGCGGTGACCAATGGCAGATCGGGATCTTCATCATGTTTTCTTGCGAGTTCATAGGCGAAATAAAGGTTGGCCAATTTGCTATCAGAATAGGCCTTCATTGTTTTATAATCCCGACTTTCCCAATTGATATCAGAAAGGTCAATATCTCCCATTTTATGACCCAAACTGGAGGTCACCACTATTCTCGAATCCTTTGTCTTCTTCAATAGTGGCATCAGCAGACCGGTCAGCGCAAAATGCCCGAGATGATTTGTACCCATCTGGATCTCAAATCCGTCCATGGTTTTTGAATATGGGCACATCATAATTCCTGCATTGTTGATCAGCACATCAAGGCGATCATGCTCTCTGAGGAACCTGTCTGCAAAATCCCGAATGGACTCCAGACTGGTAAGATCCAGTTTTTGGATCTCAACAGTTGAGAGCGGGTAGGTCTTTCTTATGGATTCGGCGACATTCTCTCCTTTTTGAAGATTTCTCACCGCCAGTACAACCTTGGCGTTTTTTCCGGCAAGAACTCTGGCGGCTTCCTTTCCAAGGCCGCTTGTCGCTCCGGTGATGACGAAGACCTTTCCGGCCTGGTCATGAATATTGTCTGCGTTCCAATTTGACTTTGACATGATTCTTCGATTTTGTTTTGAGCATGACAAAGGTCTTCAGGCAGGAAAGGCAGTATGTATATAAATCCTTGAAGTTTGTAATCTTATCACGGATTTCATCGGCTCATTGATCTCGATAGAAATGCTCATGTCACAACCATTTCATGAATACAAGACCTTAGAATCGCAAAACCCGGACATGTTACCATGACCGGGTCTCCGTAGCCTAGGCTCCTTAGTCCGTGGCAGTGTATTTCACCAGATCTATTCCGATGCCATTTGGGTCCTTAACTGCAAAATGGCGATCACCCCAGGGTTCATCCCGGATCTCGATCTCTATGGCTACGCCCTTTGCTTTCAACTCCTCATATAATCGATCTACATCTTCAAGTTCTATGGTCAGATACATGCCTTGCCCCTCGAAAGCTGGCTGGAAAATAGGCTGCTGGGAGGGATGGTTGGGTTTTAAAAAACTGATCTGATCCCCACCTCCAGGCGTATGCATGAGAAGGTAAAAATCGTTTTCGAATGAAACCCCGAAACCCAGGTTCTCCTGATAGAACTTTTTGGTTTCTTCTATTCTGTCTGTGATAATTCCTGCATTCAATTTCATATTTGATCTTTTTGGTTGAAGTGATTGTGCCTCTGCCCCGTAAACCGAGAGGGTCATGAGGGCAACAAGTAAAATTTGTTTTTTCATGAAGTGAAGCTAGACCGCTTGGGATGGAGAAAATTGTAAAAAACGGCCAAAGATGGATTTAGCCGAAAGCTTGTTTTGGGGTGACTCCGTAGAAGTCCTTGAACTCTTTGATGAAATGAGCCTGGTCATAGTATCCCTCATCGAAATAGGATTTTTCTTCTTTGAGGCTTTCCGGTGTTGGATTCCGGCCCAACACTTTTTGAAATCTCTTGATACGGACAAATGTTTTCGGTGATTGTCCGAAGTAGAATTTGAATAGTCTTCGCAATTGCCTCTCGCTCACCCCGGGGTCCAGGTCCTTGATCTCCAATGGACCTTTCGATTCCAGGATCTGCACCATCGCTTCCGTAAATCTTGGATCTACTTGAATCGGATCTACGATTTCGGGTTGCATAAGGTCCTGAAACACTTTGCCTACCTCCCTTAATTCCAACGGTTGCTTTGGAAAAGCTTTGAAGCGACGAGCAAAGTCGGGGAGGATCTCCTCCAGTGGAATGAACTTATCGATCAACCTTTCGGCGGAGATTCCAAAGATGGCGGGGAATGCAGCGGGGAAGAAGCGCATCCCTACATAGTCAAATTGTTTTCCCAGCCGGTACTCGGTATATCTATTGGAAAAGCCTGTTATAAATACCTTTTCGGGATCATGTAACTCCAGCAGTATATCGATGCAGCCATCCGAAACAACCCGATACATAAAGTCTTCATTTAGTTTCTGATCGCTTTTCAGTCGCCAAAAGCAGAAGATCCAGTTCCTGAGTTGAATTCCCGGATTAATTTCTTGATATGATACCGATCCGGGTCCCTGATGAGCAATGCTTGGTTGAAAGGCTTTGAAAAGGGTCCTGATCCGTTCCATTTGAACAATTACGCCCTGTTCAAACCCTAGATCATCTTTTCATCGACCAGGACCTGGAAGGCATCTTCCATGGTTTCCTGCATTGGCCTGAATTCCATTCCCAGTTCTTTTTTGATCTTGGAATTATCAGCCTTCCATGGAATATTGACATTGTTTCTGATGAATTTCCGGGTGAAAAGCTTGTTGGTCATGGGCCCCACGATCATCAATAGCCATTTGGGAAGTGCCTTCTTGGGCAAGGGATATTGGCCGCCGTACTTCGGCAAGAGCACGGTTCCCATTTCCAGGAAATCCGTATTATGAGCTCTTACAATATATCTTCCCTTTGCTTCCGGAGTGAATCCGGCTTTGAAATGAGCTTCGGCCAGATCCCTCACATCAACGATACCGACTCCCATCCTTGGCGCACCCATCTTCATATCTCCTCCGCCCAGCATTTTCAGAATATTGATGCTCTCTGATGTGGCATTGTGTGGATTTAAGGGCGGTCCGAAAACCCCCGGAGGGTTCATGGCAATAAGGTCCCAACGGTCCTGGGCCTTTGCCATTTCCCATGCTTTTTGTTCTGCCAGTGTTTTGGAAAGAGAATAGGGCTGATAGTCCAGAGAAGCTGTGGTATTCCATACCTCTTCAGTCAACTGTCCTCCCGGAGCGTTCACCGAATCAATGGCATCGGTATAGATCGCAGCACAACTGCTTGTGACCACCACTCTTTTCACGGAAGAGATATGATTGGCTGACTGAAGCACATTTTCCGTCCCCTTCACAGCGGGGTCGATCAGATCTTTTTGAGGGTCCTTGACATCTATGGTAAAAGGAGAGGCCGTATGGTAAACCAATTCGCAACCCTCCATGGCCGCTTTATATGAACCGGCTGTCAAAAGATCGCCCTGAAAGAATTTTATGTTACCGGTTGATCTTTCCGCGGCCTCTTTTAGATGCTTGATTTTTTCGGTGTTATCGGGATTGCGAACCGCCGCATGAACGGTGAGGCCCTCATCCAAAAGTCTTTTCACTAACCAACTGGCCACATATCCATTCGCTCCCGTGACCATTATGGGTTTTGATCTATCGATTGTTTTCATTCCTATGGATTTATCATTTTAAGCTGCTACAGCCCAAAAATGTTTTTGTTGTACAGTCCAAATTGGGAAATTGGTTTGACCTTCCGAAAGGAATTGATCAGATTCTATTGGCCGACTTCCTGAACAAGAGAAAATATGTTCTCCTTCTCCAGGCCCCTGACTTCATGGAACTCGTCAACCGGAATATCAAATACATCCATAAACCTCAATTTGATCGATTTTCCATTCCAAAGGAATTCGATCTCTCCTTTCAGGACTGTAAGGATGGTTGGAACATGTGTTTTATGCTTTTTGAGCATTTGATCCTTCTGAAGTCCCACCGAAAAATACTTGATCTTGTCGGTTTTTCTGATCACCAAAACAGAAGGATTCTCGGGGTTCAGAGGCATTTCGTTTTCGATGTTCATAGTGCAAAATGTTATTTGATAAAGAACCAACCATGACTTCCGGCCACGGCACCGGCTATGGTGATCAGGCTAAGCAACAGAAGGGCCCAATGTGCTTTATGCATGATTCCGAATGTGCGAACAGGATCCTTTTCCGCTCTTGCCCTGAGGACCTTGTGTAGCACGAAGGGTTCCAGAACAAAGAGTATCATGGAAAAAACAATCCAAACCAGGGTCATTGCATGGATCCACCAAAAGCGATAGTCGAGGTATCGTTCCCAGGCGTCAAGCTCATGGATCATATAAAATCCGGTAAGACCTGTAATCAGTGTGGTGATCCTTGCCTGCAAGGCGAATCTTCCTTCAATTTTTTCGAAGGTGTCGATCTGCTCTTCCCTGCTTTTAAGCTGCCTGATCGCGGGTATGAGTACGGTCGTTACCATCGCAACACCGCCGATCCAAAGGATCACGGCGATCAGATGAACAACTCTTGCAAGCGTCAGAGTTTCCACCCTTGATCAATATGATCATGACTTCTCACCACCCGACTTTTTCTTATAGGGGATGGCCTTCAATACATGCTCTATAGCCTTGATCCTGGCTGTATATTTTTTGTTGGCATCAATGATGATCCATGGGGCCAGTTTGGTGTTGGTCACTTCAAACATGTTGTTTTTGTACACCGTGTATTGATCCCAAAGCTTTTGCGCCTTTTGATCTACCGGTGTGATCTTCCAATGCTTGACCGGGCTTGACTTGATCTCCTGGAATCTGCCATGTTGCTCCTCTTTGGTAATGGAGAAGTACATCTTGATCAGATAGGTATCCGAGGATATGATCATATCTTCAAAATCATTGACCTGTGCCATGAATGTTTCGTACTCCTTCTTGGTACAAAATCCATTGACAGGCTCCACCACTGCCCGGTTATACCAGCTTCGGTCGAAGAATACTATTTCGCCCGGCTTTGGTAATTGGTTAACGTAACGCTGAAAGAACCATTGGTTTTTTTCGTCTGGCGTTGGGATGTTCAGGGCGACCACCCGGAAATGTCTTGGGTTGATCCTTTGTGTGATCCGCCTGATCGCACCTCCCTTTCCGGCAGCATCTCTTCCTTCGAAGATGACCACTACCTTCTTTTTGTTTTCGATCACCCAAGTCTGCAACTTGATCAGTTCTTCCTGGAGCTTCTTGAGCTGCTTTTCCTGGCGGGTCCTTTCAAGGGCCTTTTCCAGGTTGACCTCTTTGCTAGAAAACAAGACCTTCAGTCCGACCTTGGTGTTCAGCAATTCTACTTCTTCCTTGCTAAGCTTCATATTCCTTGTTTTAGATGTCGATTTGAACTGCACTTCGATGAAACCTGATGATCACATTGGGATCGGGCATCAGGGAGATCCCGGACTCACCCTTTGACTCATAATCAAATTGTGAAAGGACATGCCTCATGCTTTCCAACCTTGCTTCCAGCTTATTATTGGTTTTGACGATCATCCATGGACAGAAGTTTGTATGGGTCTTGCTGAACATATGTTCCTTGTAATAGGTGTATTT
Organism: Cytophagales bacterium; assembly: GCA_028282565.1. Taxonomy (GTDB): domain Bacteria; phylum Bacteroidota; class Bacteroidia; order Cytophagales; family CCMP332; genus JANQHS01. The sequence continues at coordinate 1,130 of JANQHS010000025.1, read as the reverse complement.
ATCCCACAGTTCCTGGCCTTTCAGATCCACAGGACTGAACTTCCATCTTTTCAGGGGATTCTGCAGCCTGGAATCGAATCTTGACTTTTGCTCTTCCTTGGATATCGAGAACCAGAATTTGATCACCTTGATGCCATCCTCGTAGAGCAAATGCTCAAACTCAGGGACCTGCGCCATAAAGGTGTTGTATTGTTTTTTGGTGCAGAAGCCCATCACAGGTTCTACGACGGCGCGATTGTACCAGCTCCTGTCAAAAAATACGATCTCACCGGGGTTTGGAAGCTCCTTGATGTATCGCCTGAAATACCATTGCCCTTTTTCGACCTCGGTTGGTCTTGACAGGGCCACAACCCTGGAGGATCTTGGGTTTAGGTGTTCTTTGAATCGTTTTATGGAGCCTCCCTTTCCCGAAGCATCCCGCCCCTCAAAGATGACCACTACTCGGTGCTTTTCCTTGGCGATCCATTGCTGAAGGTTGACCAGTTCGCTTTGGAGCTTTTCAAGTTCCAGTTCGTATTTGAGATTCGAAAGGGCCGGTTCGATACGGATCTTTTTCCTCTCCGCGATCCGGATCAGGTCCTTTCTTGTTTTGGCTGATTGCAGGTCATTTGCTGTAAACATATTGAGGGATTTGAAGGCTCGAAAGTAAAGCCCAGGGGCTGTTCAAAAACTGATTTTTGTCATGGTACAAGGCTTTTTGGGAATAACCTTGGGTCAGCATGATTTTTCATTCAGCTGGGAAACAGTCAGGTCGGAAAAAGGTTTGTGATCCGCTTCAGATGGAATCGGGATCAAGGACACATTTGATCATGATATGAACCTCATCACCTACCATAAATGAGCCATAGCTATCTCCAACTCCGTAGTCCTTGCGATCGATGATCAACTGACCCATGAGTTCATCTTTCAAAAAGCTGAAGGGTATCACAACCTCCCTGGTCACACCATGCATGGTCAATACCCCCCTGGTTCTGAAACCCTCTTCTTCTTTCTTTATTTCCTTGGATCGAAAACAGATGGTGGGAAACCTGTTTACTTCGAAGAAATCCTCGTTTCGAAGGTGATCATCCCTTTTTTTGTTTTCGGTATTGACCGAAGCTGCGTCAATGCAAACTTCAAATGATGAACTG
>JANQHS010000023.1 GCA_028282565.1 Cytophagales bacterium | reverse complement strand
TTGAGTTCCTTCATATTTATCAACCAGGGCCTGAGCTACGGGAACTTCATATTCCGGAGCCTCGGTAAGAGACACCCTGACAGTATCCCCTATTCCGTCCTCGAGCAGCATCCCAATTCCAATGGCGGATTTGATCCTCCCATCCTCACCTTCACCGGCTTCGGTGACTCCCAGGTGCAAAGGGTAATTCTTTAACTTCTCTTCCTCCAATCGATCCACAAGCAGGCGATAGGCATGTACCATGACTTGGGGATTACTGGCTTTCATGGATAGCACTATTTCATAATAGCCCTTGTCTTCACAAATGCGAATGAATTCCAGTGCTGATTCCACCATTCCCAGAGGCGTATCCCCGTAACGACTCATGATCCTGTCGCTCAAGGAGCCATGGTTGGTTCCGATCCTCATGGAAGTATGATGCTCTTCGCAGATCTTGATCAGGGGTTCAAACTTTTCTCTGATCCTTTCGAGCTCGGTCTGATAGGACTCATCGGTATATTCGATGGTCTCAAATTTCTTTTTGTCAGCATAATTGCCAGGATTCACCCTGACCTTCTCCACATAGGTTGCTGCCAGCTCTGCCGCATTTGGAGTGAAATGAATATCTGCGATCAGGGGAGTATTGTATCCTTTTGCTCTGAGCTCCTTCCGGATCACTTCCAGGTTTGCTGCATCTTTTATGCTTGGAGCGGTAAGACGAACATAATCGGCACCTGCATCAATGATCCTCATGGACTCTTCAACAGAAGCCTGCGTATCCATGGTATCGGCCGTGGTCATGGATTGAACCCTGATCGGATGCTCAGCTCCAAGGGGAATTCCTCCAATATTGACTTCGACAGCCTTTCTTCGAATATATTTGATCAGCGATTCGGGCAACAACCTTTTATCATTTGCAGACCGCAAAATTAAACATCTCCCTTTTGTGGTCTTATCAATATCTCTTCAACATTTGCGGAGGGAGAAAGTTTATAGGTCGAATAAATAAGTTCTGAAACATCCTCAGCTTTAATAAACCTCTCTTGTCCCATACCGCTTGAGCTCCAGCTATCGGTCCACGTTGCTCCCGGTAAAACGGCTGTGACCCTGATACCTTTATCCATGAGCTCCACCCTCAAAAGCTTTGAAAAGCCCAGAAGTGCAAATTTTGAAATACAATAAGCTCCACCGTTTGTGTAAGGAATAATGCTGGCCGTAGAACACATGTTGAAAATATGCCCCCTGCCCTTCTCCATCATTTGAGGGATGAGTTTTCGGCTGAGCCAATAGGGTCCATACAGATTCACGTTGATCATATTCTCAAGCGTCCCGTCAGGCTCCTCATGAACTTCTCCAGGGTGAAATATACCAGCATTATTAACGAGGACCTCAACAGGCCTCCCGGATCCTAGCACATGATCTCCAAAAGCCTCTGCCTCGCTTTTTACTCCAAGGTCCGCCCGGTAAAACTCTAACCTGCTTCGATTGCCTTCAGACAATTCTTTCTGCATGTCAGTAAAGTGACTCTCTTTTCGAGAGCAAACGATCACATGAAATCCCTCCTCAAGGAATCTGGTCGCGATCGCCTTGCCGATTCCCCTTGTGCCTCCCGTGACTACTGCAAGTCTTTCCATTTCCATCGTTTAATTGTTGGAAATATACTGATACTTTGACTAGGGGATATTTCACATTTATATTTTTGTAGCTGCTCTTATGAAGCTTTTCGGCAGGTATATTCTCTTCCTTCAACAGATGATCACTCAGCGTGAGCCATTTAAGGTATATGTGAAGCTGGTGACGGATGAATGTTATAAGATCGGAGTAGGCTCGGTCTTCATTTTTGTGCTGGTTTCGACTTTTATGGGGGCTGTGACAGCAGTACAAACAGCCTATAACCTGATCAGTCCCTTTATTCCCGATTATGTGATCTCCCTGGTCACAAGAGATATGGCGATTTTGGAACTGGCCCCTACGGTCATGGGAATTGTATTTGCCGGAAAGGTTGGATCCAATCTGGCAAGTGAATTGGGCACCATGCGCATTACCGAGCAGGTAGATGCGATCGAGGTAATGGGGATCAACTCGGTATCCTATCTGGTTCTACCAAAGGTCATAGCTTCCCTGATCGTATACCCGCTGTTGGTGATCCTTGCTGCAGGTCTCATGATCTATGGTGGATATGTGGCCGGGATTCTTTCGGAAGTGATCACAAAAGAGGAATACGTATATGGCCTGAGGGCAGATTTTCTTGAGTTCAACGTGACCTTTGGATTGATCAAATCGGTTGTGTTTGCTTTTTTGATCTCATCTATTTCATCTTTTTGGGGTTTCTATACACAAGGAGGCGCCCTGGAAGTAGGTCAGGCAAGTACCAAGGCCGTAACCACAAGTTGTATCGCAATCCTAACGGCTGATTACCTGCTTGCCCAACTCCTTCTGACCTGATGATCAAATTCGATAATATCGTCAAGAGCTTCAACGGGAAACCGATTCTCAAGGGAATAGACGGAGAATTTGAAAAAGGAAAGGTAAACCAGATCATCGGAGCCAGCGGTACCGGAAAGAGTGTGCTGATCAAGTGTATTGTAGGCCTGATAACCCCGGATGAAGGCGATGTTTTTTACAATGACAGAAACTTCTTTAGATCAGACAGGCAGGAAAGAAAGAACATCAGGAGGGAGATCGGTATGCTTTTCCAGGGAAGCGCCCTGTTTGACTCCAAGACCGTTGAAGAAAATGTCCGCTTCCCTTTAGATCTTCTAACTAAGATGACGGCCGAGGAAAAACTTGACCGTGTAAACTTTTGCCTCGAGAGAGTTCATTTAGAGAATTCGAATTCAAAAATGCCGAGTGAACTTAGCGGAGGAATGAAAAAAAGGGTGGGCATCGCCAGGGCTATTGTGATGAACTCCAATTATCTGTTTTGTGATGAACCGAACTCGGGTTTGGATCCGGGTACTTCGATCACCATTGACAACCTGATCAAAGAGATCACCGATGAGTTTGAGACTACAACGGTTGTGGTCACCCATGATATGAACTCTGTTGTGGAGATCGGCGATAACATTATTTTTCTCTACAAGGGCGAAAAGCTATGGCAGGGAGATAAATCCAATATTATGGAAGCGGACTGCAAGGAATTGGAGGATTTCATGATGAGCTCCAAGCTGGTTCGTGAAGCTCGGGCAAGCTGGAAGGGCTAGCTTCTTTTCTGAGGAGGAAAAGAAACCGTAAACCTGGCACCACCCATTTCGCTCTTTCCGACAAGCACCTCTCCCTTATAAACATCGATGCTTCTCTTGACGATCTGCAATCCGAGTCCCGAACCGGATTTCTTGGTTGTATAATGAGCTTCAAAAATCTTGTCAGCCAGATCTTCGTTCACACCGGTACCATTGTCATGAAAGCTGATTCTCACCCATTGATCTTCTCCCTTCTCAAGTCTGACAAGCAATCTTGGCCTTCTTTCCGAAGGAACACTCTGCAAACCATTCAAAATCAGATTGAGAAAAGCACCTCCAAGGATCTTTGGATCGGCATTGAAAGCAAAATCTCGTCCCTGTACTTCAAACCTCATCTCGGCTTGAGGGTGGGCAGAGAAGGGAGAGATCACCTGCTGCAGCAATTGCCTGAAATCGATATCGCGGTTTTTGGGTTCGGGAAGAGAGGCAAAACCCTGGAATGATTTCGCGGTCTCGTTGACCAGATCAATATTCCTCAGCGCGTCCTCAAGATACCTGATCAGGTCCCGGTTGCCAATCTTGTCTTTGGACAAGGAAGAAAGCACCTGTTGTATCCTTAACCTCATCGGCGTTAATGGATTTTTGATCTCGTGTGCAACCTGCTTCGCCATCTCTTTCCAAGCCTCATCCTGTTTGGAAATACTCAGTGCCTCACGGCTCTCGATCAGCTTGCTGATCATCAGGTTATAGGCACCGACAACCTCTCCTATTTCGTCATCTTCCTTCCACTCGATCGGTTTAGGATCTTCAGTCAGACGGATCTGTTTTAACTGACCTGAAAGAATATCCAGGGGCAAAAGCCATCTTTTGGTCAAGGTGAATGCTATGAAAATAAAGAGAGATGAAAACAGACCGAAAAGCCCAAGTGTGATCACTCCAAGCCTCTCACGCTCCCTTTCGATCTTTTTATAATTGTCAAAAAACGGCACAAACAGATAGTAATAGGGAGAACCATTACTGGACATGAGTGGAAATACCACAGTTCCGAACTTGACTTTGGATTTTTGTATTTTCCTGTAGTTGAGATCGATCCCGGTCTGATCAAAAAAGAGATTCGGATCGATGAGTGAAGAAAAAATATGACTCTTGTACAATGATGGAAAGTCGGTATAGAACATGGTTCCCGTTTGATCATAAACCGAAATGTTTAGCCCATCTTCTTCAGCCTGGTTCTTGGTGGCCTGAATAAAACCTCTCCTTGAGAGCTCTCCACCCAGGAAATCCTGGAAGTTTGCCTTGGTCAGATTGTAAAAGTTCTTGGCCTTAAGCAGATCCTTTGCCCTAAGGTTCTCTTCGAAGGTATTTGATTGAGAGACGAAGAGCACCAGAGAAAAAATTCCTAGCGGGATAATGATCGCCAGAAGGTATAGCAATTGCATTTTGGTCCTGAGGCCCCATTTTACCTCAGGATGGAAAGAACCCAAAAATTGGATCAGGTAGATCAACAAAAAATAGCTGACAAAGGCGATAGCCAGGATGAGCATATTGCCGATCATAGAGAAAAACCCCGGAAAAGGAAAAGCAAGACCGTATCCGGTGTCATCAAAAACCACGGCACGAAGGAAGAGCCCTTCCTTATCGAAGGATAATGAACCCATCATATCAAAATGAAAGGAGATAGAATCAGCTAGTTCACTTTTGAGGGCTTCGCTCTCTACCCAATCATCCCATAACAGTCCCTTTTCCTTGGATATTTTGAAAGAGGAATAAGGCCAATATGAATAATTAAAGCTCAAGCCCTCCAGAGATGATATGACCGGCCCGACCCCACCGCTGAATCCCTCTCGTTTTATTCCCTGCACGAGTATCCAGCCCAAAGTTTTGTCCTCTTCTGCTATTTTCACCAGCATGGAGAATTCCTGCACATGGCCGGTAGAATTATTGATGACCATAATATTGGGGTTGGAGAGCCCGGGTTGATCCTCAAAATATTCATTCTGATAGTATGAAAGATTCAGAGTGCTTTTATCGGGTTGTAGGTTTCTGCCCATATGATCGAAGAAAGAGAGTCCAAGAGCATAATACCCCTGGAAATCTTTTAAATGATACCTCAGGATCTTCTTTTCGGCAGCCTTAAAAGTTCCCATAGTCCTCTTGAAGGTGCTTAGGACCAATGGGTCCTTATAAATGGAGCTATCAGCTTTTTTGAGGTCATTTTGAATTCTGGAATCCTCTGGGCGGTTGATGGAAAGAATAATCTCCTCAAACTGCGAAAGGCGCTGCCCCAAGGAAAGATCTCTTGTTACAAATGCCGAGCAAGTAATGAAGATCAATAGCAGAACCGGAAGAAATGCAAATTCCGCATGGCCCGAAGCGATGGCGAACATCAAGAAGGTCAGAGCCGGTGGAAGAAACCATGCCCAAACCAATGAATCCTGAATTATCGACAAAACAAAGGCCGTAAGAAGCAGCACTACTCCTATCAGGATCTGAGCCCTCTTTTCCTTTATTTCCCCATGAAGAACCCATAGGCTCAATATAAAGAAGAGCATTCCGGAAGAAAAAATGAGGTAATTAATCAAAGAGCCCTTGTTAAGCCCAAGGTTCAAACCCAGATAAGAAGATGGATCTATTTCGATCCAATTGTTAAGAAAAAAACCAAAGAACACAGAGATTCCAAGGATAACGATGCTCTTAACCGAGGTCGAAATATTTCCGAGCAGGACGCCTGTATGCTGCTTCCTTTTTTGATACACCAACCAGGACGAACCGGATAAGAAAAAAGTGAGCATCAGAACATCGAAACTGAATTCAAGCCAAAGTGCGCAGATCAGGGAACCGAATAACCAGAAGAAGCCAACCTTAAGGAGTTGTGATAGGGATTTTCGATTGGAAGGCCTTCCTGATCCGTTTAGAACTCCAACAAGGATCAATAGTAAAAAGAGACTGTCGATGATCCTCCACCACATCGGTAGTTGGAGTCTTTCATAGTCAAGCGAAAAATGGATCAGATCTTCCCCAAAAACAGTGATTCCTCTGGAAGATCCTTCGAAAGAATCGGGGCCCAGGCCGGCGAGGTAGAACAGATCCTCATTGTATTCATCCTGGATGATCGTGCTATTCCTCGGAGACTCCTGAAATAGAGGGATCAGCAAGACCAAATTGATCTTAGCATTTTCTTTGATATGCTCAACCTTGTACAGCACCATGTACTTCTTTGATGCTTCGGCATATACCAGGGAATCTCTTTCCGAAATAAAAAATGAAGGAGGAAGGTAATCAGCGCTGTTCCACCTGCGGAGAACATCGTCATGGTATAAATAAGCCGCCCCGGAAAAGCCTTCCAGATCAAATTCGCCCTGGGTGAAGCAATAATCCGCCTCACGGGCAAAGGTCCTGATCTGATCCTCAATTCTGGCCCCGACAGTATTTGGATAATTCAAAATGGCAATTGCCTGGAGCAGAAAAACAACAAAGGAGATTGAATAGACCCCTTTCCAAAACCTTCTGTCGGAGAAAATGGAAAAGGGAAGCTTCAATTAGAAGAGTATGTAGGAATGTGCTTTTTTATCTGATGCTCTATGGCCTCCCTTTTTTCACGATTTCTTTTGCTCTGGCGGTACCAGAAATAACCCAGGAAAAAGAAAAGTATGTAGGGAATGACCATCAGGTACAGGATACCGGAGTTATAACTTCCCGTTTCCCCGTCACTGGCCTGTTCCGCGGCTGCCTTGCACATTGCGCATTGGGAATACGAAACACCTATGGAAAATAAGACGACAAGGACGGTGGCTAAGAATCTATACATGGCTCCTTCCAATCAGATATAAAATTAAGAAGTATAGTAGGGACTTAACAATAAATATACCAGAACCCCCGAAATCGCCACATAGAGCCATATCGGAAAAGTCCATTTCACAATTCTTTTATGTTGCTTCCTTTTTTCCGTAAGGCCAAAGTAAATGGCAAATAAGATCAGCGGAAGGACCAGAGCAGCAAGGATGATATGCGAGACAAGCAGAATGTAATAGAGTCCTTTGAGCAATCCTTCTCCTCCGTACGAAGTTGGCTCGGCAGACGAATGATAGATCAGATAAGAGACCAAGAAAACACCCGAAAACCCAAAGGCAGTAAGCATGAGATTTCGGTGATTTTTTTCATTACCCTTGAGAATAGCAATCCTGGCAAGCACCAGTAAGATCGCGGTTACCGAGTTCACAGATGCATTGAATGCGGGCAAAAACGAGATCCACCCCAAATCCTGCCTGGGTTCAGCGGGGAAGAGATAAAGAAGAAATACGATGAGTGGTACCAATACCGAAATGCCGATGATCAAATTCCTGTACATATTTCTTCCTAGTTAGCTGTTTTCAAAAGGATCTCTGTTTCCACTATCGCCCGCTCCTGCTCGTCTATATCTTCCAGGTTATAGGAACCCCTAAAAAATCCGGCGGGGTCAATAAGAAAGGCCCTATCCATATCTCCATCCTGATTGTCCGGTAGGCCCTTGTAGTTGATCTCGCTTCCCTCAAAGGGTTTATAGGTCTTAACCTTGATCCTACCCTCTCCCACCCTTGATATTAACCGCTGCCTGAACATGCTTGTTTCCTTCTTCGAAGACTCATTTTGAGGAAGGATAAAGGTTGGAGCGTAAAAGGAGCTGAACAAAGTCCCGGTCCACTTCAAATAAAGCGTGTCGTTGTTCGGAGCACCGGAGCAAATTTGAATGTCCATCCCCGGGAATACCTCGCTAAAGATAGAATCCACCCTTTCATCACCGTAATACCCAATCGGGTATTTGTACGGAAGGGCGAAAACATTCTCTCCGAATATTTCCAGGAATACAAAAACAAAAGCCGGAATCACTACTAATATGGCAAGGATTCCGGCTTTAAGACTTTTGGATCTCAACTTAGTGTATGCTACCTCCTTCGACGATCAGCGCAACGATCAACCAGCAAACAAAGATCATCGGGAGTAGAATACTCCAAATCAGAAATTTGACTTCATGCCTCAGGTGCATAAACTCTCCAACAATGTATGCCGCCTTCACGATTGTCAGGCCTACAAATATGAAGATCTTCAAGGTCTGATTAACCGGAGAAAATGCGATCGCAAATTCGATCAGCGTGACTACCGCCAACAATCCCGCTACTTTCCAGATCGTTCTGATCTGTTTCTTGGAAGCTTCTTCAGGTGTCAAAGTCGTATCGTGAGCCATAGTTATTTTTTAAACCAGATAGAAAAATGTGAATACAAATACCCAAACAAGGTCTACAAAGTGCCAGTACAGACCAACTTTTTCAACCATTTCATAGCTCCCCCTTCTTTCGTAAGTCCCAAGCATCACATTGTAGAAAATGATGTAGTTAATGACCACACCACTGAATACGTGGAATCCGTGAAAACCCGTAATGAAAAAGAAGAAATCAGCAAAAGGCTGAGGACCATATTCGTTCTCCACGAGGTTGGCACCATAGATCGTTCTCGTAACCCATTCCCCGTTGATCAGCTCTTGAAAAGTCAAACCATGCTCGGTTCCTACAATAAAATGCGTCCATTCCCAAGCCTGGCATCCCAGGAAGACAAGACCACCTATAATCGTCCAAAGCATCCATTTCTCCACTTCCTCCTTACTACCCCTATGCCCGGCTTCTACGGCCAAAACCATGGTAACGGAACTCATGATCAGGATAAAGGTCATCAGACCCACGAAAACCAAGGGGGCGGATTCAATACCCAGTGCATGCATTCCGGGGAAGGCTTCGAACACCCTTTCAGGAACGGGCCACCATTCGTGAGAAAACTCGAAGGTTCCGGGACCTGAAAACGCAGGAAAACTGAATCGAACCAATCCATAGGACACCAGCAATGAAGAAAAAGTAAAGGCATCCGAAAGAAGGAAGAACCACATCATCAGCTTTCCATAGCTGGCCTTAAAAGGTTCATTCCCTCCTCCCCAATTTATTTTAGTATCAGCGGTAATTGTAGAAGCCATTCTCAATCAATGATTTAACAATAAAAAGGTAAACAAATATAGCCAAAGTCCGTCCAAAAAATGCCAGAAGGTTGCGCACATCTGAACGCTGTTCATGTTTTTTGAATGGACCTTTTGAGCCAGAACAAGGTAGAATATTATGGCCAGAAAAACGATTCCCGAAACTATATGCAAGCCATGTAGTCCCGAGAAAACATATACAAATGAACCTGCCGGATTTCCAACAAAATAGACGTTCGAAGTCACCAGCTCCGACCAACCCATATATTGTGTGATCAAAAAGCCCAACCCCAGAACAAGGGTAAGCGATATCCAGGTCTTCAATTTCGAAAAATCATCTTTTCCCGCCGACCGTACGGCAAGATGCATGGTCAAACTTGAAATAAGGATAATGGCTGACGAAATCCAGAAAAGGGTGGGCATTTCGACATTGAGCCAGTTGCCTTCTGATTTTCTCACCATATATGCGCTGGTTAGTGCAGCAAACAGCATGGATATCGAAACAATGAACAGCCAAAGGATAAACTTCCTCGGATTCATCGAAAGCGGCCTTCTCGGAGCCTGATAGTTCTGCATAAGCAATTGTTCCTGTCCTGTCATACCAGATCGATCATTAAGAAGATTTGAACAAGAGGAAGGTAGACAAACGAAGAAAACATCAGCTTTCTGGCCGCCAGGTTGCTTGAGGTCTTTAAGAGCTCATAGGAGAAATATACCATCATGAGCCCACCGGCTAACAATGCCATTGTACCCCACATTCCAGTCATTCCGATCTTCATCGGGACGATCGCAATCGGCAGGAGGAAAAGCGAATAAAAAAACAAATGGAAGGCGGACTTTTTGCTTTTTCCCGTCGGGGAAGGAAGGAGTTGGAATCCTGCCTTGTTATAATCTTCATCCATGATCCAGGCAATTGACCAGAAATGCGGGAATTGCCATAAAAACTGGATTGAAAACAGAACAACACCGGGGAATGTAACCTGTCCTGTAGCTGCTACCCATCCAATAAGCGGTGGGAGAGCTCCCGGGATAGCTCCAACCAAAACGGCAACCGGAGTGATTCTCTTCAATGGCGTATAGGCAAAAGCATACAATACCAAGGACAAAAGACTGATGAGCGCGGCGCTGATATTTACGAAAAATAGAAGTGCAAAAGATCCCAACACAGCCTGCAAACTGGCCAAAACCATAGCTTGCACAACGCCTATTTTCCCACTGGGGATAGGACGACTTTTTGTACGATCCATGAGCGCATCAAGATCTCTCTCCAGGATCTGATTCACCGAGTTTGCCGCTCCGGTAATCAGGAAGCCCCCGATCAACAGCCCCAACAGCTCAAGGGGTGCATTGAGTATTCCGCCTTTGCCCAGGAAGTATCCCACAAAAGCAGAAAACAATACGAGCAGACTTAGCTTGAACTTTACCAGTTCTCCTACGCTTCTGATCATCCCTGTGAAACTCAGCCTCAATCTGACCTAGCTATAAGTTAATTGCTTCACCATCAGCAGGAGCACCCTTTTCCCGGTCGACCTGTTCCTGTTCTTCCGGAAGATTTGATTCCGGTGTCTCCGAAAGAGGAGTGGTTTGAGGAATAAAATCCTCTGCAGCTCCGGGCTTACTATAATCATAAGGCCAGCGATATACAGCAGGTATCTCGCCTTTCCAGTTTCCATGCCCGGGGAATCTTTCTGTGGTCCATTCAATGGTGTTGGACCTCCAAGGGTTCTTTGGAGCCAATCGTCCTCGGAACATAGAATAGAAGAAATTAAATCCGAAGATCAACTGCCCAATGAACGCCATAATGGCTGCCAAGGAGATGAATTCGTTCAATTCAACATAGCCCTGAAAGGCGTCAAAATTCGTGAATGAATAATACCTTCTGGGGAAACCGCTAATTCCCAAATAGTGCATAGGGAAGAAAACCAGATAAACACCGATGAAGGTCATCCAGAAATGAATATAGCCAAGTCTTTCGTCAAGCATTCTACCGAAGAGCTTTGGAAACCAATGGTATACTCCGGCCATCATTCCAAAAAAGGCCGATGCACCCATCACCAGGTGAAAGTGAGCAACCACGTAATAAGTATCGTGAAGCTGTATATCCAGGGCAGAATTACCCAAAATGATCCCTGTTACACCTCCTGAAATAAAAAGTGAAACCAGACCAATGGCAAACAACATTCCCGGCGTAAATACGATATTTCCCTTCCACAGAGTAGTGATATAATTAAATGCTTTTACCGCAGATGGTATGGCGATGATCAGCGTCAGCAACATGAACACCGATCCAAGAAATGGATTCATTCCTGTCACAAACATGTGATGGGCCCAAACGATAAATGAAAGCAATGCGATGGCCAACATAGAGCCGATCATGGCCTTGTATCCGAAGATCGGCTTTCGCGAATTCGTGGCGATCACCTCAGAGGCCAGACCCAGGGCAGGGAGAATAATGATATATACTTCAGGATGTCCCAGGAACCAGAACAAATGCTGGAACAACAAAGGGCTCCCTCCCACGTGTTGCAAAGCCTCTCCCCCGATATAAATATCCGAAAGGAAGAAACTCGTACCGAAAGACCTGTCGAAGATCAGCAGCAGAGCCGCAGCAAACAGAACCGGAAAAGAAAGAAGAGCGATAATTGCTGTGATAAAAAAGGCCCAAATCGTCAACGGCATTCTGCCAAAGGACATTCCACGCGTCCTCATGTTGATCACCGTACTGATGTAATTAATACCGCCGAGAAGAACCGAAGCAATAAAAAGCGCCATGGCAATGAGCCAAAGTGTCATTCCAAGTCCCGAACCACTCATGGCTTGTGGAAGTGCACTCAGAGGTGGATAAATAACCCATCCCCCTGAGGCCGGACCGGTCTCAAGAAATAGAGAAATGAACATAAATACACTTGACAGAAAAAATGCCCAGTAGGAAAGCATGTTCAGAAAAGGAGATGCCATATCTCTGGCTCCGATCTGGAGGGGGATCAAGAGGTTCGAAAACGTACCAGATAGCCCGGCTGTGAGAAGAAAGAATACCATAATGGTACCGTGCATGGTCACCGCCGCCAGGTAAAATTCAGGATCCATTTTGCCATCTACGATCCACTTTCCAAAGAAAGGCTCGAGGAAGGACATATCCATTTCCGGAAATCCAAGCTGTAACCTGAATACGATGGACAACCCTCCTCCAATGAGAGCCCAGAGCAATCCGGTGATCAGGAATTGCCTGGCGATCATTTTATGATCCTGAGAAAAGACGTAGGTGGTTATGAAATTCCCTTCATGATGCTCATGATCGTGGTGTACATCATGAGCATGGGCAACTGCTTGTTCAGTGTTCGCTTCCATTGATTAAGAAGATTTCTTGTTTTCTAATTTTTCAAGAAGAGCCTGGTTGGTTCCCCTTTTTTGAATCGCTTCTTTGACATAGTCCACGTTCGATTCGGCCCATGGAGTTTGTTCAGCATACCAGGTATTGAACTCCTCTTCTTCCAATACCACAATTTCCATTCTCATGGCAAAATGGCCCCGCCCGCAGATCTCTGTGCAGGCAAGTTCATAATCAAATTCGGGGTTGCCGGTCTTGGCCCTCATTTCATCGGTGGTGATGGTAGGTGTAAAAAGGAACTGTGTTTCCATTCCCGGAACAGCATCCATCTTTAGCCTGAAATGCGGCATATAGACACTGTGCAGTACATCTACAGCTCTGATCTTCAGAAAAACCGGCCTGCCCTTTGGCAAATAGATCTTTCTTGGAACGAAATCATCCAAAGCAGCTTGCTGTGTAAAATCCACACCAAACTGATTGGTTGCATCGATCAGCCTGAAATCGTAGGGCCCAAACTCATTGTCCTCGCCGGGGTAGCGCACTTCCCAGGCGAATTGCTTGGCCTTCACTTCGATCTTCAGGGCGTTTTCGGGAATATCCGAAAGCATGATCTTACCCCAGGTCCTTAATCCGGCAAGGACCAAGAGGGTCAGAACAATTGCGGGGATAACGGTCCAAATAATTTCGAGTTTGTTGTTCTCAGGATAGAAGGTGGCCTGATTCCCTTCTCTGTACCTGTAGCGGAAGGCAAAATAGAATAAAACAAAGTTCGTGACCAGGAAAACAACCAGGATGATCGCAGTGGTCACCCAGAATAGCTCATCGGTCCAATGACCATGCTCTGATGCCGATTCCGGAAGGAAATGCTCTGCCAAATGACCGTTGTAGTACCAGGCCGCAAGAATGCCCACAATGAACATAAAGAGCAGCAGGAATGCATTGATATTGTTTGCAGAAGTCTCCCTCTTTTTATGAGTCCCTTTGACTACCGCAACCGTCCCACCAAGACGAAAGAGGAGGAAAAGAACCAGTAAGACTAAAAGTACACCAAGACCAATTAATAAATTTAGCATCTCTAGAAATTAAATATGGTGATGAACACTTTCTTCCAACATTGGATGATTAGCCGGAACCAACTTGTATCTCGACAGCCCGTTTAGCACGACGAAGGCAAACAGACCAAGATAGACCAGGTATGTGCCGATTTCCATAAACCCTATCCCCCCATGAGCTTTCAATGTACCCGGAGTGATCATCAGATAGAAGTCAATGAAGTGTCCCACAATAACAATAGAAGTTACGATCCTTAACATCAGCCATTGTCTCTTCGAATCCCTTGTCATTAATAACAGGAAGGGTAGAAAAAAGTTGAGCAACAAATTCAAATAAAACAGTGGCGCATAAGTATGTGAATTCAGTCTTTCCCAGAAGTAAACAGTCTCTTCCGGAATGTTGGCATAATAGATCAATAAGAACTGACTAAACCAGATATAAGTCCAGAAAATACTGAACCCAAAAACAAATTTTCCAAGATCATGAATGTGGTTCTCATTCACCATCGGCAGATAACCCAACTTCTTCAGCCAGACTGTCATCAGGGTGATCGAAGCAAGGCCCGTTACAAACCAAGAGGCAAAAATATACCAACCAAACATGGTGCTATACCAGTGAGTATCGATAGACATGATCCAATCCCAAGCAAGAATCGAGGAGCTGACCGCAAAGAATATGATGAAAATCGCCGAGGTTGTCACGGACTTATGGTAATACTTTGTTCCGCCTTCCTGATCTTCAGCAAGGGTGTATTTTCTCAATAGGAAGAACGCCCCTGTCCACACACCCAGGCCAATGAGCATTCTTGCCCAGTAGAAGGGCATATTCAGAAAGCCTGCTTTTCCAACGATGATCTCATCGTATTCAGGATTTGGGCTTCCATCCTCTAAGAATTCCACATATAATGACTCATGAGTCCAGTGAAATAGATCATGATTCGCGAGAAAGAAGACCAATATGATCAATACCGCTCCATAAGGAATCCAATGTGCGTAGGCCAGCATCACTCTGATGATCGAAGCAGACCAGCCCGCCCTTGCAACGTATTGGATCGCAAAAAAGAACAGGCCAATTATACCTATACCCATGAAGTACATATTGTTGATCCACAGGTTAGCATAAAGCCTTTGATACCAATGGTATCCGTGATGCCCGCCGGCTTCTTCCGCATGAGAACCTTCTGCTTGATCATGAGCCATCAGACTGGCTACCTGGCCAGATGAATTGTTCAGCAGACCATGCTCTTCATGATGCCCTCCGCCACCCGACATTTCAATGAAGATCCCCAAAACCATCAGCACCAAACCGATAACGAGGATCAGAAATACATTCCTCTTTTGCTTTCCTGTAAACTCAAATTGGTCCATTTGACTCATAGTTCAGTTTTTAAGATTCCCCTTTTTGGAGTTTTTGTACATACCTGGCGATCTTCCACCTTTCGTCAGGAGCCACCTGAGAGGCGTGTGGCCACATTCTTCCCTTCCCATGTGTAATGACATGGTAGATATGTCCCTGAGAGATATCCTTCAAGGCTCTTGAATTATATTTTGGAACTCCCGGATACATCGCAGCAACTTTCCCGTCGGCGTTACCTGTTTTTCCATGACAATGCTGGCAATAGGTCAGGTAGAGTTGTTTTCCCTCTTCGAGAACGAGTTCATCACCCTCGGCAAAGGGGTTTTCAAGATTTGCAGCACTGTATGCAAGACTATCCTTATGAACCCTTTCGGCCTCAAAATAGACATCCGTGCCTGCTCCGTTATAAGACCTTCTTGGAATGGTATTGGCAACGGGCTCCCTCATATTCATCCCATAAGGGTTATTGGGATTGGAGCTATAGTACTCTCCCACATTCTCATCCGTTGAGTTCACCCAAAGACCTGCTGACTTGTCCTTGACCTGCTTCAATGGCTCATAGGCCACCGAGTGATACATGTTCGGAGCATACTCCGTACCCTGGTTCTCTCCTCCTGCCCTGCAGGAAACCATCGCCACCGCGATAGCTAATGTATATAGATAGATCCTCATGGTATTAATCTTCAAAATCTTTACGGTACACTTCAGCTGCCCCATTGCTCTGAAGCATTCCCTGAATTTCATTTTCACTTCTGCTGTTGGCAGCGAGGTCAATGGCCATCACATGCTTATCATCCGTACTTCTCAGATCAAAGATCCTTGGCTTGGCCCAGGGAGCAAGCCCGGCCATCACAAAGAATGTTCCCACCATTCCAAGAGAACCGATCAACACCGTCAACTCAAAGGTCACTGGAACAAATGGAGGCGCGGAAATGAAGTTCTTACCACCGATGATCATGGGCCAATCGAATCCCAGCATCCAGGTTTGCATCCAAATCGCAAAAGAAGTTCCGCACATTCCGAAACAGAAAGCCGCTACCGACATTTTCGAGCGCTTGTAACCCAGCTTTTCTTCGATTCCATGAACAGGAAACGGGGTGTATACATCTTCGATCTTGATGCCTGATTCGCGTATTTTGGGTATCGCATTCAGCAACACATCATCATCATCAAATACCCCTACCAAATAATTTTTCTTCAGATCCATTGGTTATGACTTTTGACTATCTGATTTCAATATTGTTTTAACTTCAGCAATGTTGATCACCGGGAAGAATTTGGCAAACAGCAGGAATGCCGTAAAAAAGAACCCGAATGTCAACAGGAAGTCTCCTACGTCGTACAATGTTGGAGTGAACATCGCCCAACTGGAGGGAAGATAATCCCTATGAAGTGAGGTCACGATGATCACAAACCTTTCGAACCACATTCCAATGTTCACAATGATGGAAAGGACGAATGTGGAAACGATACTTCTCCTGATGGGCTTGAACCAGAATAACTGTGGTGATACCACATTACAGGTCATCATCGAAAAATATGCCCACCAATATGGTCCAAGAGCCCTGTTTCGGAAGGCATACCATTCGGCTTCCACACCCGAATACCAAGCCATAAAAAGCTCTGTGATGTATGCGATACCGACGATCGAGCCGGTCACGATGATCACAATATTCATCAACTCCATGTGATAGAGCGTGATATAATTTTCCAAATGAAAAACCCTTCTTGTAATAATCAAGAGGGTCAATACCATAGCGAAACCGGAGAAAATAGCTCCGGCAACGAAGTATGGAGGGAAGATCGTCGTATGCCAACCGGGTATAACGGAAGTGGCGAAGTCAAAACTTACAATGGTATGTACCGAAAGGACCAAAGGAGTTGCCAGTCCGGCCAATATCAAGGCTACTGTTTCATAATGATTCCAGTCTCTGGCTTTTCCTGTCCAACCGAAACTTAAAGCACTGTAAAATTTCTTTCTCCATGGAAGTTTTGCTCTGTCGCGTATTGTAGCAAAATCCGGGATAAGGCCCAGGTACCAGAAAACAAGTGAAACGGTGAAATATGTTGTGATCGCGAAAACGTCCCAAAGCAGCGGGGAATTGAAGTTCACCCAGAGCGAACCAAAAGTGTTTGGCAGTGGAAGGACCCAATACAGACCAAGCCAAAGACGGCCCATGTGGATCAATGGGAATGTCGCAGCACATATAACAGCAAAGATGGTCATCGCCTCTGCAGCCCGGTTGATCGACATCCGCCATTTCTGCCTGAAAAGAAGAAGGATGGCTGAGATAAGGGTACCAGCGTGACCGATACCAACCCACCACACGAAGTTGGTGATATCCCAGGCCCAACCAACGGTCTTGTTCAGACCCCAAACCCCGATACCATCCCAAAGGGTACGGTAAAGGCAGTAAACACCAAAACCAAGGGTTGCCAGCGACAATGCAATGGCGACCATCCAGGATTTGCTTGGGGGTCTCTCTACATAACGGCAGATATCATCAGACACATCGTGCAATGTCTTCGTGCCCGTGATCAGTGGTGTTCTGACAGATGAAACGACTACGCTCATTATCTATGCTTGATTACTTTTTTCCTTATTTCTAACCTTGGTCAAGTAGGACACATTCGGTGCTACCCTGATCGCCTCCAGTGCATGGAATGCTCTTTCCTTGTTTTCGCTGGAAAGAACCTCACTGATACGTGACTTAGGATCATTCATATCCCCGAAAACCAATGCTTCGGTAGGACAGGCTTCCGCACAGGCTGTGGTGATCTCTCCGTCTTTCACTTTCCTTCCCTCCTTCTTGGCGGTGAGCTTTCCTTCCTGTACCCTTTGCACGCAGAAAGTACATTTTTCCATAACCCCTCTTGACCTTACAGTCACATCTGGGTTCAAGACCATTTTACCAAGGTCGTTGTTCATACCAAGATTATCAGGGAATTGCCTGTTGTCATGGTATTTGAACCAGTTGAATCTTCTAACCTTATAGGGGCAGTTATTGGCGCAATACCTGGTTCCGATGCAGCGGTTATAAGCCATTTGGTTCAGCCCCTCAGTGCTATGCGTTGTCGCTGCAACCGGGCATACAGTTTCGCAGGGAGCATTGTTGCATTGCTGGCACATCATAGGCTGAAAAACAACCTCAGGGTTATCGGAAGGAACTTCACCGCCCTGCCAATGATCACTATCACTGCTATAGTAGCGATCGACCCTGAGCCAATGCATTTCTCTTCTATTGATCACCTCATCCCTTCCAACAACGGGAATGTTATTTTCAGAATTACAAGAGACGATACAAGCAGAACACCCTGTACAGCTATTCAGGTCAACAACCATCCCCCAATGGTGATTAGGGTATTTATGCCCTTTCCAAAGTGAAATATTCTTCGGAGCGGTTTTTCCATCATAGGTGGAGATCTTGGGAAAGGATCTGCCCGCCCATGCATCTTTTTTGTATTCGTTCAACGTGGTCTCCTGGATCACAAAATCCCTACCCATATAGGTATGGTGGGTTTGTGTCTGAGCAAGTTTCCTTGTTCCAGTTGCTTTGGCCAGCGAAACTCCTTTGGTAATAGAATAATTCACATAACCATCGCTACCAGCCATGGGATAGACATTTGCTCCAATCCCATCACCTACCTTCCCGGAATTCGTTCTTCCGTAGCCATATGCAACTCCGAGAACTCCAGCGGTTTGTCCTGGTTGTATCAAGGCTGGCAGTGTGACAGATTTTCCACTTGCCGTCAATGTTAGCAGATCGTCCTGGTTGATACCCTGCTCTTTGGCGTCAGGCACGCTGATAGAAATATAATTATCCCAGCAGACCTTAGAGATCGGGTCAGGAGTTTCCTGTAACCAGGGATTGTTAGCCATTTCACCTGAACCTATATTATGGGATTCGTAGATCACCAATTCCATACCCTGACCTTCAGCTGATATTCCAGATGCAGCGGTTCCCATCGATTCGGAGATCAGCACAGGAACCATGTCGAATCCCTCCTCCGAAGGTGTCTCTACCTCATGAACACCGTCATGAAGACAACGATCCCAGAAAAGGTCAAATGACTTTTCTGCAGTCTCCGCATTATAAACATTCTCTTTCCAGTAGTTCCTCACATAATCGTAATAGGAATCATCACGCCCTGCGAAACGCAACAGGGATTCCTCAGCCTGTCTTGTATTGAATAAAGGGTTGATGGTCGGCTGAGCAAGGCTGTAAGATCCCTTCCTCGGCATGGAATCATTCCATGACTCAAGAAAGTGATGCGATGGACAATTGTATTGCACCTCAACGGCGGTCTCATCTGAAACCATAGCCGTAGAGATCGAAAGAAGAGCTTTCTTAATACCTTCTTTGATCTTGCCGCCTAATGGGTGATCATAAACAGGGTTACAGTTTAAAAAGACAACACCCTTGTACTCACCGCTGGAAAGACCATTGGCAAAATCAACCATTCTGCGATCATCACCCTGCCTTGATGTATTTCCTTTGCTTGGATCGATGGTCTGACCGTAGTTCTCAAGCATGTAATTGATGCCATTCACAAGAGTCTGGACATTTGGATCATTTGATCCGCAGACCACCAGTGATTTCCCCTTGCTCCTGAGCAGTTCATCAGCAGCCTGGTCAAGATAATTATAGCTTCCATCACCACCTGAAACAGATGCTCCACCGGTTTTGGCAGCTAACATATTGTAAAGCGCTTTGACAACATCGCCCTCTTCGGAAGGCCTGATCTTGCTGCGGTAATCAGCGCTCGCACCGGTCATGGTAAACAAAGATTCCAACTGAAAATGTCTGGACATTTTCTTCTTTGATTTACCCACCTTTCTTCCCTGAGCGTATTGTCTTGAATATTCTATGGGTGAAACCCATGATCCCAGGAAGTCAGCATTGATACTGACTATGGTTTTGGCTTTTGAAAAGTCATAGGCCGGAACAAACCCAACCCCAAATGACATCTCATTGCCTTTTCTGATACCGTAATTGGAGTTTACGTCATATTGTATGTGCTCAACTCCCGGATATTGTTCCTGGATCTCAGAAATCAGATTAAGCGTGGATGGACTGGTGACCGACTTGCTCACCAGGGCAATTTTTCCACCGGAATTTGTGATTGAGCTGATCTTCTGATTGATCTCAGCATCCACTGTTTTCCAATCGGAATCCTGCCCCTTGGTCTTCGGTCCCGTTAATCGATCCTTATTGTATAGATCCAGTACTGATGCGATCACCCTTGAGTTAATCGAACCCTGGGTAACATCGGACATCTTGTTTCCTTTGATGAAAATAGGCCTGCCCTCACGGGTTTTCACCAGAACACTGCAGTAGTCGCCATCTTGAGAATAGGTTGACGCATAATAGTTGGCAACACCGGGATCGACATCCGTCGGCTTATTGAGGTATGGAATAGCCTTTCTGACAGGAGCCTCACAGGCCGCGAGTGATGCGGCTGCTACTGAGAATCCCATGAGCTTTAAGAAGTCCCTCCTGTCGGTTCCCAAATCAACATTGGAATCCTCAGGCTGACCATTCTTCTGCTCTTTCACAGGCAGGTATTCAGGAAATTCCTTATCAGCGTATTTCAGGAATTCAGGATCCTGGTTAAGCTGCTCGAGCCCCTGCCAGTAAACTTTTTTTCCTTCCTTCATATAATCGTCTTCAGATTAGATATTAATAATGACACTTGGAACATTCTAGTCCACCAATGTCCTCCACGGTCATCCCCGCATTTTCTCCGTCGTGGAACTCCATCAGCTTATCATAGTATTCATTTCCCTCTGCTTTGACCAGTGTTTCACGATGGCAATTCACACACCACCCCATGGTCAAAGGAGAATATTGTTGGATCACTTCCATCTCTTCGACCGGGCCATGACAGGTCTGACATTCCAATTCTCCCACAGCAACGTGCTGAGAATGATTGAAATAAGCCAAGTCGGGAAGATTGTGAACCCTTACCCATTCTATAGGGCGATTTTTTTCAACGGCCGCGTAGATCTTTTGGATCTCCGGAGACGCAACTTTGACGGAATTATGGCAATTCATACAAATGTTTGCCGATGGAATATTGGCGTTCTTACTCTTGGTAACCCCCGTGTGACAATACTGGCATTCGATCTCATACATGCCCGCATGGAGTTTATGAGAAAAGTTGATCGGTTGAGTAGGCGCATATCCCTGCTGGATACCGACCGAATAGAGCCCGTCAATCCCGGACTTCAATGCAAAGAGGACAAATAGCAGAACTACAGTATTGACAAATGGTTTGGAACGCAGCATGGCCACAAGGTTGAAGCCAGGACTGATGTATTCCCTTTCCTCTTCGCTGATATCATCACGGGAATCTACGAAGCGCTTCATCAAGCCCATTAAAAGGGTCAGGGCAACAATGATCGAGAGCAGGATCACGATAAGAATGACGATGATCACCATCAGGAACTCTTCGGATACCCCGGTTCCAGCACCTCCCGTACCGGATCCGTCAGCTGAGGCTAAAGTTTCTTCCGCCTTTTCTACCTCATGAAAGGGATTCGTGCTTTCAGCCACGATAAAAGCATATAAGCCCTCCAACTCATTATCAGAGAGGAAATCATGATTCGGCATGTACTGCTTATATTGATCGTATAGCTCTTTTGCATGGGCATTTTCCCCGCCATCGATCACCTTTTGAGGATATTGAATGAAATGGAGCAGTTCTTCTTTGGAAGACCACCTTGTATGGGCATCCTTTAATGCCGGGCCTACCACAACCGAATTGAACCTATGGCATTGGGTACAATTCTCTTCGTAAACCGTAACTCCTACCTGGATCAACTCATCGGAACCTCCTCCTTCGGATGCGGTTTCCTCAGTAGTTTCTTCGGCTGCGGGTTCAACATTTTCATCCTGTGAATGGGCCAGGGTGAAAGACAGCAGTAGCGTAGCGGTTAGAAAAAACTTTCCGAATTTTTCAGAAAGCGTTCGTATTTCAATATACATCGGCAGTACGATTCTTAAAGCTGCACAAATCTAATTACCGAACCCATAGCATCAAACAGGCCCTTTGCAGGATCAGATCATGATTGTGGATAACTCTGCTTCCGAACGCATATTTAATTGAAATTCAATTGCTTATGATCCAACACCAGGGAAAAATTATTGAATTGGCCAATTAATTTAGAATCATTATAAATAAAAAGTATAGTCCTTTGAAAAAGGGCCTCAGTTGAAATTATCAAAACATTTTCAAGCAACTGAGGGAACTCTTTCTTATAGAATATACCAATTGGTATATTTTTCACTATTTTTGCCTTGACATGGAAACAGCAATTTCCAAATCTCAAAGGACCAAACAGTTCATTCTTGAAACAGTGGCACCCGTTTTCAGCAAGCACGGATATGCCGGAACCAGCTTATCGGATCTGACCATGGCAACAGGCCTGACCAAGGGCGCGATATACGGTCACTTTGAAAACAAGGAACACCTGGCCCTGGCTGCTTTCAATTTCAACTTGAAGATCATACTTGGGAACCTGAACGAATTCGTTGGAAGGCATACAGCTCCTTTGGAACAATTGAGGGCCGTGAACGAATTCTATCGCCAATATTATGCCTATGCGTTTGATTTTGGGGGCTGCCCGATCATTACCGGAGGGGTTGACTCCAATCACCAGAACCCCCTGCTGTTTGCAAGGGTAAAGCAAATGACGATCAAGATCAGAGGAAAGATCGTAGACATTATTCTCAATGGAATTGAAAAAGGTGATATCAGATCCGACATTGATCCCATGGTCTACGCCAACAGAATTTTTGCCATGATCGAAGGAAGCCTTTTTCTGGGTGTACTCACTGAGGACCCTGGATGCATCAATGACATGATGGATCACCTGGATCAGGTTATTGAAACAGAACTGAAGAAATAAAAAATTTTGGCCTAAAATATACCAATCGGTATAAAACTATGAAAACAATTGAATCAATCATCAGAGCATATTTCGGGTTGACCTCGGCTTTATTTCCCGAATACGCTGGCAAACAAGCCTTCAATCTTTTTGTCAAGACACCGCCCTACAAAAAGAGATTCAGAAAAAGGGAAAAGTCTTTTTACCATAAAAACCAAGGGTTTCAGATCTCAGGGGCTCCTGAGGACAGTTGGATATATGAGATTGGAGATCCCACAGGAGAACTGGTAATACTGGTTCATGGATGGCATTCCAATGCGGGAAGCATGGCAAGAATAGGCCAGAGATTAGCTGAAGCCGGAAAAAGGGTAGTCAGTTTTGATCTGCCCGGGCATGGCAGATCCGGGCTAAAATCCTCCAATCTTTTCGAATGCAGAGAGGCTTTGCGGAATCTGATCTACAGTCTTGGTCCAAAAGAACCATTCTCCATTGTTTCCCATTCCTGGGGTTCGGCGGTTGCCGCAAATGCTCTCAATCGATCAACCTACAAAATCAAAAACTGGATCATGCTCAGTACATTGAACGATCTTTCTGAGTCCGTGAGGGTTTTTGGAGAACATATCGGGCTGAACACCAAGGCATACAGAGTGATCGAAAGGTATACGGATTACATACTCAAGGAAAGAATGAGCAGCCTGATTATGGAGGAATGGCTCAAGGAGATCGATTTCGGCAACCTCTTGATCATTCATGACAGATTTGACAAGGTCATTCCCTATTCCAATTCGGTGGAAATTCAAAAAGCCCATCCAAAGGTCATTTTGCAAACCCTGGAGAAGGTAGGTCATTACCGTATGCTGAACGACCCGGGAGTGATTGGATTGATCGAGGCTGATCTGCAAAGAGATCTGAATCTTCAGAAAATAGGGCTAAACCATAAAAAAGAAGGTGCCGTAGCCTGAACAGATCGAGAGAATAAGAAAAAGCCCGCCACTTCAAGTGAACGGGCTTAGGCCTTTTACTCTTTTTTGAATACCACTGAATAGCCCATGATAAACTTATGTACTGCATGGGAGATATTATGTGGCGCAATCACCTGAATCTCATATCCCTGATCAGAAACAAAATCCAATGCTTCAGCCAGGGTAGCGAAATCCCTGGCATGGAAAGCATCTTCCGTAGCCTGATCCTGAGGACAGTCGATCTCAAGGGTCTTTACGTCATCAACGTAGAAATTCGCCGATAACAGACAATGTTTGTTTCCGGCAAAAAGAGAAGTGGTTAAGGCGCTGAGCACAATCGTAAGAATGATCTTCATAGTCTAATAGATTTTATCAGCACCAAAATACAAAGGGGAAGAGGAATTAAGAATTCCGTATTAGGTGTACGGACCCAGGGCATGAGCGTAGCGGAATCACTGGAACCAGACAGGGCCTTACCAGGTGGTTACTCAGAAAGAACCATAATTCTTTTGGTGACCGCTCCCCCATCTATCTCGCATTTCAAAACATAGATTCCATCGGATACCATCAATGTGATTGCATGATCCCCGGCATTAAGGGAGTGACCCGTCCACACAAGATGCCCATGGACATCATAAAGCTCAATTGCCAGGATCTCGGTTTGCGTCCGGATATTCAGCTTACCCGAACCCGGATTTGGGAATACACTCAGGATTTCCTCCTCTAGTTCCTTTTCAATCCCATAAACACCATTCACTTCGATTGGGATCTTATCGGTCGCCCAGAGTTGATCCCTTAACATATTCCTAAAATTAACCGTGATGCTGTCCTGAGTAAAGCTGCCGGGCCACATCATCAGACCATAGCGTTCCCCGGGGTACAATCTCAATGTGTGGAGCTGTACCTGCGAGGGTAAAACCCTCCCATCGGACATAATTGCCTTTACGGTCAATGAGGAAGGAAAGATGTACTCCTGGATCCCAAAGCCAATATTAAATGCCCTGATCAAGATCGGCTCATTGATGCGCGCGTCGTAGATCGAGATCGCAGAGTCCTCCCAGATCTGCTGTTTGGACTTCCCGGAAACATGAAAATAATCTGGAAAAAAGTTAGTAAAACTCCCGATGCTGGTATAATCATCATGCCAGGACTTGTCGATCTCAGCACCAAGCCAGGCATATTCCTTGACATATTTCGGTCCTCCGGGGTACATCTCTTTCTGACCCCCGGGCCCTGCCACCACCAACATACCATACATCCCCAATTGAACATGCATGACCGAGGTAACATGGCAATGGTAGAGGTAATTCCCCGTATGTGTCGCGATAAAGGAATACCTACCTGTTTGGCCTGGTTGAATGAAGAAGGAAGTCGATGGGACTCCGTCATTGGCCTGGTCTACGTCAAGTCCGTGAAGATGAATAGTATGCCCTTCAAAGGAGGTATTGATCACTGTGATCTCCACCGTATCACCGAGTTCACAATAGATAGTTGGTGAGGGCAGTAATTTCAAAGAAGTATCCGGGCGGAGTCGCTGAAAACCCCAGATGTTCATGCTGTCTCCTGTGTGCAGCAAAGAAATACCATCCATGAACGAATCAAAGGTGTACTCACGCTTGACCTGCGCTGACACAGAGCCGAAAACCATACAGAAGGAGGATATCAACAACAGCTTCCTCATGGATCTATGGTAAAGAGAACCAGCATTCCCCCCGGGGCATTTCCGCCAATGGTCGTTGCTACAAGATTATGATCATGAACAGGAAAAGTACCCTCCTGATGCGGTACAAGCAGGTATATCTGCGATTCCTGGGCCTTGATCGGCAAACTATCCTTGATCCAGTCCAATTGCCAGTTATTGATAGATGAATAAACCAACTGGATGTGGTAACCATGGAAATGGATTGAATGGTCCATCAATCCCTGATTTGAAAGGAAAATGTAAATGCTGTCTCCCACCTTTCCAGAGATCACTGCTGCCGAATCATTTTGAACTTCAGGATGGCTTTTTTCATTGACAGTGAAATAATCCGGAGCAAAGTCATCCGGATCAAAAGGCTGCCCGGCCAGGATATTGGCATTGAGGTCACTTTGGTGCTCCCTCAGAGACCAATAGAACTCATGGTCAAGACCCCGCCAGACGATGATCATTCCCGAAAGTCCGAGAACATCATTATGATCGCTCTCATCAGCAAACTGATAAATCCCTGGATTGGAAAAATGAACATCCCAGCTTGCGCTATTACCCGCAGGAATCACCGGAGAGCTTTGACCGCCGCCCCGGATCGTAAAGCTGTGGCTTTTGTTATCATTGTTAAAGATCATGAGCCTCAGGGTATCTCCAGGCAATATTCTATACCTGGCCGCCTCTTTTTCAAAGGTCGTCGACTGATTTGGAGATATGTAAGGAAACATTGGGCCTCCGAACTCCATTTGAACCATTCCCGAATTGACAAAGAGCGAATCAACGATCAAGTCTCCCTTTGCGAGAAAAGCAGAAAAAAACAAAACAAGAAAAGGCAGGAGGCGAATCACCTCGCAAAAATAAGTCCTATAGAGCTATTCGGAAAGGGCTTCTTCGCCCAATGTTAGCTCATGGCATTCGCAGAGCTCAGCCCCAGAGAAACAGAAAAACCCATGGATATCGTTTATTCTGGGACCATAGTCCATTCATCTCATTCCGGTAACTCCCATGGCTCCCAGGTGAAGAGCTTACCAAGCTTGATAATCATTTGATGCCCACCCAGAAACAGAAAAGCCACTACAAACACCAGGTCCCCCAGCACAAAATAGTACCACTTGATCGTCAGGCTTCCAATCCATTGGCCTATGAAAGGAACATAATATGGCAGTGTGAGTGACACAAGCCACAGGACCATCAGGAACAGGGCCAGATTGTACTGGCTCCTGGAAGCAGGATACTCTCCTTCCGGTAGGCCGAGGAATCGCTTTGCCCTGTTCTTGACCAGCAACACCCCTTCCTTTCCGGCCAGGGCTCCTCCCAAAATGATGAAGATCTCGGGTCCGCCGATCATGAAGAAACCGATCAACGTGGCAGAAACTCCTGAAGAGAAGCCGAGGAATGGAACGATCAGTCCCAAAAGAGGAAGCAGAAACCCGGCCACCACAAGGCCAATCCCGATCCGGGTTTTGATATTTCCAGAGCGCACCGTTCCCCTCATTCAAGAAATCAAGTATTGTTTGATCGAGGTTAGTTTTAACACAATTAAAAAACCTCCCCAGATCTCGATTATCACCAAGATCGGCGGGGAGGTCTTATCATTCACCTGCTATTTTATTGTGAAACGGTGATAGGAGAACTCATCACCCCGGTACACCTTCAATACATAATTTCCAACTGGTAATCCCTGCAGATCAAAGTCCTTGCTCAAATGATCAGATACAGAACCAACCTCTTCTTCAAACAACAACACTCCTTTCAGATCGAGGATCTCAAAACGCATATCCTTATCCAGGGTAGGCAGTTCAATGGTGAACTGTCCGGAGCTCGGATTCGGATAAAGCCGGATATCCCTTGCCAACTGACTATCGTTCAATCCCACGTTGACAAAGAGTACATGACTTGAGTCATCCACACAGGTACCATCCCAGACCGTAAGGGTGACCAACCTTGTCCCCGTAGTGGCATAAGTATGGGAGGGGTTGACCTGGGTGCTGCTTGTAAAGTCTCCAAAATTCCATAACACGCTATCAAATGCGCCGGTAATATTCTCAGTGAAGTCAACTGTAGCGCCATTGATGACGAAAGTAAAGTCCGAAACCGGAGTCTGACTGACTTTTCCAAATACCGTTTCCGGCAGGGTATTGCAGCCGTTGGGATTTTCACCCCGCACATAGCGTGTTTGACTACTGGTTGCACCAATTATGGTCAGACTATTTCCTGTGCCCACCTGATTCAACAGGGTAGGATCGTCATACCAAGCCATGGTGCCGGCTGATCCGCTAACCGTCAAGGTCAGGTCTCCTACCTCACAAACCTCATCACCCATAGTTGAGTTGATCACCGGCTGGTTCAGGGCGTTGATCACCTTTTCACTGCTATCGTTAGATGGAAGTCCATCGGCTCCACCATTCGGATTTGAGGTCCAGGCTCTGATATTCACAGGTGTTCCTGCCACAAAATTGAAAGTGCCCAACACCACCTGAGCAGAAGAAGTACCCGCTCCGCCAAAAGTATCCAGAAGAGAGGTATAAGGAACTGCAGTTTGCGGAATACCATTCACCTCCCAATTAATGGTCAGGGAATTCACTTGGGTAGTTCCGAAATTGAGAATACTCACAGGAACATCCAGCACGCCTTCACATGGATCAATAGGAACATCGACGGAAACAACGCCTACATCATTGGCGATTCCGCTAGCCACCGGCGTGATGATCACCACACCATCATTGAACCTGACACCACCTACATTATCCTGGTTTATTCCGGAATTAAAGGATGCACCTCCTCCACCTTCCGGGAAACCTGTAGTTCCTCCATGCGATCCGCCGCCGCCGGAGTATCCGCCGCCGCCGCCTGCTCTCCGGTTGTTGAAGCTGCTCGCGCCGCCGCCGCCGCCGAATCCTCCTTCACCGCCGCTCGTCGCAGCAACACCACCCAAGCCGCCATTGATATATGCCAACCCTCCGGTTGTTCCGCCACCATCTCCTAATAATCCGCCTCCACCATCAGCCTGACTGCTAGTGCCACCACCAAGCCCGGCGGTTCCACCGGCTCCGCCGGTACTTCCCGCTCCTGCACCAACATTTCCTGTGCCGCTTACCACAGCATCGGTAACGGCTGTAAAGGTTGTAGCCCAGGAGCCGCCACCTCCACCGGCGATGATGTAAGGACTATTCGAGAGGTCTGTAACAAACGTACCTCCGCCACCGCCAAATTGGTTTGTTCCTGACCCTACCGGAGGTGCACCTCTTTGTCCGACAAGGATCTTCAGTGGATCACCAGTACCAAATGTGAACTCTCCACTCATCTTAGCCCCTCTTCCACCAAAGGCACCAAAGCCTTGGGCACCGAAGACCTCAATGGTATAAACTCCACCGGAAGGGAAATTCCAGTTTTGAATTCCGCCGATCACAGTAACATTTCCAGCCAAGGGAGTTCCAGCATAAGCAGCATTACAATCCAATTGGGTAGGACCTGAACTACCGCTGGCCCCACATGGGAGAAAGCAGAATGAATTTGGAGGACACTCAAATGGGGTAATGAAGAATAAAGGCCCTGCCCATTGTGAAGTATCTCCCGTAGGACAGACTTCCCGTACATAAAAATCATAGGCCGTCTCAGATGTCAATCCTGTGACTGTAACCATCGGCACCGAACTTGCGGTCCCGATTCCCGTTATCGGGGTTCCCTGTGGTACCACAACCCATAACCAGCTATTGTTCGCCCCTCCTGCCCATGAGAACTCCGCCGAAGTACCGGTCATTGGCCCCAACGTCAACGCGGTTGGAGGAGGTAAACTGGACTGCGCTATAGTTTCTGACGTATCGTTAATATTTACCGTGTCTGCAACGCCATTAGGGAGACTGGTCCAAACCTTGAGTGCATAAGGATTGTTCGTGGAAAAGTTGAAGGCTCCAAGGGTCACCTGGGCGGTGGTTAGTCCAGATCCTCCTATAGTATCCAGTGTTCCTGTAAAGGATACCGGGGTTTGAATCGCTCCATCCACGCTCCAGTTGACTGTAGCGGAGGTCACCTGATTCGAACCAAAATTATTTATGGTAGTCACTACATTTTGAATACCCGGACAATAGACGGTGGGTGAATCAATTGAAATTGCCCCAACATCATTCGGAACACCACTCGAAAGCGGGGTTATGATCACCACTCCATCATTGAACCTCACACCAGCCATGTTCGACTGGTTGGAACCGGAGTTGAACGATCCACCACCTCCGCCTTCAGGGAATCCGGTGCTTCCACCATGGGCTCCACCGCCTCCGGAGTAGCCACCACCTCCGCCGCCCCTGCGGTTATTAAAACTGCTGGCACCGCCACCGCCGCCAAATCCACCTTCACCACCGCTGGTTGTTGTAATTCCTCCATTGCCACCATTGACAAAGGCCTGACCACCGGCTACACCAGCTCCATCTCCAAGCAATCCACCTCCGCCGTCCCCACTGACGCTGGTTCCACCACCAAGTCCTCCTGTTCCACCTGCCCCACCAGTAGACCCTGCTCCGCCACCGGTATTACCAGTGGTCGTGATTGGCGCATCGGTTATCGCGGTGTGCGTTGGCGCCCAAGATCCACCGCCACCTCCGGCAATAATGTAGGGATTATCCAGGTTGTCCGTGACAAAAGTTCCACCTCCTCCTCCGAATTGGTTGGTCCCTGCACCTACAGGTGGAGCTCCTTTTTGTCCAACAAGAATTTTTAGAGGATCCGCTGTATTAAAGACGAATTCGCCACTCATTTTAGCTCCACGCCCTCCAAATGTTCCAAAACCCTGTGCACCGAATACTTCGATGGTATAGAGTCCGCCGGAGGGAACATTCCAATTTTGGATTCCTCCGGTAACCGTAACGTTGCCGGCCAGGTTGGTACCCGAATAAGTTGTGTTACAATCCGTCTGGGTCGGCCCAAATTGACCAGTTGCACCGCAAGGGAGAAAGCAATAGGCATTGGGCGGGCATTGAAAGGGTGTTAAAAAGAACAATGGGCCTGACCATGCAGAGGTATCCCCCGTGGGACAAACCTCCCTCACATAAAAGTCATAAGCAGTCTCCGAAGTCAGGCCTGTGACCGTTACGTTTGGAGTTGCACTTGGAGTTCCGTTGCCTACGATCGGAGTGCTGGCAGGAACAACAACCCAAAGCCAACTGTTATTTGATCCACCCGACCATGAGACCTGGGCAGAAGTAGCTGTCAAAGCTCCAAGCATCAGGTTGGATGGCGGAGGAAGACTTGACTGAACCGTCCTGAATGTAGAATCATTCGATGGAACAGTATCAACAGCCCCATTGGGCATACTTGTCCATACCGCAATATCGTAGGGATTGTTAGTGGAAAAATTGAATGAACCCAAGTTCACCTGCAACAAGGAAGGATTTGCACCGCCGACCGTATCCAATAAACCCGTAAAACTCGCCGGAGTCTGTATTGCACCGTCAACAGACCAGTTTACGGTTGCTGAAGTAACCTGGTTCGACCCAAAATTAGCAATGGTTGCTACGACATTTTGAGGACCGGGACAATAAACAGTCGGGGAATCAATGCTGATAGCAGCAATATCATTTGTCGCCCCGGAAGACAATATCTTGATAATGACCACACCATCATTTGACCTTACGCCTGGTGAATTGCTTTGATTGATCCCGGCATTGAAGGAACCTCCGCCACCACCACCAACAGAACCAGGGCTTCCCTGACCGGCGCCACCGGAGTATCCTCCGCCACCACCACTTCCGAAGGTGGTACTCGGGCTTCCGCCACCACCGCCACCGCCACCAAATCCACCGAAATGGGTAGCTGCGGTATATCCATCCCCACCAACGCCACCAAGCAAGGCTGCCAAAGCAGGCCCCCCGCTATCTTCATTCGAGGAGCTTGTCAGATAACCCGCCCCTCCCGGGGAAGCTCCGTTACCATTCACCCCGGGGTTTCCAAGACCATTGGCCATGAATGTTCCTCCGGTAGTTGTCACGGCATCAAGTCCTGAAAGTGCGGAGGTGACAGAAATATTCGTACCTCCGCCTCCACCGGCTACAATAAGGGGTTGTGCTGCGCTCGCGGTATCCCAAACGAATGAACCACCGCCTCCTCCACGGTTTCCGGCACCGGTCGGACTCAGATTGCCCGATTGGCCAACGATCACCCGAAGGACTGATCCTCCCAAGAGGTTAAACTCACCTCGCATTCTCGCACCTTTTCCACCAGGACGAGTTGGCGATCCGCCACCCTCGGCACCATAAACCTCAATTTCATAAAGACCGCTGGCCGGCACATTCCATTGTTGAACACCGTTTACGGATGTAACCGCTCCGGACAAGTTGGTACCACTATATACCGTATTCAATTGAGCCTGGGTCGGCCCATCCCTTCCGACCGCTCCCCCTGTCAGGAAGCAATATGAATTAGGAGGACATAAAAACGGTGTTGTGAAGGCAAAAGGACCGGCCCAAAGCGAGGTATCTCCCGTCGGACAAACCTCGCGAACATAAAACTCATAATTTGACTCCGGTGTAAGTCCGGTGATCGTTACATTGGGAACCGCTGTTGGAGTCCCATTGCCAACCAAGGGATCTCCCGCTGGAAATACCGCCCAAAGCCATGAATTGGCCGAACCTCCCGTCCAA
>JANQHS010000014.1 GCA_028282565.1 Cytophagales bacterium | reverse complement strand
ACAGAGCTTATTTGACCTGGAAGAGAATTGTTCACCATTATTCGGAGTTCTCGGTTCAAACCATTGATTCGTTTGTCAATGCGGTTTCCAGGTCTTTTTATCGGGATCTGGGCCTGGCTTTCAACCTTCAGATCAGCTTCAACCGCGACGAGTTGGTGGAGGAATCCGTCGATCGATTCTTTAACGAACTCGGCCCTGAATCAAAATGGTCAAAATGGATCCACGAATTTTTTAAGTACCAACGGCAGCAGCAAAAAAGCTGGAGGCTAAGATGGTTGGTTATGGAGTTCGCGAGGAAAATACTTCCCTTTTGGAATAGAGCTTCTCCTCCGGGGAGCGATTTTGATGAATTTCAGGAGCTGAAGAGGTCGTTCGCGAAAAAAATGAAGACCCTGGAAAACGGATTAAAGCAGATCTCGGATGAAGCACAGTCTTTCCTGGATACCCGGGGATACCTACCGGAGCACTTTGACCAAAAGAGCAATGGCCTTGGGGCCTTTTTTGGGAAGGTTAGAGTAAAGGGTTTCGAACAGGGGCCTTATGATGTTGAGAAATATCTGAATGCAGGCAAAGATCTGGCGCATAAGCAAGCCCCTGCCTCGATCAGGGATTCCATACTTGGGGATCAGGCGGAAATAATCCGCATGACCCAAAAGGTCAACTCCTTTCTAACTGATAATATTTCAGATTTCTTTCTCGCCAGGAATGCTTACCAGATCATTCACCAGATCGCGATCATATCTGAGGTGGTGACCAAACTGGAAGAGATCAAAGAGGAGGATCAACTGATCTTTCTGGATGACCTTCACGAGCTCATTCATGAGTTTGTTTTAGAAGAACCCGTTCCTTACATCTTTGAAAAAGTTGGTGTTAAATTCCGCCATGTGCTTATCGACGAGTTTCAGGATACTTCGGTTACCCAATGGGTCAATCTCCTTCCATTGGTATCCAATGGATTGGCCCAAGGAATGGAAAGCCTGGTGGTTGGAGATGCCAAGCAATCGATATACTCCTGGCGGGGAGGGGATCCGGAGTTGTTGATAGACCTCCCCGAGTTACGGCATGGAAATGGAAATCCGATTCTGGAAGACCATATCCAGCCTTTAAGAGGCAACCTTTCCGAAGAACTCATGGACCGAAATTTTCGAAGCCATAAGGATGTAGTCCTGTTCAATAATGATTTTTTCAAATGGCTTAGCGCAAGAGCAGCTGAGTTATTCCCAAAACTCGTTGGGTTTTATGAGGGTCATCAGCAAGTTCCGGTTAATATGGTGGAAGGGAAGGTTCAACTGCTTCAGTTGGATTATCAGGATGAGTTGAGATTTGAGGAATCCGCATTAGCGTTGATTCCCGAGTTGATCCACGATCTAAAGAAGAAGGGATTTGAGTTTTTTGAGATGTCCATATTGGTCAGGAAAAATGATCAGGCCAGAGCCGTTCTGGAAACTCTGCTCGATCATGATATACCCGCGATTTCCAATGAATCCCTTCTTCTTGCCAAAGATCCTTCAGTCTGTGCTTTTGTGAGTTTCGTCCGACAACTATTGTCGCCCCTGGATGGTTTTTATCGTTGGGAATTAATTCAGAACATGAGTCTGGCAACCGGTGTTGTTGTGCCGGATGTTGCCAAGCTTAAACCTTTGTTGAAGACTTCAAGCGAAAATTTTTGGGACTGGTTCTCCATTCAATTTGTGAAAGGCGTAAAACTTGATCTCATCCTTCACGAATCTCTGTATACAATGGCAGAGCGCTTTTTCCGGAGGTCGGGTTTGATTGAGATCTCTTCACATAAACCATTTCTATTCTCCTTTCTGGATTTTGTATTTCACTTTTCACAAAGGGGTAATTCAGGGCTGCGGGATTTCATTGAGAACTGGGAAGAGAAAAAGTCTACACTTGCCATGAGTATGAACGAGAGATCACCTGGGGTACAGGTGATGACCATTCATAAATCAAAGGGGCTGGAATTTGGAGCTGTGATTGCGCCATTTCTGAACTGGAAGACCAATGACTTAGGCGACTTCATGATTTCCAAAAATGATTCTCAAAATCATGCAGGCATAGTCACGGTAAACAGGAACCTGGAAAAAACGGATCTGCATGAGGATTACCTTGACTTGAAGGAGAGGACCTTCATTGAATCCATCAACCTTTTTTATGTTGCTTTTACGAGGGCAAGAGCGCAGCTCATTGGCATTTTTCCGGGACCTAAGGAAGAGTCCAAACCTACCGAGTCGCTGGGTGATATTGGGAAGATTCTGCAACAGTTCATGAGTAGCCTAAAGGCAGATGTACAACCGGATATGACTGGAGGAATCCCATTTAAGCAATTGGTCTTTGGGAAGTCGATGAAGGAAGAAGCCAAAAAGACTTCGTTGGAAGCAAGAATTGAACTAAGCACTTCGGAACAGCTGGGAGACAAGCCCTGGATTGACGTGCGGGTTGATGAGTCTTGGGAATCAAGAGATCCCTCCCTAAGAAGACCCCGGGATTTTGGTATAATCGCTCATCGGTTTTTGGAGAGTCTTCATAGCGAGAAAGATTTTGATAGGATCCTGAAAAGGATCGAACATGATGAGGAACTAAAACCGGAGGAAAAAGCCGGATTGAGTACAGCGGTTTCCAGGATAAAAAATACAACGCAGTTGACCCCTTTCTTCGCTGATGGTAGCGAGGTTTTTAACGAACAGAGCCTTGTATTGGGTCATGAGTTTCATCGGCCGGACAGGGTTGTGAGGTCACAGGGCCAGTGGATGGTTTTGGATTATAAAACTGGAAAAAAGGACGCCGGACATCATCAGCAGATTGAGCAATATGCAGAACTGTTGAAGGATAGCCTTGGGTTAAAATATGATCCTGCGAAGTGTATTCTGTATGTCGGCGCCGACGGATCCCTTGATCCGGTGATTTTTTAACCGTTGGTGTCTACATCGAATTCCAGGGTGACGCCTTCTTTTTTTAGTTTCTCCTGCTGGTTGAGCTTGTAGTTTTTCAGCTTTTCTTTGAGCTCTTTCAATTTTGATTCATTCGGTTTTTCCTTGACATATAGATGATGAATGAATTCGTTACGGACCTTCTTGACCACGGGGGTGAAGGGACCCAGAATGAATTCAGGCGGATGAGATTTTTCAAGCATGTCGGCCAGCTCTGTCAAAAAGATCTCTCCTGAGTAACTGTTTTTAGTGATGGATGAGATCTTGATCATTCTGACGAAGGGCGGATAGTCGAACTCCTTTCTTTCCTGCAGTTCTGTTCTTGCAAAAGCCTGATAATTCCAGTCCTCGAACAAGCGCAATAGCTCGGTTGATTTTGACGCGGTTTGTAAGATGATTTTAGACTGAATTCCCGGGTCAAAGAAGCCATGAATATCCGATAGGACCTGGAAGGCATGTTCGTGATTTCTGAAATCAGGAAGGTTGAGATATTGGTCAAAGTTGGGAATGACGGCCAATCCGATATTCCCAAAATTGAATTTGAAAAAGCTATAGTGGGTGGTTACCAGGATCTGAAACTTGTTTTGCTCAAATTCCCTTTTGAGACGTTCAAATTCCCTTTTTGACCTGATCGCTTCGGAGTCCACCCTCAGGGTTTGATATTCCGGCAAAAGCAGGCCTATTTCCTCCTCGATCTGTTCGATCCCGATCCCTACGGTTCGGTATTCTTTGTGGCCATTCGGGCAGGTGGGGGAGTTGGGATAGGTCTCTCCGCAATACCTGCACTTCAGTATATCCTCCGTTTTGAAATAGGTCAGAGAAATATCACAGTTCGGACAATGGGGAATATGATGGCATTCCTGGCATTCTATATAGCTGGAATAACCTTTTCTGTTTTGCAAAACCAATACCTGAAGTCCGCTTTCAATACATTCTCTGATCTTGTCAATTGTCGTTTTTGAGAAACTGCCTTTCATCAGGTTTTTTCGCCAGTGCTCTCTTTTGTCTATGATGGCGATATCGGGACTACTTAATGCTTTTTCAGTTCCCTGACCTTTTTCTCTTTGGATCAGGTTTAAGGTTTCCAGGGTTGGGGAATCAC
Organism: Cytophagales bacterium; assembly: GCA_028282565.1. Taxonomy (GTDB): domain Bacteria; phylum Bacteroidota; class Bacteroidia; order Cytophagales; family CCMP332; genus JANQHS01. Next base: position 551 of record JANQHS010000014.1, on the reverse strand, counting down.
TCAGTGCTATGAGATCGGCATTGTGGATCGCAGCCAGTTTCATGGCCATGTCCTTATAATTTAGATTCATCTCATGGGATTTCCTTTTGTATAACTGATGGTGCTCATTGACGATGATCACAAGTTCTAGTTGCCGGAAAGGATAAAGGACAGTCGATTGTGTTCCGATCACAGGACCGATCGCCTTTTTCGAAACAGCCTCGAAGATCTCACGTTTGTTGTTTCTGCCTGTACTTCTTGATATCACGTTCAGGCCGTGAGCACCGGCATGTGAGAGCCGATCGGCAAATGATTGTACTTGATTGTCTTCAGGTAGGAGGATCAAAACCTGACGCCCCTGTTCTGCCATCCCGTTAATCGTCTCAATGGCCTGTTCAAGGTTTATTGGCGACGCGAGGGATCTTGCTGCCGGCTCTTGTTTTCCTGGAATCGCAAATTCTGCCCTCAAATGATTAATCCTTGGAATTTCCTTTCTGGACCTGATGATGATTCCCTTGGTCTCGAGTTGCTTTATTGCTCCACGACTTATCCCTTCATTGATCAGGGATTCA
>JANQHS010000466.1 GCA_028282565.1 Cytophagales bacterium | reverse complement strand
ATCATCAAATAACCCGGGTTGGCATAGGGAGATCGACCGGAACACAAGTCTGACCCAGTACTTTTATGAGGCCTTCGAAATTGATCCGGACCAGGATATTTCGATGGAACAAAGTGAATATGGCTATGCGCAAATAGAAAAGGAAGAAGCCGAAAGAGAAAAGCAAAGAATCGAGAAGATCGCCAAGCTAAAATCCAAATTTACATCTGAGCCCACTTTAGAGCTTCCGTTTCAAAATATGAAGATCTCTTTCGACCCGAGGAACATCACACCGCTTGATGATCTGGGCACGGTCTATCCCAATCTAAGGGTAAGCGATGTTTGGGGGATCCTGACAGTTGAGAATGGGGCCCTTTTGGCAGCAAACTGGAGCAAGGTAACGGTTTCTGCACCAATCGAGATATCAGACAATGTTGTCAAAGGAGATGGTTGGCAACTGGAACTGGATCCTGAATGGCTGGTCGAAGACACAGATGAGAGGTTCCATCTGGTCAAGAAATGATGTTGATTCACAAAAGAAAGTATGAGTGAATCCGAATCATATAATACATGGCTTCAAACAGCCTATATCATGTTTGCTGAAGACGGGCCCGAGAATTTTACCATCAAAGAACTATGACTGCGTTGTGGCCTGCCCGGAACAAATTGAGAATATCGTGAAAAGATCATATAATATCCAGCTCTTACAATGTCAACAACAAATTCGCCATTTCTCAGGGCGGACCGAAACGGATTGCCGATTTGCAGATGCAATAAAGATTAAGGATAATATTGGTAACTCATTCCCGGAGCCGGATAGCATTTCTGATTGCAGCCCTGCCAGATGATCTTTTGAGCCTTGATTCCAAAGAGTGTGTAACAAACACTGATCTCTTCAGTCTTCTTATGGAAACCCAAGAATAAGTTTATGAAACATTCAATCCTCTCCTGTCTGATCTTAATACTGTTTCCATTGAGTGGGTTTCCTCAAATCTCTCGGCAGCAAGCCCTTATGGAGATCGAATCGCTGGTGAACGATTACGCCGGGAAGAACGATATTCCCACGATCAACCTTGGAATAGCAATTGATGATGAGATCCATTTTATAAGCTACGGCATTGCAAATCGAGAAGTACCCGTTAAGACCTCCGAGACCTCAATTTTTCAGATCGCCTCGGTGGGAAAGCTTCTTTGCGGAATTATAATCAATGACCTGGTT
>JANQHS010000455.1 GCA_028282565.1 Cytophagales bacterium | reverse complement strand
ATCATCAAGACATGCCTTCTTCGGAAGAATATACAAGTCATGCCAACGAAATCAATCATATCAATAGCGTCAAGATCGAAGCCAGTCCGAGGCTCATTGCACTCCTGAGAAATCTTGTGCTTCCTTATGAAGACAAGGGTTTGCGAGGATCTGCATTTACGACCAATACCGGTCGGATCATCATCGAAGAATTGAGCGATCAAAACCAGCGTCCAAGGATCAGCGAGATCATATTGGCTAATAAGGACTCAAGTGATACAATGAGTATTGCTTTGGATTAAAGCCAATGTCCACCATCGGTATACCGTTCACATAACATTTATCAAAGCTTGTTGCCTTTAATTCAAGAATCAATATTTTTCTTTTAGAAGTGAAGGCCGGGCAAATTGAGCCTTTGGTCAAAAGGGATCAAACAGAAAAAACACCATGGATAGAATCATAGTAGAGAAGGCTAAGCTGAACTGCTCAACAGCAAAAGCATTCGAGATGTTCACATCCAATCAGGGCCTGGAAAGTTGGTTGACGGCCAAGGCTGATGTGGAACCTCAGGTCGGTGGAAAATATGAGTTGTTCTGGGAGCCAGGGGAACCGGAGAATAACAGCACCCTGGGTTGTAAGATCCTTGCCATTGACAAACCCAACTCCATAAACTTCGAATGGAAAGGACCAAAGCAGTATAAACACTTCATGAACAATGTTCGCCCCCTGAGCAATGTGACCGTTGTTTTTACAGCAGAAGGAGAGCAAACTCAGGTAACCCTAATTCATACGGGTTGGAGAGATAGCGAGGACTGGGAAGAGGCCAGACAATACTTTATCAAAGCCTGGAAAGGCGCCTTTGGTCAACTCGAAAAAACGTTGCTTGGCGAAGGATAAAGAAGCCGGATCGCTTTTGCCGGGGTTCATATAAGATCACTCAATTCAAAATGCGGTCTTCATCCGGGACAATCCACATCGGGCGTATTAGCCGAACTTCATAAACAGGCAATACCAGAGCTCCCACCACATCCCCAAAGAGATCTTAATCCCGAATGTACTTTCGGTTCACCGACTTGAAACTGATGGCGAAATCAGATAAATTGTAGCGATCAAAAAGTCGGATCTTAAGCAACGTACAGAATGCTGAACACCTATATAATTTCGATCATAAGCGCCATATTGGCTGTTCTCGGTCTCTTTATTGAGAAGGACAAGCCAAACTTTAGAATACTAGGATCAATCTTTGTTCTGTTGGTAATCGTGTTTTGCGTAGTCCAAATTGTTAATTCACAATCCAGCACCACCGAAGCAAATATTGCCAAAGCTCAAAGAGAGCAACTGATCATACTGTCCGATAATACAGCCAAAACCTCCATCAAAACCTCGACATATCTCACAGATATATTGCTTTCTCAACCAAAGATCCTACAGGATTTCGGGCTTACGGAAGAGCGCGCCGGCAAAGACTTAAGCGAAGTTTCGACTTCCGAATTAATTACGGGTCAAATACTTGATGCGAATAAGGCAATTGGCCAAATACTGGAAGATAAGCCACCATCATCACGATTGGAGACCAAACTATGGTACTACAACAAGGAAATGGACAACCCTAAGATCAGGATTGCACTTGAAGAGCTAGGCTTCAGTATAGATGATAAAATAGCGCATCAAAATCAGGCAAATGATCTTACCAATGCCGTATGGTACGGACCCGAAGTCTCGCTTGAAGATTATAAACTCGTGATCCTAAGTCTTATTAGGGCGGGAATCGATGTGAGAAGGACCGGTCCTTCCTGTAGAAATCTAGGTTCCAAAGTCAATGTGATCGAGATCGGATCCAGCGATATGGCCGCTGGTTTGATCACAGGCATAGCGAGCCCTTCCAAGCCGGTTAGCCTGATCATGAATGCCGAGAACTTTGAAGAAATAGATGATTTTAGTTGCGATTAATATTGCCATCACAGAATAAGGCATTCAATGGCAAATACTTTTTGGATAATTACCATCATATTAGTTGCAAGCTTTTTTGTCGCCTGCAATCAGGGTCCTGATACTTCGCAGACAGAAATAGAAAAAACAACTGTTCCCGACCATAACGTTTCCATGGAATCTGTTTTTGGAAAGCCCAAATATGATGTTCAGGATATTGGAATTCTTGTATATGATGGTGTAAACGAGCTCGATGTCATAGGACCATGGTACGTCCTGGGTCAGGCAATGGGAGCAAGAACTCAGTTGGTTTCATTGGAACAAGGAAATATCAAAACGGTGATGGGGATTGAAATGGCACCGAATACCGTGATCGATTCTGTTTCTCAATTGGATATTTTAATCATCCCGGGCGGACTGACAGGAACAATAGAAGCCACAAATGACAAAAGACTACACGAGTGGATCCGAAAGATTGACAAAAAAACGCTTTACACAGGTTCCGTTTGTACTGGTGGCTGGATATTGGGCGCCGCAGGGCTTCTAAAAGGGAGAAGAGCATCGACGAATTGGTATCGAGAAGAGGAGTTTTTAAAAAAATACGGAGCGATACCCGCCAATGAAAGGTATACAAGGGATGGGAAATATTGGACGAGTGCCGGAGTTACTGCCGGTATGGATATGAGCTTGGCCATAATGAAGGAGATCTATGGAGAAAAATACGCACAGGCAATTATGTTGGATATGGAATATGATGCTTCTCCCCCAATAAGTGGAGGAAGTCCGGAGAAGACAGAAAAGGATGTTTACCAAATGATGCTGGACATGTATGATATGGGGGTAAAACCCTTGATGGACAGTTTGGAAACGAAATAGACAACATACAATATCCGCTAGAAGAACAATGATTTACCGCGTGTAAAATAAGATTCCCGGGAGGGCGAGGATTGACTTAGATTCGTGCGTCCGAGTCAGTTCTCACTATAATTTGTGGAACAGGCCATAGATCAAACCGGAATATCAATCCTGGTAAAAGAAATGGAATAAAAAGGACTCGGCTTAAGAAGCTTCGAAAAAATGATCTCGGTTTTCTTTGTGCGATACTCAGAGATGCCGCGACATTCAAATTTAACAGGTGGGTAATTCAAAGCACTGTGCCTCAAGAAAATGATGCATATATTCAATTCTGTTGGGGTTGAAATAAACATATTGATGATCCATGAGGGCAAATAAGGTTTCGGATTTCCTGGGAAATACCTCGGGCAGGTTTAGACAAAAGTCCTTCTCTGTTTCCGTGGTCCATTACTCCGAAAAAGTATCGGAAGACTGGCATTATCATGAGAACATCCATTTATCATCCGTGCTCGTTGGTGGAAACAGAGAATCCAGAAAGAGTCGTGAGATCATAGCTGTGCCGGGGAAGATCATGACCTATGTGGAAGGAGAAATCCATCGCAATCGAAACACAGCCCATCCATCCCTAAACCTGAACATTGAGCTTTTTTCCGAATTTTTTAAAAATGAACTCCGCTTTTCTAACCTCAGTTGCGATCATTCCTCCTACCTCTCCTTACTCAAGGTCTATTACGAACTGCAGATAAATGACTGCTACACCGAAGAGTCCGTACAGCAGATCATAGAATCACTTTTTTCCATAGACAGGTCCAAAAGAAGTCCGGACTGGATCCATACGATAAAAACCCTTCTAAATGATCGCTGGGATGAGTTTGTCGCATTGGAAGAGATCTCCAAGGAACTGGGTTTGCATCCGGTAACGATCTCTAAGGGTTTCGCGAAACATACAGGATACACTCTCGCGGATTATATGCGCTCCCTGAAGATCAAGCATGCGGTATTTATGATCCTAAATTCCTCTCTTTCCCTGTCCCATATTGCACATGCCTGTGGCTTTGCTGATCAGAGTCATATGTATCGCCTTTTCAAAGCCTACATCGGCTTCAACCCCAAGGCTCTGAAACAGGTTGGATCCGCATAATACCCGGCTAATTTCATTCTATTTTCTCCCCTCCGGATTGTATTTTTTTGATGATAAAAGGATAAATCATGTTTA
>JANQHS010000453.1 GCA_028282565.1 Cytophagales bacterium | reverse complement strand
TACCCATTGATCGAAGAGTCAAAAAAATTGGACCTCAAGGATCTTATGGATGGATACGAAAGCATTAGCAGGGCCTTTTCGGACGTCCCGCTGAGCATTCTTCACGGTCAGATGAAACCCGACGCCAAAGCATTTGAAATGGCCAGGTTTACCAAAGGAGAAACCAAGATCATGGTTTCCACCACAGTGATCGAGGTCGGTGTTGATGTACCCAATGCAACAACCATGGTGATCGAGAATTCCGAAAAGTTCGGCCTGGCTCAACTCCATCAGTTGAGAGGAAGAGTCGGAAGAGGTGCAGAGCAGTCCTACTGCATACTGATGTCAAAAGACAAGATCTCAGAAGAAGCCAAAACGCGGATCAAAACCATGGTAGACACAAATGATGGCTTCAAGATCGCTGAGGTCGATCTAAAATTGAGGGGTCCGGGTGATCTGGCAGGCACACAACAAAGCGGGGCCCTGGTTCTTAAAATCGCAAACCTTTCAACCGATGGTCCCATTTTAATGGAAGCAAGAAAATGGGCTCAGCAAATTCTGGATCAGGACCCAGACCTGATATCAAGAGAGTATTCCAGCCTTGGACAAGGGCTCAAAAACTTCCGGGGTTCGGATTTTAACTGGAGAATGGTGGGATGAGCTACTTGACGGCTAAACCACTTCCTCGATTGTGGTAGCTTTCAATACCCGAATCCAGAAACTCAACAAAGTTCTCCACCTTGAGATCATAAGCTTTAGGCTCGACCAGAATATCCCCGTTTTCATCCACAAGGCAATAATATGGCTGTGCATTGTTATTGAATTTTCGGATCTGAAAATCCGCATTTTGCTTGCCGATTGATTTTTTCACCTTGTTATCATATTCAGATACGTACCATTGATCCTCAGGAAGCACAAACTTGTCATCAACATACAGAGCTGCGATCACAAATTCGTTCTGAAGCTTTTCAAGCACCACCGGATCTGACCAGACGTTCGCTTCCATTTCACGACAATTTACACAGCCATGTCCCGTGAAGTCAATGAAAATCGGTTTGCCGAGCTCCTTGCTACATTTGGCCGCCTGTTCAAAATCAAAATATCCTTGAAGTCCATGCGGCAAATGAAGCATGTCGGCATACTTTGGCGACTCACAAATATTCGATGTGGTCTGGACTTTTGCTCCACCAGTGTTTCGAACTAGTTCATGAATATCAAAATCATGGGTTGTTTGGGGTGGCAAATAACCCGACAAGGCTTTTAAGGGTGCTCCAAACATTCCGGGAATCAAATAGATCACGAAAGAGAAGGTCACAACCGAAAAAAGTAACCTTGTCACGGAGATCTTCTGAAGCGGGCTGTCATGCGGCAACTGTATCTTCCCAAGAAGGTAAAATCCCAACAGGGTAAAGATCACGATCCAAATGGCGAGGTAAACATCCCTGTCAAGGATTCCCCAATGATAGGTCTGATCAGCTACGCTTAAGAATTTGAATGCAAATGCGAGTTCAAGGAACCCAAGGACAACCTTTACCGAATTAAGCCAGCCACCAGACTTGGGAAGACTGTTCAACCAAGATGGAAAAGCCGCAAAAAGTGTGAAAGGAATCGCAAATGCCAACGAGAACCCTGCCATTCCGACCAGGGGCTTGATCACCTCACCTCCTGCGGATGCTACCAGAATTGATCCAACTATAGGACCCGTACAAGAAAAAGAAACCAGGGCCAAGGTAAAAGCCATAAAAAATACTCCAATGTAACCACCCTTATCAGCCTTTTCATCCATCTTGTTGACAAATGAAGTAGGGAGAACGATATCAAAAGCTCCGAAGAAAGAGATGGCAAACACCAAGAAGATCAGAAAGAAGAAAATATTGGGGATCCAATGA
>JANQHS010000446.1 GCA_028282565.1 Cytophagales bacterium | reverse complement strand
ATTCTTTTGGCCTGGAGGACATTATCCCGATAGTCTTTTTCGCTTTGCAAGCCTTCACAAGGCCCCAGGCAATTACCCAGATGGTACTCCAGGCAAACCTTGAACTTTCCCTGGGCTATGTTTTTTTCGTTCAAAGGAAGGCTGCATGTTCTGATCTTGAAGAGTTTTTGAATGAACTCGACAAGAAGTTTCTGAGCCTTGACACTTGTATAAGGACCAAAGTACTCACCTTTCACCTTTGACCTGTTTCGAAGCTTGAACACCCTTGGATAAGGTTCCGTACTTACGAAAACAAACGGGAAGGTTTTGCCATCCTTTAAGAGAGCATTGTATTTGGGTTGATACCTTTTGATCAGATTATTCTCCAGTAATAGGGCATCGGATTCAGTGGGGACTATGGAATACTCAAGGTTTTTGGTCTGGGAAACCAGTTTGGCCACCTTGTTTCCCTTGGTATAACTCTTTTGAAAATAGCTGGAGATCCTTTTTTTAAGATTTTTGGCCTTTCCTATGTATATGATGACATTGTCCTTATCGATGAAACGATATACCCCCGGATCGGTGGGGATCGAGTTCAACGGGATTGGAGGAGAAGTATTTGCCAAGGCCTAGTTTGAAAAGATATCTTTATCCGGATTGTCGAATTGCGTTGGGTCAATCATTTCCAGGCTATCGGCGAGTGGATTCATATACTTGTTACAATCCAGTTCAATTTCAAGTTCCTCGGGTATTCCCAATTTTCCTTTCACATATATCGAGTCCGCATAGGCCTGCTGCAGGAATCTGCCGTAGATCGGCATCGCCATCCTTGCCCCTGAACCAAGAGATATTGTACGGAAATGGATGGACCTCTCTTCTCCTCCTACCCAGGCACCGGCTACAAGGTCTTTGGTGATCCCGATAAACCAACCGTCGGAATAATTTGATGTGGTTCCGGTTTTGGCTGCGATTTGGTTTTTATCTCTCAGCCCCCAGCGGTAAAGGCCCATCCCTGTTCCCCCGGAGATCTCGGTGGCCCCTCTCATCATGTAAAGCATGATCTCAGCCGTTTCCGGGTTTAGGGCTTCTGAGGTCTTTGGAATGAATTCCCTGATAAGATTTCCGTATTTGTCTTCAATTCTTTCGATGTAGTAGGGTTCAACCCAA
>JANQHS010000433.1 GCA_028282565.1 Cytophagales bacterium | reverse complement strand
TTGATCGTATTGATCGATTTCTCTGCCCAGATCCAAAAATTAGGCAGCGGTATTCAAAAATATCAGACCAAGGTCCTCGAGTTTCAGGCAAATTATTTGACCAGGATCTTTGAAAAGACCAGTCCCGCCATTTGGGAGGATGCCGATACAACCGACACCTTATCGGTGCAATATCTGGATGCAAGAAAGTTGATGCTGACCAATATCCAGGACACCAGGACCTACACGAAAAAACATTGGGATTATTTCATCTGGATGATCGTATTCACCCTTCTGGTCCGATATATTATCTACAGATCCCCACCCAGAGAGAGCCTGCTGAAGACCGGACACCTGAGCATCCAGGGGCATTTTGCCTTGTTTGAACACCCATGGGTATCCAGTTTTATTGCCTCATTGCTCCTGACGCTGATCTTCTTGGTGGACAATCCGCCGGAGCTGTTTTCAACCATTATTTTCTTTTTCCTGATTATCGCAACCTTCTTCCTTAAAGGCATCTTCCTTCCGATCAAGGGTTGGAGGTTCGTGCCCATAGCCCTGCTCCCGGTTTTTCTTTTGGGTGTGCTTGTTCAGTTATGGGTTATTGATGTGGATATCAAAAGGACCTGGTTCGTTGTTTTCAATATTTATGTACTGCTGGCATTGTTGTTTTCATTCCGCCAGATCAAAAGGGAAAAGGGAGTCCTTTCAGGAAATGAGCAATTCTTCTTTTTCCTATACTTCTCAGCGATCGGACTATCTCTGATCTTCAATCTATCCGGATATCTGAGAGCCGCTCTTTACAGTCAAAGGGCTTTTATCACCAGTTTTTACATTTTCTATATTCTGATCATTCTCATTGGTCTCAGCCAGGGATTGGTTCAGATCCTTATGCGCAGCCCCTTGCTCCAAAGTTCGAGGGTGGTCAAGGAATACGCTAAGAACATCCGCAAATGGATATTCAATGCCATCACCATTGTCTTTGGATTTCTGGCCATCAGGGGAATTCTCAGGTCATTTATACTTTATGATATCCTCACCACCAAACTGACGGAGTTCATTGAAAAGGATTGGGAGGTTGGAACTTCAAGGCTTTCGATCGAATCGGTTCTTCTCTTTTTCCTGATCCTCATCGTTTCATTCTTCTTGTCATCGGTCATCAAGGTTCTCCTGGAAAAAGAGATCCTCGGTCGAATGAATCTCAAGAAGGGGGTACCGGTGGCAATGGCCTTAATTGTTCGCTATACCATGATCGTCATCGGATTTTTCTTCGCCATCGGGGCCACAGAGATCGATCTTGACAGAATTGGTTTTATCGCCGGAGCTCTTGGTGTGGGTATCGGTTTTGGACTGCAAAACGTTGTGGCAAACTTCATTTCAGGACTTATTCTGGTTTTCGAACGTCCGGTCAACAAGGGAGATACTGTTACCGTGGGTAACCGCATGGGCAAAGTTCTGAACGTAGGCATACGGTCCAGCACGATCAGAACATTCGATGGTGCCGAGGTCATCGTACCCAATAATGACCTGATCGCTAAAGAAGTGATCAACTGGACCTTGTCCGACACCAAAAGAAGGATCGAGTTGCATATTCCCGTTGCCTTTGAAAATGATCCTCTGACCGTTGCCAAGGTGATTGAAGAATCCGCAGCCCAGGTACCCGAGATTATGGAAAACCCAAGCCCGAATGCCTTATTTGTAGGCTATGAAAACGGGGTGCTGAATTTCAGGGTTTTGATCTGGACCAACGGAGATGTATTCGTTGCCGAGAGCAAGGGAGGCATGTTCATCCATTCCGGGCTGACCAAGGCCGGGATCAAAATTGAGAAACCCAATCTCAACGTCGATCTTTCGGAAAATCCGGGGATCGGAAAAGACAAGAAATAAATCTGCAATTTTTCTTACCCTCCCAACCATCGAGGCAGCTAGCTTTCGAGGCGGCGATTATCTTTGCGGTCAATTTTCATGAGCGAGAAAAAGGATTTCAAAAGAACAACGGTAACTGCTGCATTGCCCTATGCCAATGGCCCGATCCATATTGGTCATTTGGCGGGGGTATATGTTCCTGCAGATATCTATGTACGTTACCTGCGACAATTGGGTCAGGATGTTCTTTTTGTCTGTGGTTCGGATGAGCACGGAGTCCCGATCACCCTCAGGGCAAAGAACGAAGGAAAGAGCCCGCAGGAAGTTGTTGACAGATTTCATCAGCAGATCAAGGAGAGTTTCATGGAGTTTGGGATCAGTTTTGACCATTATTCCAGAACCTCCTCACAGGTTCATTACGAAACCGCCTCCAACTTTTTCGAAGTCCTGAACGATAAGGGTGTTTTCGAAGTAAAAGTAGCAGAGCAATTCTTTGATGCCGAAGCCGGGCAATTTCTTGCCGATCGCTACATCAAGGGCACCTGTCCGAATTGCGGCTATGAAGAGGCTTATGGAGATCAATGCGAAAACTGCGGAACTTCACTGAGTCCAAAGGAGCTTAAAAACCCGCGTTCAATGCTCAGTGGAGCCCAGCCGGTTTTAAAGGAGACCAAGCATTGGTATTTGCCACTGGATAAATTTGAACCCTGGCTCAGAGACTACATTCTCGAAGGTCATCAGGAATGGAAATCCAATGTGTATGGCCAGTGCAAGTCATGGATCGATCAGGGGCTTCAGCCCAGGGCCGTTACCAGAGATCTTGATTGGGGAGTACCTGTCCCACTACCTGAGGCCGAGGGAAAGGTGCTCTATGTATGGTTCGACGCGCCGATCGGGTATATTTCCTCAACAAAGGAATGGGCTGCTGAACAGGGTGAGAATTGGGAAAAGTATTGGAAGGATCCCGAATCGCGTTTGATCCATTTCATCGGAAAAGACAATATTGTTTTCCACTGCATCATATTTCCTTCAATGCTTGAAGCACATGGAGAATTCGTCATTCCGGATAACGTTCCCGCCAATGAATTTCTAAACCTGGAAGGAAAAAAAATAAGCACATCAAGAAATTGGGCGGTATGGCTCGATGAGTATCTCAAGGATTTTCCCGGAAAGGAAGATGTGCTGAGGTACGTGCTATGCGCCAACGCACCTGAAACCAAGGACAATGATTTCTCCTGGAAGGATTTTCAGGCAAGAAACAACAATGAACTGGTGGCCATCTTCGGCAACTTTGTCAACAGAGCCCTTGTGCTGACCCATAAATACTATGAGGGCACGGTGCCAGAGCAGGGAGAGTTGACCGAAGAAGACAGGAATATGCTGACCCAGGCCAGGGCAATTCCAAGCCTGATCGCTCAAAGCATTGAGAACTTCAAATTCAGAGATGCGCTTGGTCAGTTTATGGAGCTGGCAAGAATCGGCAACAAATACCTGGCCGACAATGAACCCTGGAAGCTGATCAAAACCGATCCCGAAAGAGTAAAAACCATCATGCATAATGGACTCCAGTTGGCAGCTATGCTTTCGGTATACGGTGAGCCATTTATGCCAGGTACCTGCGCGAGGCTAAGAAACATATTGGACATTCATGACCACTCCTGGAAAAATGAATCAGAGACCAGTCTCCTAGTTTCAGGTACCAAAGTGAAAAAAGCGGAACTCTTGTTTCAGAAAATAGAGGAAGAAGACGTCCGCAAACAATTGGAAAAACTTGAAGCTACGGAGGCGGAAAATCAGGACAGCACTAAAAAAACCAAATCTATGATCGAATTCGATGATTTCACCAAACTTGATCTCAAACTTGCTGAGATCAAGGCAGCGGAAAAGGTTGAAAAAACCGATAAGCTTCTGAAGCTTGAATTACAGCTAGGCGATGAAACAAAAACCGTGGTGAGTGGTATAGCCCAAAGCTATGCCCCGGAAGAGACCATCGGCCTGAAAGTCCTTTACCTCGAAAACCTTCAACCCAGGAAAATTAGGGGGGTTATGTCCGAAGGAATGATCCTGATGGCCGAAAACCAAAGTGGGGAATTGAGTTTTCTTGTTCCGCAAAAGCCCATGGATAGCGGAAGTTCCGTCAGCTGATATCCGATGATCTACGCATTACCAATTATCGCAGCCTTGATCGGCTGGTTTACCAATTTCCTGGCCATCAAGATGCTGTTTCATCCCCGGAAACCAGTTAACCTTGGTTTATTCACTATTCAGGGAATATTTCCAAAAAGGCAGGATGCGCTGGCCGAAAAGCTTGGAAAGGTTGTGGCTTCGGAATTGGTTCATGTTGCTGACATTAAGGAAAGGATCAATGATCCTGAGACTGCAACCAAAATCCACGAGGTCATTTCAGAACGTTTGGATGGCTTTCTTCATACTGGACTGAAGGAGAATTTCCCCATGCTCGCGGTTTTTCTCAACGAAAAGACCCTGGAGAAGATCAAGGAGGTATTTACCACAGAGATCGAAAAGTCACTGCCCGATGTGATCGATACCTATATGGACCAGATCGAATCCAAGGTGGATATTCAGAAAATTGTCACCGAAAAAGTCCTGGGCTTCGAAAGCGACAAACTTGAAGAATTGCTTTTTTCTATCCTGAGAAGGGAGTTCAGATTTATTGAATTGGTAGGTGCGGTACTTGGGTTTTTGATCGGCATGATACAGGTCGCTCTGATCTCCCTATAAAAGAAAGCCCAGAGCAAGTCCCAGAGCTACAGAGGTCAGAATCAGATTCCATTCCCTTGGTTTCACCCTGAAGAAGGAATTGATCAATGAGAAAAGGAAAAATCCGATCATGAAGGTAATTAGAGAGAAAAGCAAGAGCCCAAGCCAGAAGATCATGGCCTGCCCCCATTGAGATCCGGGATCATTGCTGATCTCGCTGAAAAAGCCATAGGCAGCCAGTCCATGAAGTAGGCCGAGAACAAATGAAAAGACATAGCGGGGAGTGGGATTGCTTTTTCTCGAAAAACCCCTTCTTTCCCTTAACGTAAAATTCCATAAGGCCAGAAGTACTATGGAGCCGAATAAATACCATTTAAAACCGGGAAGTTCTGTCAGACTAAAACCCAGGCTGCCAAACAGAAGAACGATCATTATGCCGATCACAAAAAGAAAAACAGTGCCCAATGCCCTTGAAAAAGAAGATAAATTGGCCGATGCGACAAGGGCCAACAACAAAGTGAGGCTCATCAAATTCTCGTAGAAAAGAAAATAGCGTATACCTTGTTCAAAAAAATCACCCAATTGATTCATCCACTGGCACTTTCAGGTCGTTAAAATAATGATTTAGACCAATCAAGACTGACAAATCCAAATTGCGTACTTTCCTGTTGATATCGCCACTTCTATTCCTTAGCCTGACAAACCTATGCCTGGCCGGGATATTGGTGAATTCGGG
>JANQHS010000419.1 GCA_028282565.1 Cytophagales bacterium | reverse complement strand
GTCGATATTGGAAAACACTCCAAAAACATGACCGGCTCTTTTCCCAAAGTTCACGCTCAGGCTTTTGTCAAGGATCTCGATCATTTTGGATGGTTGTATATTGAGCTTGTTCACTTCACTCAAAGCCTTGAGAAATGTCAGTCCTTCCATGTAACGGCTTTGAAAAAGCCCATGATCCTTCATCTCGATAATGACATCAGCTCCGCGGACAACATGGCCAAGTGAGAGCAATTCTCTGAGTATCCTGACCTCCATCCATTCATGGTCCCTGGATTTCTTATTCAGAATATTCAAAGGGATCTCGATGAATTCGGACCTTTCGATATATCCTACCCAAATGCTGCCGAGATTATTTTTCTGCGCGGAAAAACTCAGGTTTCCGAATTTCTCCTTTGGTTGAAAATCCGCGATCTTCTGGTTTGTTGAGATAGGGTCAGAACTAAAAAGCTCCAATCCGCTTCCCAGGAAGTAGTTCTTGAACCTCCCGGTAGTCTCATCACTTTTATTTATGGCGTTAAACATGGCTTTCAGATTTAATTGTATCTGAAATTTGCCATGCGCTTAAAGGGTTAAAAACTTATTCGGAGTGAACGGGAAGTTCCGGGGAGTAAGCCGGGTTTCCTCAGCGTTCGAGGAAGTTCCTTGTGCGCTTTATTGCCGTTTTGATCACCTCTATCCTTGCAAATCGTTTGTCATTTGCCGCAATGATATTCCAGGGTGCCTCAGGAGTGCTGGTATTCATGACCATTTCCTGGATGGCATCCTTATACTCATTCCATTTGGAGCGATTTCGATAATCATCGTCGGTGATCTTGAAGTTTTTATACGGGGTTTCTTCACGCTCTTTGAAACGCCTGAGTTGCTCATCCTTGCTGACATGAAGCCAATATTTGTGTAAAACAATGCCATCTTCGATCAACTGGCTCTCAAAGGTGTTGATCTCATTATAGGCTCTTTGCCATTCATGTGGTTTGGCAAAACCCTCAACCCTCTCGACCAGCACTCTTCCATACCAACTCCGGTCGAATATTGACACAAAGCCCCTGGGCGGTATCCTTGTCCAAAATCTCCAGAGATAATGGAATTGATTTTCATAATCCGAAGGTGCAGCGATGGGGTAGACACGATAAAGAAAGGGGTCAAAGCCAAGGACCAGGCGACGTATGCATCCGCCTTTGCCAGCCGAATCCCAACCCTCAAAAACATAGACCTGAGAAATACCGTTGCGGTGAGCCTTTCCGCTAATCTTGCTCAGCTCTCCTAGCACAGAAGTGAGTTCCTTCTTGTATTCCTTTTTTTCCAGCTTCTGATCAAGATCTACCTTGTCAAGTACATTTTCGGTTACCCCATGGATATAAGGGCCGGTCTCCTGGGTAATGATGGAATCCTGGGAACGGTTTCCCTTCTCCTGCTCTTTTTGAATAATACTCCTGATCGATTCCAGCAGCTTATTGCCGATCACCAGATCCCTGTAACGCTCCTTGGTGCTATCCAGGATCACCCACGGAGCTTCAATTGTATTGGTTCCGGAGATAACCTTTTCGGAGATCTTGACGATCTCAGGATAATTCTTGAGCATGGCATCATCCTTTTTGGATACCCACCAATACTTCTCAGGATCCTTGTCAGCTGATTTCAGCTCCTTTTTCAGGGTTTCTTTCGGTTGATGAAGCCAGAATTTCAGGATATAGGCTCCGTCATCGTAAAGCACCTTCTCATATTGGTTGATCACCCGGATCCGGTGATCGAGTTTGAGTTCGCTCCCATCGTCCAGCTGACCCAGCACCACATTTGAATACCAGGCCCTATGGTAAACACCTATGGTGCCATTGGCTGGCATTGCACGCCAGAACCGTTGAAAAAACGGTCCTTTGAGATCTTTTTTGGATGTTTTTATCTGGAACACCCTGATTGAAATATAGCGGGGGTCAAACCATTGCTGCAGACGGTTGAGTACCATCCTTACCGCGAATCGATCCAGGCCTTCCAAAACCACGATCAGCTTGGATCTATGGGATTTCAGCTGCTCCTGAACTTCGATCAGTTGCTCCCGTAAAAGGTCTTCAGCTATTTCGAATTCCGATTTCGCGATATCCTTTTTGACAAGGGCTTCATCTAACATGGAGTTAAAATAATTTTTGTTCGCAGGATACCAAAATGATCAGCCCGGGTAAAATCCAAAATGTTGATCGGAGGTTTGTTTAAAGCATTCCATTGTCTAATTTTGCGTGCCCAATGAGGAAATGCCTTATTGTTTTATGATTTCATGCGAGAGTAGCTCAGTTGGTAGAGCACGACCTTGCCAAGGTCGGGGTCGCGAGTTCGAATCTCGTCTCTCGCTCCAGGAGAAAGTGAGGCTGATGTCTCACTTTTCTTATTTACCCGGGTGGTGGAATTGGTAGACACGCAGGACTTAAAATCCTGTGGGCGGTAACGCCCGTATGGGTTCAAGTCCCATCCCGGGTACCATTCCCCAAATAATTTTCCTAATAAGTGGCGGTAGTCCCGACTTTTGATCGGTATGGTAGACCCAAAAGCAAAGCTCCGCTTGCTTCTGGGCAAGCACGAAGGACTTAATTCCGATAAATATCGGAACCTGTGGCCCTCAAGGGCCG
>JANQHS010000375.1 GCA_028282565.1 Cytophagales bacterium | reverse complement strand
CTGCTCAGATATTTATTCTTTCGATGCTCCACCATCACCCATATGAATGATTTTTTGGCACTTTTGAAATCAAGATTTTTCGTTGCCTCCTTCAAATCCTCAATCGAGATTTCCCTTTCGAACTTTTTCCCCTGTGACAGAAACTCGCCTTCGGTCAAATCTTCCTCGTAGAGCATCTGAGCCCGCTTAGGGTTATAACCATAAACCACCTTTATACTCCTCAGGGTAAAATTGAAGTTTCCAATATTTTCCAGGTCAATATTCAAAGTTTTGAATGGGGGTTTGATCTCCGCGGTCAATTTCAAAAACACCGTACTTGCCAATCGATAGGTCTTAAACTTGATCCAAAACGCCAATAATGATATCAACAGAGCAATAATTGCGATGATATTATCCAATAAATACTCCAGGATTGAGTTTGTTTCCATAGGACTAAATTTGGAAAAAATTCCATCTAGTCTTTTCAGACCTTTTTGATTACTTCATCATTTTTCATATTTGCGACCCGAACTGCCTAAATGAAGCATTTTCATCTCATCCTACTTCTGCTGTTTGCTAGTCTTTCCTCATTCGCCCAGGAAGAAACCGATCCTACATTTACCGAATACGAGGACAAGGTCCCCGGAACTTTGATGGTCGAATTCGGATTCATGTACGATTCCGAATATCCTCCGGGAATGGAATTGGACTGGTTCAGAAGCCGTGTTTTTAACCTCTACTACATGTATGACTTCCGGCTGGGCTCTTCAGGGAAAGTCTCGATCAACCCCGGCTTTGGAGTTGGAACAGAAAACTATGCTTTCAGGGGTGATGTTTTTGTAACCAAGGGACAGGATTCGGTTTTGGGTCAGGTTGTAGCCCTTGATGCCAATCAGGTCTTCGCCGATGAAAACGGAAACCAGCCAGAGGTCAGGAATTCGAAAGTGAACCCCATCTATCTGGATATTCCCCTGGAATTGCGCTTCAGATCCAACTCTACAAAAAAATCCTTTCGCTTTGCTTTGGGAGGAAAGATCGGGATCAGGGTTGATTCCAAAACAAAGATCAAGTACCGGCAGAACGGCATCACCAATAAGGTGAAAATCAAAAATGACCTGCATATGGAGCAGTTCCGATATGGGGTATACGCCAGGGTGGGATTTGGTTCCTTTAACTTTTGGGTTTATAAGTCCCTTTCCAACCTATGGGTCCCTGCTTCTACACAGGTTATTCGTGGAAACTATTCCGCCTGGGTTTACGGAATCAGCCTGGTGACTTTCTAGTTCCTAATTCCCCTTGAACTCGGGCTTTCTTTTCTCCAAAAAGGCCTGAACTCCTTCCTTGTAATCGTTTGATGAACCAGCGGTTTCCTGGCAATACATCTCGTATTCCAGAGCCTGGTCGAGATCAAAACCGTAGGATTTGTTCAGCATCTTCTTCATCAGGCCAATGGCCTTGGTGGGAGCAGCGGAATATCTCAGCGCAATAGCCTCAAGTTCGTTGGCAAAATCATCCGGCTCAACCACTTTGTTTACCAGCCCCAGTTTTTCACCCTCCTCGGCGCTGACCTTGGAACCAAGCGTGCTCAGCTCAAATGCCTTGGAGTACCCCACCAGCCTTGGCAGAAAGAAGGAAGACCCTGAATCCAGAACCAATCCGATATTGATAAAAACCTCAATGAGGCTTCCATTCTTTGAGGCCAGAATATAATCGCAGGCAAGCGCAAGCGAGCAGCCGGCTCCTGCCGCCACCCCATTCAACCCGCAAATAATCGGCTTGGGCATGTTCCGCATCGCCCGGATAATCGGATTATACCTTTTGACCAGGGACTCGCGAAATGACCTTTTCTCCTCACCGGAAACCGCCTTTAAATCCTGTCCCGAACAAAAGGCCTTTCCTTCACCCGTAAACACAACAGCCCTTACCTCGGCATCTTTCGATGCCTGCTTCAAAGCATCCTGAATTTCATAGGTGATCTGATCATCAAGTGCGTTATACACCTCCGGTCGGCTCAAGACCAACCATGCTACATTGTTTTTTACTTCGTATGATATCTTTTCGAACATAATTATGGGATAAGAAGAATTCCAAATGAACTGATTAATCCAAAAACCATGGCCACCCAAACTTCCCTATGAGTATGGGCCTTCAGGTAAAGCCTTGCCCAAGCCACCAATCCGGCCAAGACGATCAGCAAAACCCCGGCGATGACCAACATCTCAGCATCATGCTTGATGCCAAGCAGTGCAATGAAAAATCCGCTTCCGGTCGCGGCAACCACATGAGCACTGAGCTTCAGTATAAAATTGAGCAAAAATATACCGGCAAGCACAAGGGAAATACCAAATATGGTCCAATGAACTAGCTGGGGGGTCTTTTGAAAAAGCATCCACGTAAATCCAAAATAGAGGATGGACGTGAGGAGCATGGGTAAATAGCGTTCTTTCCGGTCTCCCATTTCAACTGAAGAAATGACACCGGAATTCCTCAGTGTCATGATCATGAACAAGGGCACAAGGAAACTTCCCGAAAAGATCAGCAATAGCAGGATATTCTGATTTGCCATACCGGGAATCACCCCGGGAGCAACCCAAAAAAGGAGGGCAAAAATGATGGTCGGCCAAATAAACGGATTGAAGAGATAAGAAATGAATTTGGCCAGGAACATCAGATCTCTTTTCTCAGTCGGGCTACGGGAAGCCCCATTTGCTCCCTGTATTTTGCAACGGTCCTCCTTGCGATCAGGTATCCCTCTTCTTTCAGAAGCTTCTCAAGCTTATCATCTGATAGGGGTTTATGCTTATCCTCTTCATCGATCATCTTCTTCAATGCCTGCTTGACTTCCTTGTTACTCACATCTTCCCCGGATTCTGTTGCGATTCCTTCAGAGAAAAAGAATTTCAAGGGGAAAATCCCAAATTCGGTTTGAACCGATTTGCTATTCGCAACCCTTGAAACCGTGGAGATATCCATGCTGATCTTTTCCGCTACGTCCTTCAGGATCATCGGTCGAAGGTCGGCCTCATCTCCCTCAAGGAAAAAATCATATTGCAGTTCTACGATGGCCTTCATAGTCTTCAATAAGGTGTCCTGTCTTTGCTTTATGGCATCAATGAACCATTTGGCCGAATCCAACTTCTGCTTGACGAAGGAAACCGTCTTTTTCAGATCCTTGTTTTTCCCCTTATCCTT
>JANQHS010000370.1 GCA_028282565.1 Cytophagales bacterium | reverse complement strand
GGTTGGAAAAGGGGTTTGCGGAAAAGCCGTTACGATCGGAGAAACCATAGTCGTCGATGATGTAAACTCTTTCCCGGGACATATCGCTTGCAGTCCCCTATCCAAGTCAGAAATTGTGGTTCCGATAAGAGATCAGACCGGACAAGTCTCCATGGTACTTGATGTGGATAGCGAAAGATTGGGCGATTTTTCCCAAGAAGATCGGGAATCTCTGGAACAGCTCGGCGAGTTGATATCGAGATTAGCCTAACTCAGCTAGAACGGTCCTCCCTCCAACAGAAACCTCACCGATCTTCACTTTGACCGAAGCATCCACAGGAAGGAACACATCAACCCTGGACCCAAACTTGATGAAACCAAATTCTCCTCCTTGATCCACAACTTCACCTTCATTCAGATAGCATTTGATCCTTCTTGCAGCCATGCCGGCAATCTGTCGGCATAACAACTGAACGCCATTGGCCATTTCATAAACCACCGTGGTCCGCTCATTCTCGCTTGAACTTTTGGGATGCCAGGCCACCAGATATTTGCCTTTGTGATAACGGTAATATTTGACGATCCCCGAGACCGGATTACGGTTCACATGAACATTGATCGGTGACATAAATATGGAAATCTGTATCCTTTGAGATTTTAAGAACTCTTGCTCTTCAGTTTTTTCGATGACCACGATCTTTCCATCGGCAGGAGCGATCACCTGCTTTTCATTCTGCTCTACAATTCGTTTTGGATTCCTGAAAAACTGTAAAAAAAACAAAAAAGCTACGGTGCTTAATGTCAGAATAGACCAATGAAAAATCCCTGGTTCCGGCCATATCCACCAGATCACCAGATTCAACACCACCATTTTGGTGCCGACGAGAAGCAGAATTGTCGTCCCTTCCTTATGGATCATCTAGAAACTCCCCCTTAATCTGAATGTATCGGCCACTTTTTTTATGGCAACAATATAAGCCGCAATCCTCAGCGAAACCTTATGTTCTACAGATTTATGGTAGACGCGATCAAAAGCCTCTTTCATAATTCGGTCTGACCTTCTCTGCACACGTTCTGCGGTCCACTTATAACCCAGGCGGTTCTGAACCCATTCAAAATATGAAACCGTCACGCCTCCTGCATTGGCAAGAATATCCGGGACCACCACGATTCCTTTATCGTGGATAGTGGAATCAGCATCAGCAGCCGTAGGTCCATTTGCACCTTCGACGATAAGTTTTGCCTTGATCTTATGGGCGTTTTCCATAGTGATCGCATCTTCCATGGCAGCAGGGACCAGTACATCCACATCGGTTTCAAGCAAGGCATCATTGTCGATTGATTGGGCATTGGAATATCCGTCCAGAGTATGGTCGTTGAGTTCCTTGTACTTTATGGCATCAAGAATGTCTATTCCGTCTTCATTCCAATATGCACCTGAAATATCACTGATCGCTTTGATCTTTACACCGCGCTCGGAGAGCAGAAGTGCCGCATTCGCTCCAACATTTCCAAAGCCCTGAACCGCACAGGAAGCCTTGGTTGGAACCATCTTAAGTTTTTCCATAGCAGCAAGGGCAGAAACCATCACACCTCGACCTGTTGCCGCCACCCTGCCGAGCGATCCGCCCAAAACAAGCGGTTTTCCGGTGACCACTGCATTAACCGTCATGCCCTGAGCTCTGGAGTATTGGTCCATCATCCAGGCCATTTCCCGGGGGCCGGTCCCCATATCCGGTGCGGGAATATCCCTATCCGGCCCAAAGATGTCCACCATGGCAGCCGTATATGCACGAACCAGTCTTTCTACCTCTCCGGCAGACATTTCCCTGGGGTTACAACAAACCCCACCCTTGGCACCACCATAAGGAATATCTACTACCGCACATTTCCACGTCATCCAGGCTGCCAGAGCTTTTACCTCATCTATGTTTACATGCGGATCGAATCTAACCCCGCCTTTGGAGGGGCCAAGTATACTCGAGTGTACAACCCGATGTCCTTCAAAAACTTTGATGGTCCCATCGTCCATAGTCACGGGAAGATGAACTGTCAATTGCTTTGAGGGAGTTTTCAGAACGTTATAGACTTCGCTGTCTAATCCAAGAATGTCGGCTGCAATGTTGAATCGCGACATCATGGATTCAAAGGGGTTTTTCCGGTCTGTGATCGGAGCAGGTTCTATGTATGTCATTTCAATTACCCGGTTTGGGCCTCAAAAATAATTTTAAGCGACTAGGTTTTTAAATCATTTCAACAAAAATTGCCAGGAACGGAGCTGATACCAGCAATCCGTCAAAGCGATCAAGGAATCCCCCATGGCCGGGCAGTCCGGATCCCGAGTCTTTGATCTGCAAACTTCTTTTGAACAACGACTCTACGAGATCTCCATAACTTCCCATGACCACCAGAATTCCAGACATCACCATCCATTGCCATAATCTGAACTCAGGCAAATAATACGAAAGCGCCAATGCCATGAGCATGGCCAGGATCAATCCACCAGTAAAGCCTTCCCAGGTCTTTTTCGGAGAAATCCTTTCAAACAACTTACGGTTCCCAAAAATGCGACCCGCGAAATAGGCCCCTGTATCACTTGCCCATAGCAAAAGAAAAGTTCCTACCATCAGATTCCAATGATATGAATCCTGTTTAAAGGCCATCCATGTCAATAACGAAAAGGGAATCGCGACATATACTATGCCCAATACAGTGTAAGCGATGTTGGTGAATGGCTTGAGTTCCTTTTGATAGAGCTTGATGATGAAGATCAGACTGATCAGGGGGAAAAGCAATAAGAAGTAATTCGCAGGGATGTAATTATTCCTGACCAGGAAAGTAAGGAGGATCAATACATTGCCGATAATCGTACCGTAGGTCTTGAGCGGGAATTTTCCATCCACACCA
>JANQHS010000365.1 GCA_028282565.1 Cytophagales bacterium | reverse complement strand
ATAAAGGACAACGAATCCGTTTCTTCAGGCTATCAAATGGAGAAGGTGACCTTTTTCGGATTCGTGTACATCGGGTTAAACCGGCAATCGCCAATTCTCGTCTCTGATCATACCCGGAAGGCGATTTCCTTTATTATCGATACCGATGAGTTGATCCAATTTGTTTCCGAAGGATATGGCGTGAAGGCTTCACAACCCTTCTTCGGTATTCAATCAGACGATGAAAACCCCCTGCTTAAAAGACCGGGCTTTAGTCCCGACAGTTGTATCCATTATCTCGGCTTGGATGGTTGGGAAAGAACAAACGGTTCGGATTTTATGGCAAGGATGGAAAATGGTGAAAGACAGGAATTAAGGCTTCGCTATGTCTATAGCGCCAACAATAAAAGCAGCGAGGATACCGGCCTGCTTTTGAAGCAAAAAGCGAAGGAAGTTGGAATTGACATTACCATGATACCATTGGAATTCGGTGCCTATATCGAAAGTATGTCAACACATGATTTTGATCTCACACGTGGAGGTATAGGCATTGAACCAAGAGGATTCAGTTACGCCCCCCTTTTCCATACTGCAGCCATAGCCAACGGCAAGAACTATGTCTGCTTTGGAGACCAAAGAACAGATGAGATCCTGGAAACATTGGAAAAAGAAATCGATCCTGAGCAAATAAACCGGCTGCGAATCCTGCTGAGCAACGAACTGATCAGATCAAATACATGGATCATACAATACAATCCGGAAGTCCCGGCACTGGTATCGAAAAAATATACCGGTTATTTCAATTCCCCTGTTTTTCAGGGTATTTGGCCTCCTAGCCTGAATTAGAAAATTGATTTACAAGTACCTCTTCAAAAGGATTCTCGGGTTTGTTCCAACCCTGCTGCTATTGATGCTGTTTTCTTTCTGGCTTGCCAGAGAGGCTCCGGGTGATCCATTCAAGATAGCAAGTGTCCAATCGATCAGACCTGGCTCGGAATCACTGAATTTTAAAAAGCAAGGAGAACGAAAACCGCTGTTCTATTTTTCCCTTTCGCCCCTGGATCGCAGGAACTCGATTCAGCGATACATTCCCATGTTAAGTTGGAATGGAAGTGACAACCAGCTTTCAATCTGGACAGGTCGCCTGATCACAGGAGATTTTGGGAACTCGATCCGATACCGGATAAATGTCTGGAAGGTTGTTAAAAAGCCATTCCTGGTTTCATTGGCAATAGGAACCCTGTCCACATTGATCCTGATCGCCATATCCATTTGGTTGGCAAAATATCTGGCTACGAACTCGAACAAAGGATCGAACGAGAAGATCTGGTCCTTCCTTGATCTGATCTACTCGATTCCCTCCTATTGGCTGGCCGTTCTGCTCCTCACCTTCCTGGCGAGCTCCACTTTCCTCAACTTGTTTCCCAGCGGAGGGATCGGCATGAACAAGGGGAATGCGCTTCTGAACATCCTGGATTTTCTTTACCACATATTCCTCCCTGTCATCTGTATCAGCCTTCCTCCCATTGCGTACTATACCAAAATAATCTTCCAGAACATCGAGCAGGAATCGCATAAAGTCTATGCCTTGAGCGCTGCCGCCCGGGGTTTTTCATCGAAATACATTTTGGATAAGGAACTCCTTAGGAACTCTCTTATTCCACTGGTGACTCACCTCTCTCTTTTTATTTCCGCCATACTTGGAGGAGCCTTAATCATCGAAAAGATCTTCAATCTTCCGGGGCTTGGTAAGCTGATGGTAGAATCATATTCTTTCAGGGATTACCCTGTCATTTTTTGCATTGCATTCATTACCGGCCTTTTCACGCTGCTGGGATACCTTGCAACCGACCTGATCATCATCAGACTCTCTCCAAGTATCAGAGAATCATTTGAAAAAGAAAACACATGAGGGCAGGAAGAAATCATTTCTGGGTGCTGATGATCCTATCCTTTTGGGTTCTGGTAGCGGTTTTTGCCGATTTTCTGGCTTCATCAAAACCTCTTCTGGTCAAAGGAGAGAAGGGATGGTCCGTCGAAGGGCCGGGCTCCGATATAAGCCCCGATGAGATCCGAAACGCCGAAAAGGTGATCTGGTCACCGGTTGCTTTTTCGGAAGAGGATCTGGATCTCAGCACACAAAGATTTTCCAAACCCGGGACAGAGAATACCGAACTGAAATTTACCCGTGTTCATAGATTGGGTACCGACCGGGTAGGCAGAGATATACTTGCGGGCCTGATTCATGGCTCAAGGTTTTCACTGATCGTTGTTCTGTCCTCCATGTTCCTGATCGCCATTATAGGCCTGATCACCGGCCTTCTTATGGGCTTTTTTGGCGACAGAAGACTTAGGATGAACAGTGGAAGCCTGGCACTCACCATTCTGGCTCTGCTTTTCGTTTGCTTTTGGATTTTCAATCTGGGACCTGGAGCAGCCGTAACTCCAACCCTGATCATCGCCTTGCTTTTCACCGGAATATACCACCTGCTTAGAAAGGTCCGGATTCTTAAAAACGGACAACAAAGAAGCATACCTGTGGATTATGTATTATCAAGGTTCCTTGAGATATTCGACACCATTCCCAAGCTATTCCTTCTACTGGTCATTGTCTCTCTTTGGGAGCCCAGCACACCGCGCTTGGTATTTGCGATCGTTCTAACCGGTTGGTTAACGTTGAGCAAAATGGTGCGAGGAAAAACACTTGCCATCGTTAACTCCCCCCTATTCCTGAGCCTAAAAGGATTGGGAGCCTCCAATTCAAGAATTATGATCCAACATATTTTTCCATTTATCCTTCCCGACCTATTGGCATATGTAGCCTATTTGGCCGGCACCATAATTCTGACCGAATCGGCACTTTCCTTTTTAGGATTGGGGGTTTCCCCTGATGTGGTTTCATGGGGAAGCCTCCTTGCAATGAGTATCTACAACCCCTCCTTCTGGTGGTTGGCAGTGCTCCCCGGGCTTCTTATTTTTGCAATGATTTTCAGCCTGGTCCGACTTGGAGATATCCTGTACTCCAGGCTGAATCCCGAGCAAACAAGTTGGAGGTATTATGACCTGGTATAAAGGACTGGAAGAGGTAGAGATCATTTTTCTTGCCCTGATCGCATTGGCGTATCTAGGGTATTATTTCCGCTTGAGATTTATCGCCTCCTTCTTCAAATCCAGTAATCGTGGAATTTTCAAAAAGCTGCCGCTACGGATCATTTACATCACCCTTGTGATCCTGGCGCTTTTGGGACCCTCATTTGGAAATCAAACCCGGGAGATCAAGGTGATAGGAAAAGATATATTTCTCGCCGTTGACCTTTCGAAATCCATGGATGCCAGGGATGTAAATCCTTCCAGACTTGAGAAGGTCAAATTTGAACTCCGCCGACTGATCGACGAATTTGGCTCCGACAGGATCGGGTTGATCATTTTCTCCTCAGAAGCTTTCGTTCAATGCCCGTTGACCTATGACCAATCCGCCCTTAGCCTTTTCATCGAGACAATTAATACGGATCTGGTTCCAAGTGCCGGGACTGAACTCCACGAACCACTGGAACTCGCATTGGAAAAACTAAAAGAGGATGAAAAAGGTGGAGGAAAGAACCAAGCACAAATCATCATCCTGATTTCCGATGGCGAGGACTTCGGAAATGATTCGAACAAGATCATCAAGCAAATAAAAAATCAGGGGATTAAACTTTTCTGTCTTGGAATTGGTACTGAAGAAGGAGCACCCATTCCGGAACGCAACCGAAACATGGTGGATGACTCTGGAAAGGAAGTGATCACCAGGCTGGACAGGACCGGATTAAAAAGGCTTGCCATAGAGACCGGAGGTAAATATTTTGAAATTTCAAAAGGCCTGAACGAAATAGAAAAGTTGACAAATGCGATTGAAAATATCGAGGGTGAATTAAAGGATACCCGGCAGGTGGATGCTTCTTCAAATAAATTCATCTTTTTCTTGTTACCAGCCTTAATTTTGGCCCTCCTTGATGCGTTCTTTACCTCAAGGACCATACGGATATGAAATATCTTCTGCTCATAATCGCCCTATCCTGGAATGGTGCTGATATAAGCCAGACAAATAGTCTGAAGAAAGAGGCACTTGATCTCTATGTTAGCGGACGCTATGATCTGGCAGAACAAAAACTGGTTTTTCTAAAAGACAGTTTGGGTGTATCCTCGCCGGAGATAGGTTTAAACCTTGCATCGGCACAGTTTAACCAGGGTAAAACCGAAGAGGCCTTCTTCAATTACAAAGAGGTCGCTTCCTCAAAAAACAACGAGTACGCTTCCCAGGCTCTTCTTCAGATGGGAGTCATTAGTCATGATCAGCAAAAGCTTGAAGAAGCCTTGAACGCATTCAGAGAGTCATTGATCCGGGATCCGGGAAACAAGGAAAGCAGGTATAATTACGAGCTGGTCAAGAAGAAATTGGAACAGCAACAAGATCAGGAGCAACAGGAGGATCAGGACAAACAGGATCAGCAGGATCAGGAAAACAAAAACAAGGATCAGCAGGATCAGGAAAAAGATCAAGAACAAGAGAACGAGCAAGATCAACAGCAACAAGAGGAGGATCAGGAGCAAGGGGAAAATCAAGAGCAAGACCGAAAAGAAGGGGATCAGGATCAAGAAGATCAACAGCAGCAAGAAGGTGAAGAGCAGAACGCGGAGGAAGAACAGCAGGAACAACCCAAACCCGGAGAAGAAGGAGATGAAAAAGAGCAGCAACAAAACGCTCCGACTAAATCACAACCCGATTTCAACGAGGTTAAAATAAGCCCCGAAATGGCCAAAATGATCCTTCAAGCCATGGAAAACAGGGAGATGCAATATTTTCAACAACTAAAGAAAGAACCAACCAAATCATCGAAGAGTAAATCCAAATGGTAAAAAATATGAATGAAGTAGCA
>JANQHS010000364.1 GCA_028282565.1 Cytophagales bacterium | reverse complement strand
CCTTTTTTTATGGATTGAGTATTTGAGCCTGTTTTCATATTTGGTCTCTTCTCGAGAATTCTGTCTGATCAGGATTTCCGGTGAAATCCAGAGGGATTTATATATGTTTGCCGGCATCTAAAAAGGCATGAATTTTCAGGAGATCACCCAATCGCAAAGAGACTTTTTCGTCGCGGGTAATACCCGATCCCTTTCATTTAGAAGAGCGGCTTTGTCTCGGCTCAGGAGCTCGATCAAAGACAATCAGGAAAGGATCATAGAAGCAATTCAAAAGGATTTTGGAAAGCCGGAATTTGAGATACTGACAAACGAGATCCTGCTGACCCTTCAGGAGATCAACTACGCCAAAAAGAATCTGAAAACCTGGATGAGACCAAAATATGTTCACGGTGGTCTTTTTAACATTCCTTCAACGGCTTTTACCATCCATAAACCATTCGGTGTCACCTTGATCATGGCCCCATGGAACTATCCCTTCAATTTGGCCATGGTCCCGTTGATTGGGGCGGTGGCAGCGGGAAATTGTGCGATCGTCAAGCCCTCGGAGCATACAGCAAACACCACCGGGATCATTCTGGAGATTCTGGAAGAGGTATTTGACGAAAATCATGTGAAGGGTGTAAAGGGAGATCATAGGGTGGGTGAGGCTCTTTTAAAAGAGAAGTTTGACTTCATCTTTTTTACCGGAAGTACCAAAGTTGGAAAGATCGTCATGAAGGCTGCCGCCGAGAACCTGACGCCACTTGTGCTCGAGCTTGGAGGTAAATCACCTGCCATCATTCATTATGATGCCGATATAAAGGCGGCGGCAAGAAGGGTGGCCTGGGCGAAGTTCCTGAACGGGGGACAGACCTGCGTGGCGCCCGATTATCTACTGGTACATGAAAAGATCAAGGATGAATTTTTGAGAGAGTTGGAAAGATATTTTTCCAAATACCGGAAGGGCAATGGAATGAACTATGCCAGGATAATCCATCTGCAAGCCTTCGAACGGCTCGAGTCATACCTTGAAGAGGGTGAGGTCATCGCAGGAGGGGAGCGTAAAAAGGGAGAATTGTTATTTGCTCCGACGATTCTTGCAGTTGAGGATCTGGAGGGAAAGGTTATGCAGGAAGAGATCTTCGGACCTGTGCTTCCGACGATGTCCTATAAAAACCTTGAGGGGGCCATAGAAAAGGTTCGAAAACTCCCAAAACCCATGGCGATCTATTTCTTCTCAGGAAGCAAGCGGCTCCAAAAGATAGCCAGGGAGAATATGCCTTCAGGGGATTTTTGTGTCAACGACGCCGCCATTCACTTTTCAAGTCCCACTTTGCCAGTCGGGGGATATGGTCAAAGCGGAATGGGCAAGTACCATGGAAAGGACAGCTTTGTCACCTTCTCACATAAAAAGACGGTTTTAAGAAAGCCCAAGTCATTTGAGATCCCTCTCAGATATCCACCCTATGGCCGATATCTTGGGCTGGTCAGGAAAATGATCAGATATTTCTTTTAGCATTGCCTGTTTAATGGCTCTTTTCAAATTTGTAACTTTGCCTAAAGCATTTGGTCTATGAAAAAAGCATTGGCTGTATTTCTTTTCTGCTTTCTGTTCTTTGGTGCTGCACAGGCTCAAAGATTTGGATGGGGCATCAATGGGGGATTATCGATGTCTACAGTGAATGGTACATGGCCTTCAGGAGATGACATTTCCAATGCAGAGTTGGTCCCGGGGTTCTTTATTGGAACCTATGTCAAATACAGGCCCAGAAGATTTTTCTCGATGAGTTCGGGATTCAACTATATTTCAAAGGGCGCAAATCTGGATAACAATCCTAGGGAGACTGGGTTTGGTCAGGCTTCGGGGCAACTTAGATCGATCTATTTTGAAATCCCCGTCTTGGTACAGTTGAACTTTTCACCCTATACCCCGAATCGTCCAAACCTGTTCATCGGCCCTTCATTTGCATGGGCGGTAAGCGTAAGAGATAATTTTACCATCGATTACTATGGTGGTGGGGTTCCGCCATTGGTGGATGTCGCTGCGCAGTATTATAAGTTCGATCCGGGTTTGATCATCGGTGGAGGAATCGATATCGATATCTCCGATTGGAAAATGTTTACGGCCGGAGTGAGATATACCCATAGTTTCAGAAATATTATCGATGCGGAGTCTTCCGATTTTGACGAATCTCCCGATTACCAGATGAAAAATCTGAATGTCACCTTTTTCCTTGGTTTGACCTGGGTCATTCCGACCTATACACTGAACACTCCAGACAAAAGGAATAAAAGGGAAAAGTACAAACCTATTAACCCTAAGAAGTATAAGGGCTAATGGTCAAGCACATCGCCCTTTCCGGAAATATAGGATCCGGAAAAACCACCCTGGCTAAAGAACTCTCGAAGCATTTTGGATGGGATGTCATGCTGGAATCAGTAGATGACAACCCATATCTGGAGGACTTCTACTATGACATGAAAAAATGGGCCTATAAGCTTCAGGTCTACTTTCTTTTCAATCGTTATGAGCAGGTAAAGAATATTCAGCTTTCCAGAAATGCCGTGGTGCAGGACCGTACCATTTATGAGGATGCCTATATTTTCGCCAAACATCTTCACTCTTCTGGCAATATCTCCAATGCCAATTATCAGAAGTATCTACGGGAATATGACAGGGTCGAACAGAATTCCCAACCTCCCGATCTGTTGATCTACCTGAGATCAGACGTTCCGAATCTCGTTCGGCGTATCAACATCCGAAACCGGGATTATGAGTCGAACATCAACCTTCAATATCTCAAGGATCTCAACGAGCTATACGAGCAGTGGATAGCTAAATATGAGCATGGAAAACTGCTGATCATCGAAGCGGATCAATATGATTATGTGAAAGAGCCCGGTCATCTGGCTACGGTGATCGAAATGGTCAACCGGGAACTCTATGGTATTTTTCAGTAGGGCTTGACATTAAAAAAATATCTCTGTTATATTGCAATATGAAAATATTTTCATATTAATATATGCCACAAGCGAAGATCAATACCAATTCTTTAGAGAAAGGAGCATTTATTCTCAAGACTATAGCTCATCCTGTAAGGCTTGCGATCATTCAATTGCTCGAAAAGAACGAAGAGCTTTCCGTGAGTGAGGTGACAGAAAGCACAGGGGAAGAGCAGAGTGCTATTTCACATCATTTGATCAACATGAAGCTCAAAGGCATCCTTTCTTCCCGGAAGGATGGCAACAAGGTGTTTTATTTTCTTAAGGAAAAGGATGTGGTCAAGGTTTTGAGTTGTATTCAGAACTGCGACTGCAACTACGTTTAGTCAATGGAGGCTCTGGGGTATTTTTCAGCGATTTTGATCGGATTGTCATTGGGGATGATCGGGGGAGG
>JANQHS010000338.1 GCA_028282565.1 Cytophagales bacterium | reverse complement strand
CTCACCACGAAATTGACGATCTGCTTTTTGGGGAATGAATGCATCTCCCCTATGCTTGTGATGATCACATGCTCTATGGAAGTCTTTTTGATGATCTTCTGGAGATTGGCGGCAAAATTCTCGAGGATCAAAATGGCCTTTGCACCGGAATCCCTGAACTGATGTTCCATCTCCCTGGGAGTATACAGGGGATTGGTGTTGACGCAGATCATCCCCGCCCTAAGGATACCAAAAACCGCGATGGGATATTGAAGCAGGTTCGGCATTTGAATCGCAACACGATCTCCCTTTTTTAATCCCAGGTCATTTTGAAGGTATGAGGCAAAGGACATGGACATTTGATCCACCTGCTCATAGGTGAGCCAGGTATCCATACAGCAGAATGCTCTTTTGTTCCTATTCTTTTTGAAGGCCTCTTCGAGCAGCTCTACTATCGAACTATATTTGTCGGGATCGATTTCCTTTGGAACATCGGATGCGTAGTTTTTTAACCAGGGTTTCTCTTCCATTATTTTACGTTTCTCAGAACAATCAAAAATAACATTTTGAAACAGCTCTTCAAGAGAGTCGTTCAAATGAACAATCAAGCCAAGGGAATTGTTAACTTTACGCTATTAAGAATTAATCTAAATAAGGATGCCTAAGACAGATCCAATCCTAGAACAGCTGACCAATTCGGATTACAAATACGGATTCGTTTCAAATATTGAATCCGAAAAGGCTCCCAAGGGCCTGAACGAAGATACGGTCAGATATATTTCGGCAAAAAAAGAGGAGCCGGAATGGTTGCTTGAATGGCGACTGAAGGCGTTCAGGCATTGGAAGGAAATGGTTGAACCCAAATGGGCCAACCTGGGATATCCCGAAGTCGATTTTCAGGACATTCATTATTACTCTGCCCCCAAAAAGAAACCAAAATTGGAAAGCCTGGATGAGGTCGATCCTGAATTGCTTGACACATTCAATCGTCTGGGCATCTCCCTTGAAGAACAAAAGAGATTAACGGGTGTAGCGGTGGATGCGGTTATCGATAGCGTTTCCGTGGCCACTACATTCAGAGATAAGCTCGCAGAATTGGGGATTATATTCTGCTCCATGTCAGAGGCCGTCAAGGATCATCCGGAACTCGTCAGGCAATATCTGGGATCCGTTGTCCCAAGTACTGACAATTACTATGCAGCGTTGAACTCGGCGGTATTCAGTGACGGTTCTTTCTGTTATATACCCAAAGGCACACGCTGCCCAATGGAACTTTCCACCTATTTCAGGATCAATGAGGCCAATACCGGCCAATTTGAAAGAACCTTGATCGTAGCTGAAGAAGGTTCGTATGTCAGCTATCTCGAAGGATGTACTGCTCCGATGAGAGATGAAAATCAGCTTCACGCGGCTGTGGTCGAGATCTATGCCTCAAGGAACGCGGAGGTCAAATACTCAACGGTTCAAAACTGGTATCCCGGCGATAAGGAAGGAAAAGGCGGTATCTACAATTTCGTAACCAAGAGAGGGATCTGCGCGGGAGACAATTCAAAGATCTCCTGGACTCAGGTCGAAACAGGATCCGCGATCACCTGGAAATATCCAAGTTGTATACTGAAAGGAAATGACAGCATTGGAGAATTCTATTCTGTTGCCGTTACCAACAATTTTCAGCAGGCCGATACAGGGACGAAAATGATCCACCTGGGTAAAAACACAAAGAGCAGGATCGTTTCAAAAGGCATCTCTGCCGGGAAAAGCCAAAACTCTTACAGAGGTCAGGTCGAAGTAAGCCCAAGAGCTGAAAACGCCAGGAATTTTTCGCAATGCGATTCGCTGCTGCTCGGGGATAAATGCGGAGCCCATACCTTCCCATATCTGGATGTGAAGAACAGCTCGGCAAATGTGGAACACGAAGCGACGACCTCCAAGATCGGAGAAGATCAG
>JANQHS010000229.1 GCA_028282565.1 Cytophagales bacterium | reverse complement strand
GAGGATCTACGGGAGCTGGGTTTTGATGTGGATTTTTCGCCTGTGGCGGGATGGTCCACACTGGGGTTCTTCAGGGATCCGGGACTGTCTCAAATGCTTCAAAGGGACGAAGGTCGCTTGGCGAACTTGATCTTGCATGAACTGACCCATGGTACCATTTTCATCAAGGATTCCGTTGAGTTCAACGAGAACCTGGCCAGTTTTATCGGGGATCAGGGCGCTGAGCTTTTCTTGAGAAAAACCTTCGGAGATGGATCTCCGGAGTTGATCTCGTACCAAAATAGGAGGGGCCGAATACAGGACTTTTCAACGTACCTGGTTCAAATGGCACCAATTTTGGATAGTACCTACCGATCTTTTGATTCCTTATTGACCGTAGAGAAAATGAGAGAAATAAAAGCCGATAGGATCCAAAAAATAAAAGCAGGCTGGATAAGCCGGGATACCCTGTTCAGTGGAGAAACCGGATATGATGAGTGGGACTGGAACAATACCCTTTTCGCTGATTATTTGACCTACAATAGCCAGCAGGATATTTTGGAGCAGCAATTGGAAGAACAATTTGGTAACTCTCTCAAACAGATGATCGAATTCTACAAGAACAAATAATGAAGAGGTTTTTGACCATATTTCTGCTTCCATTGATCACGGGATTTTTGTTTTCCTTCAATCCCGAGCCCGGCCCTGTACAGATCCTCCCCGAAAATATTGGATTTGGAAAAGGAGAAACCCTGGTCTACAGGGTGCATTATTCCTTCTTCAATGCCGGTGAAGCCACCATTACCATAGACGAGAATTTTCATCGGATCAGCAATAAGGACTGTTATCGAGTGAATGTATTTGGGAGATCAATTGGGGTTTTTGCTTCAATTTTGAGGATCAGGGATACCTGGAGAACCTACATGGATAAAGAGACCCTGCTTCCCGAGAAGTTTTACAGAAGCATCGAAGAAGGGAAGTACATCATCAGAGAAACGGCCTTTTATCACCGGGAAACCGATACGGTGAGGGTGATCAGAAGGAACAAGGAAGGTAAATTGGATTGGGACAAGAATTTCAGGACCGAGGAAAACGCCCATGACATCATTTCCGGTTTTTATGCCATGAGGGCAATGGATTTTGACAAGTTCTACATAGGATATAAATTCCCGATGACAGCGTTCTTTG
The DNA here is from genome assembly GCA_028282565.1 of Cytophagales bacterium. GTDB lineage: Bacteria > Bacteroidota > Bacteroidia > Cytophagales > CCMP332 > JANQHS01. Next base: position 614 of record JANQHS010000229.1, on the reverse strand, counting down.
AAGACTCAACCTATACCCTTCAGATCAAATACCTTGGAACCGAAAGGATCAAAACCAAGTTTGGGAAGATGAATACCCATGTTTTTACCCCGTTGATGCCGGGCAATGAACTATTTGAGGAAGGCGAGAATACCATTAAGGTCTATTTTACGGCAAACGAAGCCAAGGTGCCTGTGAAGATCAGGGCCGAGATGTTCGTGGGAGCAGTGGAATGCGATCTAAAGGACTATGCCAATGTTAAGGGAAGTTTAAATTAATGTGGACATCAGTTTATTCGATTCAATTAAATGTAGCTTTGAAAAAAAATTCGCTTGTGAGCCCCAAGCTCTTACCTTTTGTTTTTCTGTTTAGCCTGCCCCTCATTGTTTTCTCCCAGGGCCAGATATCAGGGAAGCTTGAAGATGTAGAAGCAGATTCCAAACTGGAGGTCTACTATCTCCTCGGTACCACAGCCCAGAACATTGAGTCGCTGGATCTTAGGTCAGGAAAGTTCAAATCATCCAAAGAGTATCAAAGAGGTTTTTATCGCATCGGAAAATCCGAGGATCAAAGCAAGGTGCTGGTGATGGGGAATGAAGATCTTAAGCTGCAAGGGACCTGGGGTAAATGGGATG
>JANQHS010000167.1 GCA_028282565.1 Cytophagales bacterium | reverse complement strand
ATAGATTCGGCTTTGGCTGATCAAAACTGAGTTGGACAGAATAAAGTTTTTGCAAAAGCAACCTATCCTTTGGGCTCTGGGGCTCCTGTTGGTAGGATTTGCCATAGGCTTTTTGATCAGTTCCCAAACGAGCCAAAGAGGGGTTTCGACCAGAGACCTCAATCTTGGGATCAGACATCACGTTTCCGCGCCATACATTCCTAATCATTTGGATTTTGCCGGTGAACCTGTTCCTCTAAATATCCCTGATGTCAGGGAAAGACTTGAAAGGGAATTGCTGATCAACGCCTATTGGGAATCAAATACCATGCGTATGATGAAACTTGCCAACAGATGGTTTCCCTTGATTGATTCTTTGCTGAGAGCGAACCAGGTGCCAAGCGATTTTAAATATCTACCTATTGTAGAGAGCCGCTTTTCCAATGAGATCTCCGCTAGAGGGGCGGCAGGATTCTGGCATCTTATGCCTGCTACAGCACGGGAATTAGGGCTTACGGTCAATGATGAAATGGATGAAAGATATCACCCGGTTCTATCCACTCTGGCAGCCATCAAGTTTCTAAAAAAAGCCAAGGAGATGTTTGGCTCATGGACAATGGCCGCCGGAGCCTATAACCGCGGAATGAATGGACTGAGAAGAGCGGTAAACCACCAGAAACAAAACAACTACCATGACATAAAGCTCAATGACGAAAGCGCCAGGTATCTGTCCCGCATTCTTGCCTTTAAGATCATCTTCTCGGAACCCAAAAAGCAGGGTTTTTATCTGAAGTCTTCGGATCTATACAGACTGCCCCAAATGAAAGAGGAATTTGTAGACCGCCCTACGGATTGGGTCAGATTTTCCCGGAGCCATGGCCTGAGCTATAAGCACCTCAGGATATGGAACCCATGGATACAGGACAAAAGGTTCCGGGATATTTCAGGAAAAGGAATAACGGTATGGGTCCTGACTGAACCGCAATTTTCCAATAGCTCAAAACCATGGGATTCCGTTACTTCGCCAGTCGATACATCGGGGATTGAATTTTGGGATCCCTGGAGTGATTCCTTGTATATTGATCGCGTCGAGTGAGTGCTAAAAACAACCATAATGGCTATGATGAAACGGGATATCAGCACATTGAAGTGTTTGGTGCTCGCGAGCATAACCTAAAGAACATTGATGTTCTTATTCCAAGGAACAAACTTGTTGTCATTACAGGTGTAAGCGGGAGCGGAAAATCCTCCCTGGCCTTTGATACACTGTATGCAGAAGGACAACGAAGATATTTGGAAAGTTTTTCAGCTTATGCCAGGTCATTCATTGGAGACCTTGAAAGACCGGATGTCGACAAGATAAACGGACTCAGTCCGGTGATCTCTATTGAACAAAAGACAACATCAAGAAATCCGAGGTCAACCGTCGGTACTTTGACCGAGATCTACGATTTTTTGAGGCTTTTTTATGCCCGGGCGGGGGAGGCCTTTTCTTATGTCTCCGGCAAAAAAATGGTCCGCCAGTCTGAGGATCAGATCAAGGAAGCTATTCTTTCCCAATACGATGGAGAAATGATCGCATTGCTGGCTCAGGTGGTGAAAGGGAGAAAGGGGCATTACAAAGAGCTTTTCAAATCTCTGGCAAAAGCGGGATTCTCCAAGGTTAGGGTTAATGGAGAGCTCCAGGATATCCAGCCCAGAATGCAGCTTGATCGTTATAAGACCCACGACATTGAGGTGGTCATAGACAGGATCAAGATTTCCCGAGACCAAAAACTAAGACTGGCTCAGTCTATTGAGCTTGGGATCAAGTGGGGAAAAGGCGGTGTGATGGTTTTGGACGGCGAGGAAAACCCAAAACACTTCAGCAGATCCCTGATGGACCCTGAATCAGGGATTTCCTATGACGATCCTGCTCCGAATACATTTTCCTTTAATTCTCCTTACGGAGCATGTCCTACATGTAACGGGCTTGGGTTTATTGAGGAATACTCAAAGGAAACACTTATTCCGGATGAGAATCTGAGCATTGCTTCAGGTGGTATCGCACCCTTGGGCGAATACAGGGATATCTGGATATTCAAGCTGATCGAATCGGTTCTGAAGAAGGAAAAACTCAACCTGTCAACGCAAATTAAAAAGATCCCTGAGGAGGTTTTGGAAGTAATCCTGAACGGGTCAAGCAAAAAGATCCCGGTGCCCTCGGTGAAATACCCCGGAACATTTTGGAATGCCAAGTTTCGAGGTGTGGTTCAATACATTCAGGATTACAGGGGCTTTGAAGCTTCAAATGACGAAAAGGTTCAGGAGGAGGATTTTAAGAGAGAATGCCCCGAATGCCATGGAGCCAGGTTAAAAAAGGAGGCCCTGCATTTCTTCATCGATAAAAAGAATATTGCTGAGATCTCGGCCTTTGATATTTCAAATCTCAAGATCTGGTTTGAGGATATCGAAAGTCGCCTGACAGAAAAGCAAAATCTGATCGCTAAGGAGCTTCTCAAGGAGATCAGGAAAAGAATAGGTTTTCTTAACGATCTGGGATTGGGTTATCTGACTTTGGACAGAACGCTAAAAACCCTGTCGGGAGGAGAATCGCAAAGAATTCGTCTTGCCACTCAGATCGGAACCCAATTGGTTGGTGTCCTCTATATTCTTGATGAACCCAGCATTGGCCTGCATCAAAGGGATAACAACAAACTGATCGATTCCCTGAAAAAGCTCAGGGATCTTGGAAATACGGTAATCGTTGTAGAGCATGACAAGGATACCATGCTGCTCTCGGATTACATCATCGACATAGGCCCCGGAGCGGGGAGGCATGGAGGAGAGATCGTCGCTCATGGAAGTCCCGAAACCCTGAGCGCAGGACAAAGCGAAACCTCAAATTATTTACTTGGAGAGAGGGCTATTGCGGTACCGGTAGAAAGAAGAAAAGGCAAGGGAAGCTCATTGGTATTGAAAGGTGCTTCCGGGCATAATCTTAAAGGTGTTGACCTCAGTATTCCCCTTGGAACGCTCACGCTGGTCACTGGTGTATCAGGGAGCGGAAAATCCACACTGATCCATGAAACGCTATTTCCTATTCTCCAGAATAACTTCTACAAAAGCAAAAGGAGGCCTTTGGCCTATAAGAAGATCGAAGGCCTTGAGCAACTGGATAAGGTCATCGAGGTTGATCAAAGCCCGATAGGAAGAACTCCTCGATCAAATCCCGCAACTTATACAGGGGTCTTTTCAGATATCAGAAGTCTTTTCAGTCAGCTTCCGGAAGCTAAGATCAGAGGTTATAAGCCCGGAAGGTTTAGTTTTAATGTTAAGGGGGGAAGGTGCGAGGAATGCCAGGGAGGTGGTATGAAACTGATCCAAATGGATTTTCTCCCCAGCGTATTGGTGCATTGCGAAACCTGCAAGGGCAAGAGGTATAATAGGGAAACGCTGGAGGTTAGGTTTAAGGGTAAATCCATAAGTGATGTCCTGGATATGACCGTGAACCAGGCGGTTAAGTTTTTTGAGAATCATCCCAGGATCCTTCGCAAGATCCAAACTCTTCAGGATGTTGGGCTAGGCTATATTACATTGGGCCAGCATGCCACAACATTATCAGGAGGAGAGGCCCAAAGGGTTAAGCTAGCCTCCGAACTCTCCAAAAAAGATACGGGGAAAACGCTTTATATCCTGGATGAGCCGACCACCGGACTTCATTTTTCCGATATTCAAATGCTGATGGATGTGTTGACCAAGTTGGTCGAGAGGGGGAATACGGTTTTGATCATTGAGCATAATTTAGACGTGATAAAGATGGCAGATCATATTATTGATCTTGGCCCGGAAGGAGGTTCGGAAGGAGGAAAGATCATCGCGGAAGGAACGCCCGAAGAAATTCAGCGAATCAAGAAAAGTCATACTGGCAGATTTTTGCAGAGGGAGCTAAAAAAGAAAAGCCGAACCTAAAAGGTCCAGCTTTTAACTAAAATTGATGTATATGTTGAGAAAACTACTACTATGCTTATTTGTGTAACGAATTACTTTTTTAAAATGTTTTGTGAATTGGACCTTTTGAGCCGGTGGGGAAAAAGTCTAATTCAACCTCCGCATATATTCAAGCAATACTCGTGCCAAAAAATATTTCTGCCGTAAAAAGCTTTGTGTTAAAATTGAATTTTCCGATTTGGGAGAATTTGTTCGAAAAGGATGATTGCCTGTTCGTATTCGAACAATTGCTAAAAAATCCCCTCTACAGCTTCTCTAATGAGCGGTTCCCAAAGAGCATATTCCTGAGCTGAGGGGTGTAAACCATCTTTCGCGATCAGTTCGGACCTACCCTTCATTTCTTTGGTGATCGGATTGATATCCACATATGGCAGATCAAGAGAATTTGTCTTTAGCTTCAGGATAACATTGAAATCATCAATCCCTTTTGAGATGTCCCTTCCTTTTGAATACTTCGGACCTTCAGGTGTAACTCCGAAATCGGGGATATTGATGATCACAAGCTTCGAGGGATCGGATAGCCCTTTTCTCACATGATCAATAATGATGTCCAGATTTTTGGAATATTTTTCGGCGGGTACCTCCTGCACCCAGTCATTCACTCCGATAAGCAAGCTGACCAGTGTGGCATTGGATCGATCAAAGACCGGCAGTTCTTTTTTGATCAGGTCTTCCGTAGTCCAGCCAGTGACGGATGGATTTTCAACCAGCTCTATATCCCAGCCCTTGGCTTTTAGATTTGCTACCATCAGAGTGGGCCATGATTCTTCGATGGAAGCACCTTCGCCAATGGTATAAGAATCGCCCAAGGCGATGTATCGGATTTTGTTCAATTTTTTTTTTAAAACTAGCCCAATTTAAAGCTTATTGGCAAAGTCATTTTAACAGGAACCGCTCTGCCTCTTTGAAGGCCGGGATTCCAATTTGGAGCTTTTTTCAAAACCCTGACCGCCTCTTCATCGCAACCTGATCCGATTCCCTTAACGACTTTGAAATTTGTGAGCTTTCCATTCTTATCGATGATGAATTCTACGAATACCCTGCCTTCAACACCCATCCGCCTAGCCTTCTCGGGATATTTGATATTCTTGGATAAGTACCTCATGAAGCCAGCCAATCCATCCTTTGGCTCTGGCATAACCTCGGGAACAAGGATAAACGGGACCTCTATTTGTTCAGGCTCATCATCAATATCGATGATCTCGACATCCGGGGTTCTTAGATCATCATCCGGATCCATTCTAATATCAATATCCTCCGTGATTTGCTCCTGATCCGGAACCTCCACAATCTTTGGCCTTACTTTCTTTGGTTTTGGGGGGAGCTTATGAATTGTTCTTGGAGGTGTTGGCGGCTCTTCAAAAATTCCCGTTTTGTCATTCAGATCGATCATTTCATTTGGTCCATAGGTCTTCCATTCAAACCCACTGAAAACCAGAAGGAGTGTAATTGAAACGGCAATATTCCAGATCAACAGAGCTCTTGTTCGTTGAAACCTCCGTTGGTGAATTCTTGCCTGGTCCCGTAGAGAGAGTTTTTTTAATTCCTTGTTTGACAATTTTCTCAACAGGAAAATGGCAAAAAATAAAAAGGTCAGTGCTAGGATGATCAATACATACATGGCAGTTGGTTTCTTTGAAAACGAAAACCCAACTGTTCAAATTGCTTATTTGTCAATTCTGGATCTTGGAAGCTACCTCGGAGAAATACTGGATATGATCGTCCTCGATGCCCAAATAGGTTACAAAACGTATCCACTCATCTCCCATTCCGGCGACCAGTATGCCTTTGTCCTTAAGCTTTTGGATCAATTCAGATGAGCTGATATCTGACTTGAAAAGGACAATATTGGTCTCGACTTCTTTCAATTCCTCACAAAACCCCTGCCCGGAAATGATCTCGCCTATCTGTTTGGCACGTCGATGATCCTTTTCCAGGCGAGCTATATTATTCTCAAGAGCAAATAAACCCGCTGCTGCGAGATATCCCGCTTGACGCATACCCCCTCCAAAAGCCTTTCTCACCCTTTTTGCCAAGAATAGTTGCTCCTTGTCCTTGAACACCAACACAGTTCCCACAGGGCAGCCTAATCCTTTCGAAAGACATATGGATATGCTATCACATATTCCCCCGATTTCAAGAGGAGAATAACCCTGTAAGGTCGTGGCATTAAAAATCCTGGCTCCATCGATATGGATGGTGAGATCCTTTTGAATACTGATTTCCCGAATCTTCCTGAGGCCATCAAGGGAATATGAATAGCCTCCTCCCTTATTGCATGTGTTCTCAAGTACCACAAGCCTTGAGCGAGGAAAGTGTACATCCACGGGATTGATGGCTTTCACGATATCATTGGCAGAAAGGATCCCTTTTTCTGTTTTAACCAATTTTAGGGAAACCTGGGAGTTGGATGCAGGACCACCTGCTTCATAATGGTTGATGTGAGAGAAATAATCACAGATGACTTCATCTTGTTGTCGTGTGTGAATTCGTATCGCAATCTGGTTGGCCATCGTTCCTGAGGGACAGAACAATCCCGCTTCCATACCAAACATGGCGGCCATTTTCTTTTCCAGTTCGATGACGGTTGGATCTTCCTCCCATACGTCATCACCCACCCTGGCGGCCATCATGCTGTTGAGCATTTCCCGGGTTGGAATGGTCAGGGTATCGCTGCGAAAATCAGCGATCATTATTTGATCCTCTCGAGTTTGGCTTTGATCAGTTCCTTGGCCTGCTTAAGCTTCTCGATCTCTTCAAGAGACTCTGTTTGGTCGATCTTATTTTGACCGATCAAATTTGAAATATTCACGGAGTCGATCCGGTTTTGAACCAGCCTCTCTTCGAGTTTCAGTTTCTGAAGATGGTTCTTTTCAAATTCCTCAGAGAAATTTTCTCCTGATTTAACCAGTGATTCATAATTCTTGACCTCAACCTGTATCGCTCTTTCCGCATCGGAAATCTCCTTGTTCACCTCATTGACATAGACGTCAACCCCAAATTGGTGCAGGGCCTCCTTTGCCGCTGCCATTTTAGAAGGATGATGATCAGGGCCAACAAATGCCTCCCCGAATTCTATTCCCCACCACACCTGAGTCCCACCTTCGGTCAGCAGAATTCTGGAAAAAGTCCTGGCAGGAGAATTCATTGAGATCTTTGGAATCGTGGCTTCGTTAACCACGAACATGCCATCTCTTTCATTGACCCTTCCGTAAGATTTGAACTGGTTCATCCATAGTTTCTGAACTTCTCTTGCATCATTGACCTCAAGGGTGGCGGATATGCCCGGAACCTCCTGGCCCTCGACTCTTGCGGTTTCTTCCTTTACGATAACGGTTTGTGCCTTGGTGAAAAGCGGCCAAACGAATAAGAGTACAATGAGGTAGATCGCTTTCATATCTCCTTTTCTGTAAAAATAATCATTCCGATTACTCGATTAATGGCTCGATAAATAAATCCTCTTTACCCTTGGGCCGACCTGGGTCAAAACCTCATAGGGAATGGTATTCTGCCATGAAGAAAACTCTTCCAGGCTGATCTCCCGCCCAAAGATCTCTACCGGACTTCCCGATGGATAATTCTCTTCTCCCAGGTACACCATGATCATATCCATACATACATTGCCGATGACAGGGTAGGGCTTCCCATGGATGAAGACGTTCGCTTTTCCATTTCCCAGCGATCTGGGGAATCCGTCGGCGTATCCAATTGGAAGGGTAGCGATAAAACCATCTTGAGGTATCCTGCCCTTTTGGCCATATCCGACAGGCTCTCCCTTTTGAAGCCGTTTGGTTTGGGAGATCTCTGTTTTCAAGGCTACACAGGGTTCAAGCCTGTTATTGATCTGGCTGCTTGGGTCTATTCCGTACAACCCGATACCAAGCCTGACCATGTCAAGGTGGGCGTTGGGAAAATTGATGATCCCAGTGGTATTACAGATATGGAGAAGTGGATCCTGCCCGGAAATCTCCTTGAATATCTTAGACCCCCTAATGAAGATCTCGATCTGAGTTTTGCTGAACTCTTTCTGATCTAGATCGTCAGAGCTTGACAAATGACTAAAGACCGATTTGACTTCCAAATGGTTTTCCCTTACATATTCTGCCAACCTTTCTACATCACCGGGATCAAATCCGAGCCTGTGCATGCCCGTATCAATATTGAGATGGATGCCAAAGCCTTTCCCGATCTGATGTTGAAGGATCTTTATCATTTCCAAACCATCCCAGCTAAAGATCTCCGGTTCGAGGTTTTTCTCCATCATCAACTCAAAGGATTCCAAAGTCGGATTAAGCACCATGATCGGGAGTCCAACCCCGGCCTTTCTCAATTCGACTCCTTCATCTACATAGGCCACGCCTAAATAATCTACCCTTGAGCGCTCCAGGAATTCGGCAAGTTCTACCATACCGGCACCATAACCCGAACCCTTGACCATCACCATTGTCCTTTTGCTTGAGGACATTCGCCGGAAAACTTCAAGGTTATGCCCGATTCCATCCAGGTCGATCTCCATTTTGGTTCCATGGATACGCTCTTCCAGAAAGGGAACCAGTTTTTCCAGTTTGAATTTTCTTGCCCCGGTTATGAGAATTGTTTCATCCTTAAAATGCTCAAAGCCAATTTCCTTTTTGAAACCGTCCAGATCGGAAATAAAGAATGTGGAACCGGCCTTGATATCCGGTTTCCTTTTCTCCAACTCCCTTCCAATACCGATGAACTTCTTGAGTTCGGCTTTGTTGATGATGCGCACGATCTCCGCATAATCTTCTTCTTTGAGCTTGCCGGGGAAGTCAGTCAATATCAGTGTTCTGGATTGTGCCTTTGATTGATTCATCAGTGAATCCAATCCTGATCTGAAGCCGTTCAGATCCAGGTTGTAAGCATCATTAATGATCTTACAACCGGAAATCCCCTTTTTGATATCCAGTCGCAGTTCGACAGGAGAGATCTCCTTTAAAGATTCCCGAATGGAATCAGGAGATAGACCAAGGGTCAGGCTCGTGATCATGGCATGGGTTATATTTTCAAGACTTCCCTGATCGTTAAGTCCAAATTCAAAATCCCCAACACCCTGAATTTCTATAGTGTTCGATCCATTTTTCTGCTTAAAATCAACCTTATAGGTCTGATCTTCCGATTTTCCCCAAGTGATCAGATTTTTGCCAGACAGTTCTTTTGTCAGTTGGCCGGAATAGGATTGATCGCCCCTGTATATCACCGTATCCGAATCTTTGAAGAGCTTGAGTTTTTCGCTGACCTTTGATTCCGTCGATTCAAATCCCTCGTCATGAGCCGGCCCGATATTGGTGAAAATTCCAATGTCAGGCTGGATGACCGATGCCAATTTCTCCATTTCAGCAGGACGGGAGATCCCGGCTTCGAAAATTCCAAGGTCCACCTGCTGATCCAGACCAAGCATGGAGATCGGAACTCCGATCTGCGAATTATAACTCTTTGGGCTTTTATATACATTCCATTTGGAAACCAGTATGGTCCAAAGCCATTCTTTGACGATGGTTTTGCCATTGCTTCCGGTGATACCAATGATATGCTCTCCTTTGAAACCGCTTCGATTGTTTTTTGCCAGATTTTGAAGCGCCTCCACCGAATGATCAACCTGATAAAGGTTGGCATCGGAATATTCAACTGAGTATTGATCAATTTCAGATTCCAGGATAAAGGACCTCACACCTTTTGCATAGGCATCAGGAATGTATAGATGTCCGTCGGAATTCCCATTCAATGCAACAAAGAGGCCTCCACTTCCCCTGGCGATCTTTCGTGTATCGAAAAAAATACCTTCGATTGGTTCATCCTTTCCCAAATGAGAATTTTGAACCTCAATTATTTTGGGTATTTCGTCGGAATTCAACTTTTTTAACAAACCCTGTGGATTAGAGGTGAAAGATAGCACTCAGGAAAAATACTGGAAAAAAATCTGCTCTTATTGTGCCTTTCGAGAGCGAAGCAGCAAGGAGGTCTATGATAAACTCAGGTCCTATGAATTGGCTGAAGAGGACATTCAATTCTTTATCCGGAAACTGGAAAAGGAGAGTTTTCTTGATGAGAAAAGGTTTGCAGAGGTCTATGCCAGGGGAAAGTTTAACTCCAGATCATGGGGGAAACTGAAAATCGGTTTTGCACTTAAGCAAAAAGGTGTTGAGCAGAACGAAATTGTAAATGCGCTGAACAAGATCGAAAACCAAGAGTATGCTGATAAGGCTCTTTATTTGGCCGAGATGAGATCCGAAAAATTGGATATTCGCAAAAAGCCGGATCAAAAAAAGTTGATATCATATATGGCCTCTAAGGGTTATGAGTATGATATGATCTTTAAGGTGTTAGGACTGATCCAAAAATGAAAACCCCTGTCTTCCCTGAAGCCCTCCGGTATGCAAAATCATACTCTCTCTTTTTCTTAACTCAGGGTTTTCCTGAATCAATTGCCTGAATGCAAAAAGCATTTTCACAGTGTAGACGGGATCCAGATGCAGATCATTTAATTGCTCAAATTCGAGAAGGAAATGTTCAAGTTCAGGCTTCAGTTTGCCAAATTTCCCGATCTGACCTGATCTGAGAACATGCGCATTCGGGATCTTTTCCTTTACCATGACGGTCTCAATGTCAAGAAGGTCTTTTTCCATTCCCCGGATCACACTGAAACCATATAGCTCGACATTACTCCTTTTGCTTTTGGCTAACCCCTTAAAGGTATTCCCTGTCCCGATCGGACAAATGATTGCCTCAGGAGCAGATTGAACGCAGGAGAGAATTTCTGTTGTGCCTTTTAGTCCAAGTGAGTCATTTGCTCCAATAGGCAAAAGAAAGTCCTCTTCAAATGTTGCATTCTCTCTTTCAGCCTGAATACCGAGTTGATTGTATTCCTCCCTGCCTACAAATCTGATCTCCATTCCGGCCTTTTCGCATTCCATTATTGTTGGAGTGAGGGATTTGGGTTTTGGGCCACGAAGAATACCTTTTGTGGGTATTTCAAACATTTGACCACCCCTGGCCAAAGAATAGAGCAGATTAGAATAGGGCCCTCCTATACCCGAAAGACCCTTTTCTTCCTTTTTGGCTCTCAGAAAATGATATTTGAGCTTCCAGTATTTATTTCCGGACAAAATTGGGTCTATCTGATCAAGCCTGAGCATCTTATATGTTCCTGGGAGATCGGGGATCTTTATGTCGGAAACAGGCAACTTTGGGGGCTTGGAGTAATACTTTTGCACATCTGAGATGGCCGAGGAAGAAAACATAGGGATCAATATCGAGGAAGAAGATCTATTTGAAAAATTTCGAATCGTTGCTGATCAAAATCAATCCCTGATTCGAATTGACAAATTCCTCATGGACAGACTCAGGGATGTCAGCCGCAATCGAATTCAGAACGCCATTAAGGCAGGGTTGATCAAGGTTAACCTGCAATCAACCAAATCGAACTATAAGATCAAACCCGGAGATGAGGTTGCCGTCCTCTTACCAAAACAGGAGGAGGTGAGGGAGCTACTTCCTCAAAAGATGGATCTTAACATTGTGTTTGAAGATGATGAACTCGTGATCATCAATAAGCCTGCAGGTCTTGTAGTTCATCCTGCGGTTGGAAATTGGGACGGAACGCTTGTCAATGGCCTGCTCTATCATTTCAACGAACTCTCTGAGGGCGGAGAGGAGGGACAACGGCCCGGTCTGGTTCACCGGATAGATAAAAACACCTCGGGCTTATTGGTGGTGGCCAAAAATGAGTTGACCCATGCACTCCTGGCTAAGCAGTTTTTTGATCATACTATTCAGAGAAATTATTGGGCCCTTGTATGGGGAGATCCCGGAGAGGAGGGAACGATAAACGCTAATTTGGATCGAAGCCCTCGGGACAGAAAACTTCGGACCGTCGTGGAAGAAGGAAGGGGCAAAGAAGCCATCACTCATTATAAAAGACTCAGATCCTATGGCCCGGTAAGTCTTGTGGAATGCAGCCTTGAAACCGGAAGAACGCACCAGATCAGGGCTCATTTCCAGCATATAGGTTGTCCGCTTTTCGGGGATCCCGAATACGGGGGCAGGAAGATCATCAGAGGGCCCAGATTCACAAAGTATAAGACCTTCGTGGAGGGGTTGCTCAAGGAATTTGGACGTCAGGCCTTGCATGCAAAGACCCTGGGTTTTACCAAGCCGGGAAACGCTGAGGTGATTTTTCAGGATTCTGAGCTTCCGCAGGATTTTCAGGATCTAATTGAGCGTTGGGAAGAATATGCCGACTCCGGATTTGATTAGTCGTCGAGTATACCGACAATTTCAAATTTTTGAAATACTTCGGATGTATGTGGGGCGTCTTTCAATTCATCACTCAGATCCTGACCTGCCCAATGTTCATAGTGCTTCCCGTCTTTCCATAATCGCGATGAACTGACATCATAGATCTTTCCCTTATAGGCGCACCATATTTGAGGTTGATCGATACCATTCCTGAGTGCTAGTTGAAATTTTGAAAATTTAGGGAGCTCTCTCAACCTATTCTTAGAACCTGACCGGGTTTGATCCTGCTGGTTTTCAGGCTGTTCAAGGATTTGATCTTTTCAATGGATAGTCCCTGATACATTTTTGAAATATCCCAAAGGGTGTCTCCATATTTGACAACATGGACCTTTGATCCGGGAACCGGTTTTGGAGTCTGGCTGACTCGGGTGTTGGAAGCCATAGCATTGTATCCGGGAGCTTTCCAGATAGCAAGTCTTTGTCCTACCCTGATCATACTGCCACGGATGTTGTTCCATTTTCTGATGTCGGAAACCCTGACATGATATTTTTCAGCTATTCTTCCCAGTACATCTCCGGATTTCACCTTGTAAACATGCTTTTCTTTTCCATAGGTGCTGGTGCGATCATAGGTAGCAACAATATGCTTTTTCTGCTCGTCCAATTCTGAGGATCTGGCCAGGATCACATCCTTGTTTTCTTCATACAGATCATAGCATTCGATCGGGATCCGTACCTGAAGATCTTTCCTTTGGATCGGGATCAATCCTCTTTTGATCTGCGGGTTTAATAAGGCGATATCTTCATAGCAGGTGTTGAGACTTTTGGAGAATGTTTCAACATCAAGATTCTGATTTACCGTGATGGTCTTGAATTCCGGAAGATATTCACCGGACTCATCATAAAAACCCAGCTCGGCTCTGTAATTCATAATATAGACGAAGGCCAGAAATTGAGGAACATAATTCCTGGTCTCCCTGGGAAGCCAGGGGTATACCTCCCAGAAGGATTTTTTATAACCGGACCTCCTAATTGCCCTTCTTACTTTTCCCGGACCACAGTTGTAGGCCGCCAATGCGAGCTCCCAATCCCCGAATTGCCTGTAAAGGGATTCAAGATACTTTGCCGCGGCCACGGTGCTCAGGTAGGGGTCCAATCTGTCATCGATCAGATAATCCACTTTAAGTCCGTACATTTTCCCTGTTGAAGGCATGAATTGCCATAGGCCTCCGGCTCCGGCTCTTGAAATCGCCTTGGGATTCAATCCTGACTCCACAATGGAGAGATATTTCAATTCATCGGGGAGACCCCTTTTACCGAATTCCTCTTCGAATATTGGGAAATAAGTGTAGCTCCGATCAATTACCCTTTGGGTATACGCCCGATCTCTATTGACGAAGTAATCAATGAAGCCATAAATACGCGGATTATAGGTCAGAGGGACGCCCCTTTCAATACAGCCGAAAAGGTCACTTATCAATTCCTTATCCAGGTATTCTTGATCCAAACATGGTGCATATACCTCCTGGTTTTGGACAGAATTCTCACCGGCAATAACCGACAGGTTAAGGGCGAGGAAACAAGCAAAAAGGATAATTATGATCCTCATTTCAGGAAATATCTTCAAGATTTTTCGAAAAATCCAACAATTCTTTCTCTTTAAACGAATCAGCCATAATATGGATGCCTAACGGCAATCCTTCGCGATTATTTCCAAAAGGTATGGAAAGAGCCGGAAACCCGCCAATGGGAGCCTGAACAGTAAATATATCCGCCAAATAAAGATCAAGCAGATTTTTTGTCTTTTCACCAATTTCAAACGCGGGACTTGGAGTGGTTGGATTCAAAATGAAATCCACTTCCTTGAATTTTTCTTTGAGGTCGTTCTTGATCAGTCTTCTTACCCTTTGAGCCTTGGTGAAATATGCATCATAATAATTTGCGCTCAACACAAAGGTTCCCAACATGATCCTGCGCTTCACCTCGGCTCCGAAGCCCTCTGATCTGGTCTTTTCATACATCTCCATCAGATTAACCCCGTCTTTTGATCTTGTTCCGTATCGAACTCCATCAAAACGTGAAAGATTTGTACTCGCTTCAGCGGTGGTCAGAATATAGTATACGGGAAGTGCTTCGTGCAGATAGGGCGTGTGTATCTTCTTGATCGTATGTCCCCGGTCTTCAAGTTTTTGAATGAAATCTTCCGTGTTTTTCACCACCTGCGGATCTATTCCCTCCATGGTGAGAGTTTCTTCTACGATCCCGATGGTTTTCTTAGGTCCATCCGCTCCAAAAGCTGAATAAGAAGGAACGGGTTCCGAGGAGGAAGTGGCATCAAAAGGATCTTTTCCGGCCATCACCTCCAATGTGATCGCCATGTCGTAGGTATTTCTCGAAAAAACCCCAATACAATCGAAAGAGCTTCCATAGGCGATCAAACCATATCTTGAAACCCTGGAGTAGGTTGGCTTGATCCCGTATACACCGCAAAAAGACGCTGGCTGACGCACGGATCCACCGGTGTCGGTACCGAGAGAAACGCGGCACATTTCCATTTGAACCCCAACGGCAGATCCTCCGGATGATCCTCCGGGGACCCTGTTTTGCCCAATTCCGTTTACAGCCGGACCATAGGAAGAGTTTTCATTGGAAGATCCCATGGCGAATTCATCGCAGTTCTGCCTTCCTATGATGATGGCATCTTCACGGACCAATCGATCAACAGCCGTTCCGGTGTACGGGGATTCGAATCCTTTCAGGATCTGACTCCCGGCGGTGGAAGAATGCCCTTTGTAAACGAGTACATCCTTAATACCTACGACCATTCCCGCAAGTTTTCCGGCTTGACCGGATCTTATTTTTTCATCTATACGGTCAGCATTTTCCAGGGCTTCCTGCTCGAATACCTCCAGAAAAGCATTCAGCCTCCCGTTATGCTCAGAAATTTTGGATAAGTGGAATTCTACAACCTGGCGGCATGTTGTCTCTCCGCTCCTCAGGGCTGCGCTAAGGTCTGAAAAAGAAGAGAAGGGCTTCAAGGATCAGTCCTCTGGCTTGGCTTTTTCAGTGGCTTGGTTTATTTCGTCTTTTACTTCCTTGGTGGCATCCTTGAACTCACGAATACCTTTCCCCAAGCCTTTCGCCAGTTCTGGGATCTTCTTGGCTCCGAAAAGAAGCAAAATGACAAACAGAATCAGGATTATTTCCGGTCCCCCAATGCTGAATAAAAACAACGTCAGTAAATCCATTTTAAATGATTTTGCTGTTCAAAAATAGTGAAAATTGGACTGCTTATCTGTTAAACAACCAATTTTCGGGATCGAGTTTGGTAAATCCCTTCCAAATCTGAAATTGAAATGTAGATACACCATTTTTATCGGTATATACCTCTCCGAGTTGGTCTTTGGTGTTCACCTTTTGGCCTTTTTGTACGGAGACATTCTTAATCCCGGCATAAACCGAAATATAATCCCCGTGTCTGACCATCACGGCGTTGTTATTGCCCGGAATGACAGCAACTGTGAGCACTGTACCTTCGAAAACCGACCTGACCTTTTCCAATTGATTGGTTTGAATATCCACACCGTCATTTTCGGTATAGACCCCGCGTAAAACCGGATGAGGATTTTTGCCAAACTTTTGGCTCACAAAGCCGGAGTTCACCGGCCATGGTAGTTTGCTCTTGTTTCTTTCAAAGGAGGCCGCAAGTTCCGCTGCCTCAGGTGTGAGCGGGATGGTTGATTTTCCTTTGACAACTTCTTTGGCGATCAGATCCTTGATCATTTTGGCCAGTTTTTGGTCATCCTTTTTCCTCTTGGCCAATTCTTTTTTGAGCTCCCTTTCTTTTTTGCTCAGGTCGGTGATCAGGGAATTCTGCTTCTTTTTCAGCCTCTTGATCTCCTCCTGCTCCAGTTTTTCGGCATCCACCAGATCTTCCTTCTCTCTCTTGGATGTGAGGAGAACCTGGGTCTGGGCATGAATCTCCGATTGGACATATTCGATCTCTTTAACCTGGGCTTTTCTGGCATCGGTATATTGTTCCATATACTTGATCCTTCTTCGAAACTGGTTAAAGTCTTTCGCCGAGAAGATGTACATCAGCTTGTTGAAATGATTTGCAGACTTCGATGCGGCGTAAACCATTCGGGCATATTCTTCCTTGAGTTCTTCCAGGTCTTTTTTCAGAGATTGGGATATGAGCTCGTTTTCTTCGATCTCTGCATCGAGGAACTTGATCTCAAGATTTAAAGTGGAGATCAGAGCGTCTTGCCTCTTAATCTGCTCTCCATAGACAGATAGCTGTCCAAGGGAACTGGTTTTTTTGGTCGAGACCTCTTTGAGGATCTTTCGGGTTTCCTGGATCTTTCTTTGGTTCCGAGTTCTTTCCTTTTCGAGTTCCTGCTTGGTTTTTTGTCCAAAAGCAGGAGAAATTGAGATCAGCGCAAAGACGAATAGCAGTAGAAGATTACAGCTTCTCATATTTGGAGGGTATCCGGAAAGTGAAACTCATTTCGTCCTCTGAGGCGAAATTAAATTTATCATAGCTCAGATCTGCCTTGATCCGTCCATTTCTATTTCCTTTTGAATAAACGGCATCGGAACTAAACCCTTCAGCCAGGGCACCGCCGTCAAATCCCAGAATACCGTTGTAGAGAACGGTGATTTTGTTGGCGCCCTGAATTTCCTGAATACTCAGACTTTTGAGCATTTTCTTTTCGGTATCCACACTGTACTCCATGAGCCAGTTGTCTCTTTTTTCGATGCCTATGGTTTCATCTCCGGCCTTTTTCCAGTCCACATTTGATTCAGGGGCTCTTGAGGTCAGGATATTTTGGATCAGATCAAAATCCAGATCAAAATTGAAAAACCTGCCCATGGAGTCAATGGAATTCGAATAATAGGATTTGTTCAATCGATCCATGAACTTGATCGAATCCTGCGTCACCAGGATCCTTGCCGCTTCGACTTTGTTGATGATCGAAATCCAGATGATCTCATCCTTTTTAAGTCTTAAATGCAGATTGGCTTTTTGAGAACCCTTTTCCGTCTTGATGACGATTTTGGCCTTGCCTTTGTAGAATTGATGTTTTGCCAGCGGGTCTTCATAGCTGAGATCCGAAATGGGTTTTGCGGATTTACAAGAGATCAAGTAAGCGGAAAGAAGAAAAAGGATCTGTAGAGAAATCCTATTCATACCATCGACCGTTTTCCAGCTTTTTCTCCAACTGATCCCCAGCCCCACCGAATTCCTGAGCCTGCTTCCAGGCCTCAATAGCTTCTTCCTCGCGACCTAGTTTGAACAGGATATCCCCATGATGCTCATGAATTACACCGCTATCCGATTTCCCGGCAGCTTTTTCAATGAAGGGAAGTGCCTCTTCATATTTTTCCAGTTGAAAAAGGACCCAGGCATGAGTATCCAGATAGGTCGGATTGTCGGGATACTTTTCAACAAGCCTGGTAGACATCTTTTCCGCATCATTCAGCCTTTGATTTCTAAGCGAAAGGAAATAACTGTAATTGTTCAGAACATGATCATTGTCGGGGTTTTCGGCCAAAACCCAATCATAGGATTTGTCCATCTCCTCATATTCTCCAAGGTTATAATAACAGTCTCCGAGCGTAGCCTCGATATCGACTAAGAGTGATTGCTCGTTGGAGACCCATTTCTTGGCGGTTTCCAGCGAGAACCTGGCTTTGTCATAGTTCTCCATCGAGTAATACCCCAATCCCTGCAGAAACCAAACCCTTGCGTTGTTTGGAAAAACCTCAACCATTTTCTCCGAATAGAAGACCAGGGAATCGTTACGACCTTCCTCGAAATTGAGTATCAGGATATTCATCCAGACATTAAATGAGTTCGGGTTGATCTCTACGGATTTCTTGTAATAGATCAAGGCATCTTCCTTTTTCTCTCTTGACAGGTAAAAATCTCCTATCAGCGAGTTTGCCAGATCACTCTCCGGATGTGCTTCAAGCATGGTCAGCCCCAGTTCCAAGGCCTGTTCCTTTTCCTCGTCGGTTTTCGCAAACCTCTCATACCCTGAGAGCAGACCGACTTTTTTGCTGATATCCAGGGTGGGATCTGCAAATGCCATCTTTAATTGTTCAAATGCATCCACATCCTTGCCTTGATCACGGTAGATCTCAAACAAAACCAATCTGGCCGGGCTGAAGTCCGGGTAAGTCATGAGCAAGGAGTCCAAAAGCATGATGGCTTCTTCCTGCTTGTTGTTTGAATTCAGCAATACTGCGAGATTGATCACATATTCCGGTTCTTCAGGATAGGCATTGATCAACCTTCTTCCTTCTCTTACAGCATCATCCAGTCGATTCAGTTTTAGGTAGATCTTTTGCTTCTGGGCGGAGATCTCAGGATTAGGGCCATAGTATTCCAGAATGGCCTCATAGGAAGCAAGGGCTCCTTCCCAGTCCCCGCTCATTACCTGTAACATGGCGAGGTCATAATAATTTGAGTGGGCATTTTCGACGTTCGCCACCAGATCCTGATAGGTCTTGATCGCATTGGGAAAATCTCCCATGAATTCATAAACCCTGGCCAACAGGATGTAGTAATACTCGTTGGATTTCTCGAGTTCAACCGCCCTTTGGGCATGGACAAGTGCATCTTCCATTTCGTTGATACTGGAATATGTCTCTCCCAGTTTGAAATGGACTGCAGAATTATCAGGCATAATGGATAAGGCCTTCTCGTAATATTTGATCGCCTTATCATATTCCTCCTTCAGGCCATATCTCAAACCCTCTGAGTAGAAATAATAAGCCTCTATTTCGTCCTTCTCAGTGATCTCCTTTTGCTGAGCTGATTTTTTGGATTTCTTTTTCTTCTTCTGCGCATGCAGGTCGCCTGATGCCATGGTGAGACCCATGATCAGTAGAAAAAGGCACCAAAATGATATTTGGGAAAGTCTTTTAATCCTCTATGGTATTATAATCTCCAATGCTGACATCCCTGGCCCTTCCGTTCATGGTAACATGACTGCCGATCATTGAGTTGTCCAAATATACTCTCGAAATACTGCTTTCACTCCCTATAATGGAATCGGAAACATTCGAACGATTCAGATGGGTGCCTTCAGAAATCGAAACATTAGGACCGACAACTGAATTTTCAACAACGACACCCTCTCCAAGATAAACCGGTTCGATCAATACGGAGTTGATCAGTTTGGCTGAAGGAGAAACCAGGTTTTCATTTCTTTCCATCAAAAACGACAGGTACCTGGAATTAGTTTTCACGGTGATGTTTTTGTTGCCACAGTCAAGCCACTCATCCACTTTGCCCGGAAGTATCTTGTTGCCCTTCAACATCATGTTTTTGAGCGCATCCGTCAACTGGTATTCTCCCTTGTCTCGAATGTCATTGTCGAGCAGATATTTGATCTCTTCCCTGATCTTTTCGGCTTCCTTGAAATAATAGATGCCGATGATGGCAAGGTCGGAGACAAACTGCTCAGGCTTTTCAACGAATTCATTGATCACCCCGGCATCGTCCATCTTGACAACACCAAACTGTCTTGGATCTTCAACTTTTTGAACCCAAACCACACCATCGGCATTTTGATCCAGATCCATATCAGCTTTGAATAGAGTATCCGCAAAGGCAACTATGACCTTTTCATCCAACAACTCCTCAGCACAAAATACCGCATGGGCGGTACCAAGAGCTTCCTCCTGATAATATATTTTGCCCTTCGCATTGACCGAACTTGCGATGTCCATCAATTGCTGCTCAACCGACTTTCCGAAATTCCCGATCACAAAACCGATCTCTGTGATCTCTTCATTGCAGATCTCGGCGATGTCCATCACCAGCCTTTGAACGATGGGCTTTCCGGCAATTGGCAATAATGGTTTTGGAACCGTGAGGGTATGGGGTCTCATTCTTTTGCCCATCCCTGCCATAGGAATAATGATCCTCATTGTTATCTAGTTTTTTCCGGTGCTACCGAAGCCACCATCTGATCTCATCGATTCCTCCAATGAATCGGAAATATCCCATTCGATGGTTTCGTGTTTGGCAATTACAAGTTGTGCAATCCTGTCTCCGGATTCTATTTTGAATATTTCTTTCGAGTGATTGATTAAGATAACTCCCACCTCGCCACGATAATCAGCATCGATGGTTCCGGGAGTGTTCAGCACGGTAATTCCGTGTTTCAAAGCCAATCCGCTTCTTGGCCTCACCTGTCCTTCAAAACCGCCCGGGATCTCCAAAAACAATCCTGTCGGGATCAGTTTGTGTTCTCCCGGACCAAGGGAGATCGATTCTTCAAGATTGGCCCTCAGGTCCATCCCGGCAGAATCAACTGTTTTAGCCTCGGGAAGCGGATGTGAAGAAAGGTTTTTGACTTTGATTTTCACGGGCGCAAAAATAGTCTTTATTGGCCTGAAAAAAGCCAGAAAAGAAAAATGAAGAAGCTTTTATTTACCGGTGAATCGGGCTTCCCTTTTTTCCAGAAAAGCACTGACTCCTTCTTTGAAATCCTCTGTCTTGCAGCAGGCTGCAAATGAGTTGGCTTCGGTTTGGTATCCGTTCTCTTCATTGCTGAAGGCGGCATTAACGGTATCCACGATCATCGATATCGCAAGCGGAGCCTTTTTCTGAATCTGCTTTGCCAGTGATCTGCAGTATTCGATGAGATCCTCTTCCTCTCCTATGACATGATTGATCAGTCCAATGGATTGGGCTTCCGGTGCATTGACCATATTGCCCGTCATCATGATCTCGAATGCCTTTCCCTTACCCACCAATTGGCTCAGTCTTTGGGTTCCGCCATAACCCGGGATGATCCCAAGATTTACCTCTGGCTGACCAAATCGAGCTTTCGGGGCCGAAACCCTCATATGGCAGGCCATGGCGAGTTCGCAGCCACCACCAAGGGCGAAACCATTTACTGCAGCGATGACAGGCTTTGGACATTGTTCGATCGAAGAAAAGATCTCCTGACCATTTTCAGCAAATTTTCTTCCATTCATTTCATT
Organism: Cytophagales bacterium; assembly: GCA_028282565.1. Classification (GTDB taxonomy): domain Bacteria; phylum Bacteroidota; class Bacteroidia; order Cytophagales; family CCMP332; genus JANQHS01. The sequence continues at coordinate 23,493 of JANQHS010000167.1, read as the reverse complement.
CAATTCCTGGAGTTCTGAGATATCTGCTCCGGCTACAAATGCTTTTTCGCCTTCCCCCGTGATGATCACAGCGGAGACCTCTTCCATGTCATAGGCGTAACGTATGCCTTCTCCCAGTTCCGCAAGCACCTCTTGGTTGAGGGCATTCATTTTATCCGGCCTGTTGATCTTGATCATGAGTATCCCCTCATCCAGGGAAACATGAATGGTATTGAAATGATCCATAAGATGAAATTATAATGTGCTCTTAGTTTTTTTCCTTTCCAAAATTGAAAAGCATTTCCTTTTCCTCTTTACTCAGGCTTTCGTAACCTTTTGCCGCGATCTTATCCAAAATCGCATCGATCTGGTCTTGTGTTGGAATTGAGGATCCGGGGTTGGCTTTTTTATCTGACGTGAATTTTGGTGTTTTATAGGTCACCTTCATTTTTTTCGAAGGATTGATCAAACCTCTGAAAAAATCCAGAAATCCCTGAATGGGCTTTCCGAGGTCCAGTCCGTTTTGCAATTGCTTGATATAGATATAACCGATCAATGCTCCTCCAAGGTGCGCAATATTTCCTCCCGCATTGGCTCCCACGCTACCCATGAAAGAGATGAAAATGTAAAATGCCGCAATGTATTTGATCTTGACCGGTCCGAGAAAGATGAGGTGAAAAGAATAGTTTGGCAACAAAGTGGCTGCAGCGATCATGACCGCATAAACCGCAGCTGAAGCTCCTACCATTCCCGAGACCATATCTGCTCTCTCCATGAAAAAAGGAATGAGATTGTAAAAGATCAGGTACAGCATTCCTCCGGAAAGTCCTCCAAGAACATACAGGTTGATCAGCTTTTGGCTTCCCAGATATTCAACGACCAACCTTCCAAACCAGAAAAGGAACAGCAGATTAAAAAGGATGTGAAAGATATCGTTTAGGCTGTGGGCAAAGGCATAGGTCACCAGTGTCCAGGGTTTGGTCAGAAAATCTGAGAAAACCGGAGGTATGGAAAATTGTGAGTATACGATCGCAAACAGGTCCCTTATACCCAGTAGGGTGGAGAACACATTGAGGATCACCAGAACCGCAAAGATGATCAGGTTGATGGCGATCAACTGGTTCAGCGCATTATCATTTCGCTGGAAAGTGCGTTTGATTTCGTCTATTATCGCAGCCATATTAAAATGGGCTTCCGGCCCTTTTCCATCCCTTAACAAAGAAATAGGCAAAAATCATTCCCCCGATATGTGCCAGGTGGGCCACGTTATCTCCCGGTGCCTGTTGAAACAGCGCATATAGCTCGTAAAGGCCATAAAAGGTAACCAGGTATTTGGCTTTTATGGGAATAGGCGGAAATAACAGGAAGATCTCCACATTGGGAAAAAGCATTCCAAAGGCAAGTAGGATACCGAAAACGGCTCCGGAAGCACCGAGCATAGGAATGTTGGAAAAACTGTCATATATCCCGCTCAGGTAAATAGTAGCTTGTTTGATCAGACTTGGATTGGTAGGATCTGCATCAAAAAGATCAAGAAAATCGTAGTAGCGATCATAGAAAAACGGAGCATTGTCACTGATGAAGGCAGCGAACAATGAAGGGCTGGGATCGGCAACAAATGCATTCAATTCGCTGAGCATCATCTGCATCTCTATGAATTGTACCAGGCCATATAGCAATCCGGCTCCTACTCCGGTCACCATGTAGAAAATAAAGAAACGTTTGGAGCCCCAGGTCTGCTCAAGCCATGGTCCGAAAAAGAACAGGGCAAGCATATTCCCAAAAAGATGACCAATTCCACCATGAAGGAACATATATGTGATGAATTGGTAGGGCTGGAAATGCTCTGAACCGACATAGTACACGGAGAATTGGGTTGACAGCATTCCATTCAATATCAGCGAGTCCAATGCGAGGACCAGGATATTGACGATCAGGAGATTCTTGACAACAGGTGTAAGACGAAACATTATTCAGAAAAGGCGGAAAAAAGGTAATTATAGTCCATTTTGATCAAAGTGGGCAAGCCTTCCGGAGTGAACTGTGGGATCTTGCAGGCGAACAATTGATCCACAAGATTTCCCATTTCTTCCCGCTCAAGATTTTTTCCATGCGGTACGCTGGTCTTTTTAGCCAGGGCCCTGATGAGGTTTTCTTCTCTGGAAATATTCAATGATTTGGAATTGTTTTTAAACAGTTCGAGCAAACCCTCAAAAAGCTCTTTTGAGTTTTCGGAGCTGGTTCCTTCAGGAATGCCATTGATAACGATGCTGTCGGCTCCGAAGTATTCAAAATCAAATCCGACTTTTTTTAGTTCCTTTTCCATACCCATCAGCATATGAATATCGGCTTTCCCAAGCACCACCTTTTCAGGGAAGAGACATTGCTGCGAGTTGACCTTGTTGGCCTCATAGCGTCCTGCGAACTTTTCATACAATATCCGCTCATGTGCCCTTGACTGGTCGATCACCATGACCCCCGATACGATTGGCGACATGATGTAGGCTTTGGCCACCTGGATCATCGACCTTGTGCTGCTCTGATCGTTGCTGTCTTCATATCCCCGGTTCAGATCTCTTATTCCTCCTTCGATCTCATCCCAATTTGCCGGATTCCCGGTCTGGGGTCTATCAAAGAATTCCTTTGAAGAAAAGCCTTCGAATTCCCTGTTTCTATCTGGACCAGCATCGCTTTGTGGTGGGAGCGCTCCCAGCTCTTTTCTTGATCCGAACTGAAAGGAAGAGGAGAAATCACTTTCATTTTGATTGAAATCTCCGAGGCTCACCTTCTTGGAAAAGTCGATCGACGGGCTGAGGGGCTGGGAGCCAAGGGATCTTTTGACAGCCGCGTTGACAAGGCCGTAGATACTTCTTTCGTCATCGAATTTCACCTCGTGTTTTGAAGGGTGCACATTGACATCGATATGATTCGGATCGATTTCGAGATTGATCACAAAAAATGGAAAGGAATCCTCCGGGATCAACCCCTGATATGCGGTTTTGACTGCATGGGCCAGATAGTTGCTTCGGATAAATCTTTGGTTGACAAAAAGGTATTGTTCCCCCCTGGTTTTTCTGGTGGTTTCCGGAGTGCCAACAAAACCGGATATTCTCAGGTACTCTGTTTCCTCCTGGCAGCCCAGGAGTTTTTTCTGGTATGTTTTTCCCAAAAGGTGAACAATCCTTTTTTGAAGCGATTCGGCCTTTAAGGAATGAACCTGAAGGTCTCCATTGAACAGTGAAAATTCAATGTTGGGAAAGGCAAGGGCGATCCTGTTGAACTCCTCAAGAATATGCTTTAATTCAACCGGGTCCGATTTAAGAAATTTCCTCCTGGCCGGGATATTATAGAACAGGTTCTTGACCTGAATTGAGGTCCCCTCGTCAATGGGATCCGGTTCCTGACCCTTAAATTCTGCCCCCTCAACCACCACTTTGGTCCCAATCTCGCCGCCCTTCTCCCTGGTATTCAGCTCAACCATGGAAACCGCAGCTATGGAGGCGAGCGCTTCACCTCTGAATCCCATGGTCCTGATGGCAAAAAGGTCTTCTGCTTCGGAGATCTTGGAGGTGGCATGTCTTTCAAAGCAAAACCTTGCATCTGACAGCGACATCCCCTTGCCATCATCGACAATGCGGATCAGGGATTTTCCCGATTCCCGTATGATCAGGCTGATGTTTTGAGCACCGGCATCAATGGCATTTTCCAATAATTCCTTGACGACAGATGAGGGACGTTGAACAACCTCACCAGCAGCAATTTTGTTGGCGACAGAATCAGGGAGTTGTTTGATCAGGTCTCCCATTTATTTTTTTGCAGCCCCTCTTATTTTTCTAAGGATCCAATATCCGATCGCAGGAACCAGGATAAAGAGCACACCCTGATTCCCCCAATACCAATAGAACAATGCAGTAGTTACCAAAATGGCCAGGATCAAAAACTGATTGATCGAAGTTGTTTTGTTTTGGTTTTGTCTGCGCCTGAATGCGGCGGATATCATTGAATTCCGTCCTTGCTGCTCAGAATTCTGCTCTTTTTTTATCATTTTGACCCTTTCCTCGATTTCCTCCTTTATGGGATCATAATATCTTGGCTGAAAATTGAATTCCCGATGCCTTGGAAGATGGAAGAATGAAAAGAATCTCATTGAGAAAAAATGTGTTTACAAAATTAGAATTTGTTTGTCGGTGAAAAAACGCATTCCATTCTTTTGGATTTTTTTGGTTTTTCTTGGTTTCGGCCCCTTTGATGTAATTCACTCGTTTGGTGGATCAGGTATGGGGCCAAGTGCAAGGTCGATGGAGCCTGATCAGGCAATCGGACAATTGTTTTTTGTGGAGATCAACCCTGGAACGACTCCAAGGGATCTTGAAGAGATCAAGAAGAGAGCCTTAAGTGGTGAGATCAGAGGTGTGATTTTTGTGGATATTCCGGTTTCAAAGGTCAAGGAAACCATACCTTTTTTTCGAAAGAAAGAGATCCAACCAGGTCTATTCTGTGGGATCGACTTTAGTCGGGGTTTCCCGGATTCCTTGTTCGGAGCTCATCCGGTGCCGAGTCCGGCATCACTGGGATGCGTTTCCGATGAAAGACTGGTGAAAGCGGTGGGATATGAAATTGGGCTCAGGATGGGTTCTTTGGGGTTGGATTTCATAATTCTTCCAAGGCTATCGCAGTTTGAGGGAAGTGGAAATTTTAAGAACTACATTGGCTCTGAAGCCAGTGACATCGCCGGAGTCCTATCCAATCTTTCTTCCGGTATAAGTCTGTCCAAGGTACTTCCCGTCATCGATTTTGATTTTTTGGGAGTTGCTTATTCTCCGAGAACAGAAAGTCTCTTCAATTCCGGCTATACGCTTCAGGCATTGGAGGATCTGTTTGGTAGCAACAGATTCCTTGCTGTTGGGAACCTGGGAGAAAGTGCGATCCTGCGAGATGAACTTGGCTTTGAAGGTCTTGTTATGAATCGGGCATTCAACGAAAAGGTCAGACAGGTCTTTTCCGAGAAGAATCTATCGGCAGAGTACCTTTTTGACAAGGGAATCAGTCTCTTTAGATTTTCAAAACCTCCGAAGAAGGAATACAAGACGCTCAGAAAGATCATAGAAAAAAATCGCCTGGATGAAGACTTCTACTCTAAGACAAATGCGATATTGAATATCGGTTTTTATAGCAATCGACACAGCTCCATTGACTCGCATGAATTAGCGGAAATATCCGGCTACGGCCTGGGAGAATTGCTCGAAGAATGCAGGAAAAGCGCCCTTGTCACCCTTGATCCGCGTCACCTGCTGCCGATCATAGACCTGGAAGAAAGCCGAATAGGATTATTGGAAATTCGAGATCGCGATCAAGCCGCAGCATCGATTCGTGAACAGGTTGGAAGGTATCAGAAAATTTCATGGCTTGGGATTGAAACAGGAAGCTCGGTTGACTCAATGGATTTTCGGACCATTGAAAAATGGATAAACGGTTTTTCAAAAAGGGATTATTTGATCATTGATTATTCCGGAGGAGCAGCTGGCCAAAAAGCCGTAGACCACATCTCAGGGATTGGATCAAAACTTGGGCTTAAGCAGGTACATGTCTATAACGGGGTAATCCCCCAAGGTGCTCGAAACCAGACTTTTATTTTTTGCCCGGACCGGGGTGAGGATGTGAATCGGGCTGTGGCGGAGATCATTTTCGGGGGAGGATTTAGTACGGGTAGAATGGCTTTCAGTTCTTCAAGAATGGGTGTTCCCAGCGGTTCGGGTTTTTTCCTTCACAAGATTGACCGGATTGGTCAGGGGCTTCCTCAAGAGTTGTCCATGGATCAGAATATTCTTTTCAGGATTGACGACGTACTTGAAGAAGCATTGACCGATTCCGCTACACCCGGTGGTCAGGTAATGGTGGTCAAGGGCGGAAATATCATTTATGAAAATAGTTTTGGAAAACATGACTATGAAGACGAGAAGCCTGTCATGGAAGAGAATATTTATGATATCGCTTCGGTGACCAAGGTCGCCGGGACTTTGCAGGCCGTCATGAAACTCTATGAGTGGGGTGTGCTGGATCTGGATGCGAAAGCCAGTGAATATCTTCCGGAGTTAAGAGGCACCAACAAAGAAGACCTGATCGTCCGGGACGTCCTTGTACATCAGGCAGGGCTCAAACCATATATCCCGTTTTGGGCGCATATCATGAAACGAGAGGATCAGGCCGATTTTTTTTATTGTCAGCATAAAGGAAATTGGTTCTCTGTTCCAGTCACGGACAGTCTTTATACCATGGCTTCGATCCATGATAGCCTTTGGAATTGGACTATAGACTCTGAGTTGCTCGAAGAGGAAGAAGAGGGAGGCTATAAATATCGTTACAGCGACTTGAGCTTTTATATTCTTTTAGAGATCGCTGAAAGATTGCTTAATCAGCCCATTGAGCATTTTCTGGAACAAAACCAATGGGATCCTATCGGTATCTCCAGGATGAGCTACAATCCTCTTCAGCGCTTTGACAAGGCCGAGATCATACCCACGGAGGTAGATCATTATTTCAGAAATCAGCGGATTCAGGGGACCGTCCATGATCAGGGAGCAGCTTTGTTGGGAGGTGTCGGCGGGCATGCAGGACTTTTCTCAAATTCCCTTGAACTTGCCAAATTATTTCAGATGAATATGAATTCAGGGAACTATGGTGCCAGGAAATATTTTCGGGATGGAATAGTTGAGTTGTTCACATCACAGGATAGGGAGAAGAACCGTAGGGGCTTGGGTTGGGATAAGCCAAATCCCTTTGGAGAGGGACCGACCTCCGAGCTTTGTTCCTACAATACCTTTGGACATTCCGGATTTACCGGTACCATGGCTTGGGCTGACCCGGACTTTGACCTCGTGTATGTTTTTCTTTCCAACAGAACTTTTCCCGATGCCTCGAATCGAAAGCTGATCGATCAGAACATCAGGACCAGGATACAGGATCTTATTTATGACTCCATTTTTAAAGAGGAGTTAGAGGAAGCTTCGAGATTGGAAGGACCTTTGCATGAAATGTTGTACTCTCCAGAAATAAAGGACGAATGAATATTGGAATTGTATGTTACCCCACTTTCGGTGGATCAGGAGTCGTAGCGACCGAGTTGGGAATTGGATTGGCCAAAAAAGGTCATAAGGTTCATTTTATCACCTATTCTCAACCCAGCCGGTTGGATTTCTTCAACGAGAACATCTTTTATCATGAAGTGTCGATCCCGGCATACCCTTTATTTCAGTACCCTCCCTATGAATTGGCCTTGTCTGGAACAATGGTCTCCACGGCCCAATACGCCGAGCTTGACCTTTTCCATGTTCACTATGCCATTCCTCATGCTTCGGCGGCATACCTTGCGCAAAAGATCATGGAGGACTCAGGAGTAGGGATTCCTTTTGTGACAACGCTTCATGGAACCGATATTACTCTGGTTGGAAAGGATGCGGGTTTTTCTCCTGTTGTTGAGTTTAGCATCAACCATTCCGACATGGTTACTTGTGTATCCGAAGATCTGAAAAGGGAAACCAATGAGTTTTTCGATATTCGAAAGAACATCAAGGTGATCCCGAATTTTATCGATCCGCAAAAATTTCAAAAACAGAAAAAGGATCATTTCAAGAAGGCCATTTGCCCAAATGGCGAAAAGCTTCTGGTTCACACCTCCAATTTTCGAAAGGTCAAGAGGGTGGAAGATGTGGTCATGCTATTTGAGAAGATCAGGGAAAAGATTCCCGCGAAATTGCTACTTGCCGGTGATGGGCCCGAAAGACAAAATATTGAAAGCAAATGCCGAGAACTAAAATCCTGTGAGGATATCAGGTTTCTTGGCAAAATGGAGGCCATCGAAGAGATCTTATCCGTGTCAGATCTTTTTATCCTTCCTTCCGAAAAAGAAAGCTTCGGTCTCGCGGCCCTTGAAGCTATGGCCTGTGAAGTACCGGTGATCTCTTCAAATGCCGGGGGTATCCCCGAGTTAAATGTCAATGGTGTAACCGGATTTTTAAGCGATGTAGGAGATATCGATGACATGCTGCAAAATTCCCTCATTATTCTTGATGATGAGAATCTCGAGGGGTTTAAAAAAAGAGCCAAAGAAAGGGCATTGGAGTTTGATATTGACCGGATCCTTCCGCGTTATGAGCAGGCTTATTTTGAGGTAATAGAATCATACAAAAAGAATCGATAACATTTCGTTTCAAGCTTCTTTTTGAATTGATTTTTGAGTTATTTTTGCTGAAAACTTTGAGATGGGGTCTAGTTCTAAAGCTCAAAAAATCACTGACGACAATAGGGTTAAGATATTCAATAACCCGGTTTTGGATATGCTCACCAAAACCCACATCGCTTTTCCCTTGACGATTTTTCCAATTTTCTCAGGGGTGGTTCTTTACCTGGGTGCGGCAAGGTATGGCCTGGGAATTGGCGAACTGTTCGGGATCTTCCTTTTTGGGTTTTTACTGTTTACCCTCGTGGAATATCTGGTTCACAGAAATATATTTCATCTTGCACCAACGACCGAATTCAGGGAAAAAATTGCTTATAATTTCCACGGAATCCACCACGAGCAACCGAAAGACAAAAAGAGGCTCGCAATGCCAATTGTGGTAAGTACTATTCTTGCGTTTGCCTTCTTGGGTATCTTCTATCTCATTGTTGGAAAATATTCGTTTGCATTCACTCCCGGATTTGTGATGGGATACGCTACCTACATTGGCGTTCATTACAGTGTACATGCCTTTAAGGCGCCAAAGAATTTCCTTAAGGTACTTTGGGTCAATCACGCGATCCATCATTTCAAAGATGATACCGTGGCCTATGGGGTTTCCTCTCCGCTTTGGGATGTTATCTTTGGGACACTTCCTCCAAAAAAGGCAGCCTAACGTTATTGAGCCCCACTCTTGGGGCTTTTTTTTTGTCATCAAAATCCGTATTATCAATGATGGACTATTCCCTCAATACGATCAGCAATTGGCAGGAAAAGATCCTTAAATGCAAAACGATCTCTGATCTCGGGGAAGAGCTTTGTGGCATTCTATTCGATGATCCCCCCATTCTTTTTTTTCTTGAAATCCGGTTTTCAGGTGTGCTGCCCTGGTTGGGTTCGACCCATGTTCTGATCGAAAAGAAAGGAAGTTCCTGCAGGATCAGCGAACAGTCTTATCAGGTCTTTAGAAAGAAGACCGAAAAGGTCCCGATAGATGTTTCCGAGACCAGCCTCAAGTTGCCATCATGGGATCCAGGGGTTTTGTTTCTGGCTTATCAATGCGGGGAGAAGATGCCGGAAAGCAAGAGAAGATTGAAGGTTTTAAGGCCCTCTCTTAGTCTTCTTCTACCAAATTTGGCACTAGGAGAAGCCAGGTTGCCTTTTAAGTCCGGCTCGAAAGACTTCTTTCAAACCCTTCTTGAAAACTCTTCCGATTTTGTCGTTTTCATGCAGGGTGATAAAGCAAGTTTTGTAAGCTCCAATTGCAAAAAATTGCTTGGTTTCAGTCCCCGAGAATTGATCGAACTGATCAATGACAACATGGCCTTGGTTCATCCGGATGATTTGCCCTTGCTGACGGAGAAAATTCAGCATGAACAGCAGACAAGAAATCCAATTGGTAAACATCAATATAGGATCAGGAACAAGGGTGGCGAGTATGTATGGTTTGAGTGGTTGGTCAACCGTTTTTTTGATGAGCAAGGTAACTTCACTCATTCCATTCTGAATTGCCGTGACGTCACACAAAAGATCTCTGCCGAACAGGAAGTGGTTCGGCAAAAAAATCTTTTGGATGAGATCCTTGATCTACTTCCCGTTGATGTTTTCATCAAGGACGAAGAAGGAAAATACCTTTGGGTCAATGAATCTGTTTGCAAAAGTCTGGAAGTAAGCAAGGAAGACCTTATTGGAAAAAAGGATGATCAGGTATTTGGGAAGGAGGTGGCCACGGCTTTCCTGGATGGCGATGAGCGTGTCTGGAATGGGGAATCATTCTATAATGTTGAAGAAAGGACTTTTATTCACGGGTCTGAAAGGATATATCTTACCAACAAGTCCCTTGTGAATCTTGGAGAGCGAGGCAGAAAGGTACTTCTGGGGACTTCGCTTGAGGTGACGGATCGTATTCATTCCGAGCAAAAGGCCAGGGAAAATACCGACCTTGTTAACAATATAGCCCAATTGATACCCGAGAGTCTTTTTGTTTTTGATCTTGACAATTGGTCCTATATCTATTCCAATTTCCGACTCTTCAAAAAACTCGGCTATCAGGAAAAGGATTTTGATGAAAAAGGGATCCATGGGAAGCTCGACATGGAATTCCTGAGTCTGATCTTTCAGCCGGGGGAATTTGAAAGGTACAAGATCGAACTAAACCAAATAAGAGAAGGTGACAAGGAACTCTACGAGGCCGAATACCTCCTCAAAAGCAAGTCCGGAGAGGATGTTTTCATCCTTTCGAGAAAACTTCCCTTCAAGAGAAACGAAAAAGGAGAGGTGACGCAGTTCGTTGGTTTGACCATTGATATCACGGATCAGAAAAAAAGAGAACAGGAACTCCAAAAGGCAAAAGACCTAACAGAAAAAGCCTTGAAGGTTAAGGACGAGTTTCTCTCTGTGATGAGTCATGAGATCAGAACACCGCTCAATGCTATCAGCGGCATTTCTAACCTCATGAAAGAGAATCCCGACTTTCATCTTTCTGAGCGGGTCAGGTCTCTTAAGTTTTCTGCGGATAAGTTGCTTCTGCTGGTGAATGATATCCTTGATTTTTCGAAGGTCCAATCGGGCAAACTTGCGATTAGAAAGGCTCCGTTTGATTTTGAAAATCTCATCGAGAGCGTTTATCAGACTTTTCTGCTCAGTGCGGCCGAAAAGGGGATTGCTTTTCGCTTGGAAAGCGATCATAGTTTGGATTATTTGATCCTCGGAGACGAGGGAAGAATAAGTCAGGTCCTTTTTAATCTGCTCTCAAATGCCCTAAAATTTACCGATTCCGGTGAAGTGGTACTCATTGTAAAAGAGGTAGAAAAGAAAAAAGGCCATTCAACCATACTCATGGAAGTTAGGGATACGGGTGTAGGTATAGATCCTGAAAGTGTTGAAAGAATATTTGATCCCTTTTTCCAGCTTGATCAAAAGACGAATCGCGCTCATGGCGGAACAGGTTTGGGCCTGGCAATTTCGCGCAAGATCACCCAGGAACATGGAGGCAGGATCGAAGTAAAGAGCCTGGTAGGCTCTGGCTCTTCCTTCCGGGTTTTGATCCCGTTTGAAGTCAGGTCCAGGGAATCCAACCCCAGCGGAAATAGCAATTTGCAAGTTCCTCCGACAGGATTGAAAAACCCCAAAGTACTCTATATCGAAGATGTTCATTCAAATAGGGAGTTGATGCTTGGGTTTTCGGATCTATGGAAGTTCAGGCTGCAAAATGCCGCCTCAGGGAAGGAAGGGCTCCAATACCTGAAGAGGGAAGAATTTGACCTTGTACTATTGGATATTCAGATGCCTGAAATGGACGGTTTTGAAGTATTGGAGAGGATAGGGAAAATGGGAAAGCCTACGCCCCCTGTCATTGCCATCACAGCGGATGCTTCTGACAAGACGGTCAAAATGTTGAAAAAGGCAGGTATCAATGGTTTTTTGCCAAAACCCTTTGATCTGGAGGAATTGAAGGAAATAATTTTTTTTAGTTCGGCACCGGAAAGAAGCAATGATAGCAAGCCTGGCAATATTTTCGATTTCTCATACTTCTCCAAGGTATTCAAAAAAGACAGAGGAAGGTTTTTGGAATTTTTGGAAGGTTTGAAAGAGGAGATCTTGGAAGAGGTCGGAACAATCAAAGATGCGGATCTTAAAACGGGCGGAAAAAAGGTGAAATCTTCAATTCACAAGCTGAAAGGAGCTATTGGGAAGTCGGCATCACATGATCTGTATGAGCTTTTCGAAGACATCAAGAAAACTTCTCCTTCGCGTATTTCCGCAGAACTGAGAAACAAGGTACTTGAGGGATTAGACCAGTACCTGCACTCCCTCGAAAAGGAGATCAGGTTAAATTTAGAGCCCAAAAATCAGATCCACTAAACTGATCTGGGGATAATCCCGGATCCGACCTGAACAAACCAAAGTAGCTTGAACCCGAGCCTGACATGGAAACATATTCGGCCCCTAGGCTTTGGAGTTGCTTCCCAATATCTCTGAGCGCCGGATATTCCTTCTCCGCCCAGGGCTGGAAATCATTTCGCATAGAACCAAAGTCTGGTTGGGAACCAACCAAGGCTTGATCGGGTATTTCATTGCCTCCGACATGCAGGTATGCTTGGCCCGTTGGAATATGTATGCTCGGATAAACCAAGACCAGAGTCCACCCTTGGAGATCGGCTTCGATCGGCTCCAGGATTTCTCCTCTTCCCTGCACATGGCATGGTTTGTTCTCAATGAAAAAAGGACAATCGCTGCCCAATTCGCTTGAGAAGGTTTGTAGTTCCTTATTGGAAAAACCCAGTTTAAAAAGCTCATTCAATACGATCAGTACCGAACTGGCATCTGAAGAACCTCCACCAAGCCCTGCGCCCATGGGTATGATCTTATGCAGGTGGATTTTTACCGGCGGAAGATGCTTTTCCCTGCTTAAGAGCTGATAAGCCTTCAGGCATAAATTGTCGCCCGGGTTTCCCGGGATCCTCAGGCCGGAATTGTGAAAAACCAATTTCTCCGATGGGGTTATCTCCAGAATATCGTGAAGCGGAATGGGATAAAAGATGCTGGAAATCTCATGGAAACCATCATCTCTTTTTTTTCCAACCCTCAGACTTAAATTTACCTTTGCATTCGGAAACCGGATCATACTTGGTACCCTAGTAATTATGTATCGGGCAATATTAAAACCTTCCTTTGATTATTTGGTGATTCTGGTCACTTTGCCATTATGGTTAACCGTTTTACTTTTTCTTGGTCTCTTTCTGTTTGTTTTTTATCCGGGCAAAGTTTTTTTCGTCCAATACAGACCTGGTCTCCGGGAGTCTGAATTCAGGATCTACAAGTTCAGGACCTTGGACCAAAATGGAGATCCGGCCTCCGGGTTTCATAGATTTTTAAGACGATCAGGCTTTGATGAAGTGCCACAGTTGATCAATATCCTCAAAGGAGAAATGAGTCTGGTGGGGCCCAGACCCCTGCTTGTGGAATATCTCGATAAGTATAATGCGGAGCAACGAAGAAGGCATGATGTGTTGCCCGGAATTACCGGGCTTGCCCAGATCAATGCAGATAAGATCTCAAGCTGGGACGATCTTTTCGGTTTTGACCTTCTTTATATTCGCAAACAAGGTTTCCTGCTCGATCTCGAGATCCTGATATCAACGATCAGCATAAAAACAAAAGCCCTTTTCCAAAGAGAAAAAGGGCCTTCTTCACTACCTGCCTGGGTGTAGTTTATTTCCCAAAGTTATCCATCACTTCAGCGGAGATCCCGGTTGAGCTAAAACCTCCATCATGAAAGAGGTTCTGCATCGTGACTTTTTTGGTGTAATCGGAAAAAAGGCTGATGCAGTAATCCGCACAATCCTCGGCGCTGGCATTTCCCAAAGGAGACATTTGATCAGCATAGGATAAGAAGGCATCAAAACCTCCAACTCCTGTACCTGCTGTGGTTGGTGTAGGGGATTGGGAAATGGTATTGACCCTTACCTTTTTGGATTTTCCAAGTCGATAGCCGTAGCTTCTCGCAATGGACTCGAGCAATGCCTTTGCCTGTGCCATGTCGGAATAATCGGGAAAGACCTTTTGAGCCGCGATATATGAAAGGGCCAGAATGCTGGCTTCTTCATTCAGTCCATCCTGTTTTTCAAGGGTTTGCATGACCTTATGAAAGGATAGGGCGGAAACATCCAGGGTTTTTTGAAACCAATCATAGTTTAGATCTCCGTAATCCCTTCCTTTTCTCACGTTGGGACTCATACCAATGGAATGAAGAACAAAATCCAGTTTTCCTGAAAAAATCTCCATGGACTTGCTGAACAGATTCTCCAGATCCTCCACAGAGGTCGCATCTGCAGCGATTATTTCGGCATTGATCTGCTCACCAAGTTTTTGGATCTCGCCCATTCTCATCGCGATCGGTGCATTGGACAGTACGATCTCTGCTCCTTCATCATGAGCCTTTAAGGCGACTTTCCATGCAATTGAATTTGGATCCAGGGCTCCGAAGATCACTCCCTTTTTTCCTTTCAATAAATCTTTTCCCATTGTTAGCTTTTTTTATTTAATAACTCTTTTGCGCTGTTCAAAATGTGATCCGACCGGTCTTTTCCTCCGATCATCTCCGCAATTTCCTCAATACGATCCATTTCGGGAAGCTCCAGTATGGATGTTATCGTTCTTATCTCATCTTCCTGTTTCAGAACCTTAAAATGTTTTTCTCCTTTAGCCGCTACCTGTGGCAGATGGGTGATACAGATGATCTGATGACGATTTGAAATTTCCGAGATCATTTTCCCCATTTGCAATGCGATCTCCCCACTCACACCAACATCAATTTCATCAAAGATCATGGTGGGGAATTGTGATTTTCCTCCGACCAAATACTTAAATACCAACATCAGCCTCGACATTTCACCACCGGAAGCGATCTCTTTGACCGGCTGAGGCTCTTGTCCCTTGTTTGCGGAAAACAGAAAGGTGATACTGTCAGCCCCGTAAGGGTTTAGCTCTACAGCCTGAATGTTGACCACAAGCACACCGGAAGGCATACCCAAAGCAGCCAGAAAGGGTTTTAGATCAACTTCAAGACCTCTGGCAGCTTCTTTTCTTCCTTGAGATATGGCCGATGCTATTTCGATACAATCGTTTTCCTGTTCTTGTATTCTCTTTTCAAGCTCAAGTATTTCTTCATCCCCAGTTTCCCTGATGCCGGCTTTTTCGGCCAGTAACGATTCTATTTGAAGCAATTGGTCGCTGTTGTCGACCTTATGCTTTTTCATCAATCGCTGCAGTTCGTCAAACCGTTCCCTGAGCTCATGAAGCTTTTGAGGATCTGTTTCCAGATTTTCATTCTCTCCTTCCAGAGAACCTTCGATATCCTTTAGTTCGATCAGGATCGAATTGAGTCTTTCGGATATGTTTTTGAAGTTCTGAGAATATTCCGAGGAGACTTCAATTGAAGATTTTAGTTCATAGAGCAGGTCGTATATTGAGACTTCCGGATTTTGAAAAAACTGAATTGCCCGGGAAAGGGAATTCTTAACGGACTCAATATTTTCTGCCTTTTTTAATGAATTCTCCAACTCATCTTCCTCACCGGATCTGACCTCTAGGCTCCTTAGTTCATCGAGTTGGAATTTGTTATAATCATATTCCGATTCAGCCCTTGAGAGTTCCTCTTTGAGCCTTTTCAGCTTGGATTTTAGCTCTACCAACCTGTAATATCCGTCACGATAGGTTTCAAGGGTCTCATTGTTCTTGCTTAGAATATCCAGGATCCCGATCTGAAAATCCTCTTCATTGATCTTCAGAATATCATGTTGGGAGTGGATATCAACAAGGTTTTGCCCCAGGGATTTTAGAAGATCCAGTGTTACGGGAGTGTCATTGATGAACGCCCTGGATTTTCCGGAAGGCAAGATCTCCCTTCGTATGATGCACTCCCTGTCATAGTCGAGGTCTTTCTCCAGAAAAAAGACTTCAAATTTCTTTCCGGGCAGATCAAAGATCGCTTCTATGGTACACTTTCGATCATGATCAAAAAGTGTTTTGGCATCGGCCCTTTTTCCCAGTACCAATCCCAGTGCTCCCAGAAGCATGGATTTTCCTGTTCCCGTCTCTCCCGAGATTACGGTGAGCTTATCATCCGGAATGAACTCCAGATTTTCAATTAAAATGTAGTTGTTGATCGTGAGGGACCGAAGCATAGGTATTGCCCGGTAAAAATAGAAAAGCTTAGGAGCCTTTGATAATTTTTTGGTATTCGTCCGTTTTCGTTGGGTCGATCTCTATCAGGATATCATGAGCTTGTTTTTTGACCTCGGGCTGACCCTCCTGATAGATGTCGATAATTTCGGATCGTTTTCCATCAAGGTAAAAGTTGATGAGTGAAGAGAGGGGAACCTGCTTGACGACTCCCTGGATCAGGGTAAGGCTGTTGGCAATATTCTGCCTTGCCTGATCGGGTTGCTCTACCATGATGTCCAATCCGTTACGGTGGTACTGATAAATGCTGGTTCTGAAAGGTTCAAAAACCTGGTTGGTTAGGTTTTCCTGAATCCAGAAACGGCTTTTTGGGCTTCCGAAGCTTTGCCATCCAGGGTTTCCAACGGGTTGGGCATTGATCAGTACGTTTTGTGCCCTTTGATAATACGGCTTTCCCGAAAGGTTGCCAAAGGAGTCGAAATCCAGGCCAATGACCACAAAACAAAAGAAGGCCAGCAGGGAGGTCAACTCATTGTCGTAGCGATTCTCCGAAAAAACCAATGGCTGTGAAGGAGCATAGCTGAACAACCACTCTTCGTCCAAATAATTGAACAACAAGGATTCGTAACTGGCCCCGTATACCGGTCTTGCGGTTGTTATTTGGGTTTTTGCCCTGAAGTTGTTTAGGGAGGGCATTTCCGTGATGGTGATGAATATGTTCACCTTGATCCGCTCCTCAGGACCAAAGACTTCATTTGTCCATTTTGTATTATCAACGAACTCTTTGATCGCCACCTGCATTTCAGTGAATATGGTCTTATCGCTGAGTTCCACTCCATCTGCGTTGATCACGACCCTCGAATTCAGATCCTGTGATAAGAGGGGAGAAGGGAGAATGCAGATCAGCAATATTTGAACTATCCTTTTCACTTCAGGGAATTTATTTGGGCTACAATGTCCTCAGCGACTTCTCTTTTTGACTTTAGGTCAAATACGAGGGGTTTTGCATTGCCGGGTTTCAAAATGGTGATCTTGTTGGTATCGGACTGAAAGCCGGCTCCTTTGTCATTCAGCGAATTCAATACGATCATATCGAATCCTTTTCTGTTCATTTTTGACCTGGCATTTTTGATCTCGTTCTCTGTCTCCAATGCAAATCCAACGACAAACTGCCCGGGAGATTTTATTTTTTTCAGGGAAAGGGCGATGTCGACTGTCTGTATCAGTTTAAGGTCAAGGTTTTCCCCTTTCGTTTTTTTTCTCTTTTGAGCTAGTACTTTCGCAGGTTTGAAATCTGCGACAGCCGCTGAAAGTATCGCTCCGGAACATTTTTTAAAGGCCTTGAGAGCTTCTTTTTCCATTTGATCCGAGGATTCCACACGGATCACCTCAATGTTGGGATCTGAGGCTTCCAGATTTGACGGGCCGGTGACCAGATCAACCAGATAGCCGTTTTCCGCAAGCGATTCCGCTATGGCAAATCCCATTTTCCCTGAGGAGCGATTTCCTAAGAATCGAACCGGATCGATAGGTTCAAAGGTTGGGCCTGCGGTTACCAGAACCCTTTTCTCAGCCCTTTTTTTTTTTGATCCCGGTTTATTCTTTTTTAGCAGATCCTGGCATACCTTGAAGATCTTTTCCGGCTCCGGAAGCCTTCCCTGGCCTGTTAATCCGCTGGCAAGTTCCCCTGATTCAGGCATAATAATGTGATCACCGGCTTTTTCAAGGGTTTTGATATTTAGCTGGGTGCTCCTATGTCTGTACATGTCAAGGTCCATTGCCGGAGCCCAGAGTACCGGACAGGTAGCAGATAGATAAGAGGTTAATAGGAGATTGTCCGCCTGGCCATGTGCTGCCTTTGCCAAGGTATTGGCCGTGGCAGGGGCGATCACGAAGAGATCCGCCCATTTGCCAAGATCGATATGATTTGTCCATTCCCCCGTCTGAGAATTGAACATTTCAGAGTATACCGGATTTTTCGAAAGGGTAGAAAAGGTCAGGGGCCCAACAAAATCCTTCGCGGATTCTGTCATGATCACTTTGACATCAAAGCCATTTTTCACGAACTCCCTGACGAGATAAGCGGACTTATATGCTGCAATTCCTCCGCAAACCCCAAGAAGTATATTATTGCCGGTTCTGTCAGATGAGGAGCTCATTTTCCTCCATGTCCTCCTCTGTCGGATATCTGAACATGACCTTTCCTTCTTTAAACTCTTCTATGGCCTTGGCCGAAGGTTTTGGCATCCTTTCGTAATACCTTGAAATCTCGATCTGCTCTTTGTTTTCGAAGACCTCTTCCAGGGAATCCACAGTGGTTGCAAATTCAGCAAGTTTGGAATTCAATTCCTCCTTTTCCTTGATTGCGATCTGCTTCGCCCTTCTTGTAACGATCACAATCGATTCATAAATGTTTCCTGTCTCCTTGATCAGGTCGACCATATCTCTTGTGACAATTGATGTTGGTGTGTTGCTCATCCTTTTGAATTTTTTAATGAACTAATTCTGTTAATGCAGTTGTCGTAGATGTTTTCTGCGTCCTTCAGGAACGCAGAGTTTGGATACCGATCTACAAAGTTCCGGTAATATTCCAAAGCTTCATAAAATCTTTTCAACTGTTTGTTTTTTACGCTCCTTCGGGCGTATTCGTACTGTGATTTGAATTTCATGAAGGTAGCCTCCTCAAGATGAGGAGAGTCCGGATAATCCTTTCTATAGTTTTCCAGTGCTACTACCGCTGATTTATACCGCCGCAGCTTGAAGTAGAGCTCGGCGTTGTTATAGTTTTTAATATCGATCTTCTCGTTCAGCCCGGCAGCATAGGCATTGATCTGATCAATGTACTGGGAGCTTGGATATCTTCTCAGGAATGTTTGGATAGATTCCAGAGCTTCCACGGAATTGGACTGGTCAAGGCGATCGGGGGGAGCCAATTCAAATAGAGATCGGCATTCCATGTACATGGATTCTTCTGCAAACTGACTTCTTGGATAGGTGGTATAGAATTTTCGGAAGTAATATGCGGATAGCAAAAGTTGCCTTTGATAGTACTGGCAATAGGCATAGTAGAATTCAGCCTGTTCTGCCTCAGCCTTGCCTCTCAATAGAGGGATCAGTTCTTCCAGCAGCAATCCCGCCCGGTAAAAGTCACCATCGGTGTAATACTTTACCGCTCCGTCATACTTTTCCACCAGGCTGTTGGATTTCTGAAGCCTTTGGAATTTGCTGCAGGAGACAAAAGCGATCAACAATATGGGCAATATAAAAATGCCTGATTTTGACATTGGGCGTGCAAAAATACACGTTTGGCAACTGCTTTCAAATAGCAGCTGCTATGCTAAAACGAAAAGAGATGCGGGACTATTTCCTTACGGAAAACTTTTTGGTCACGACGGGTAAACCATCTACTTCCAGCGTGTACAGATAAACTCCGTTTGGAATGTTGTTCAGGTCCAACTGAACAAAATTTCCCTCCAGAGCTACTTCTTTTGAAAGTACCCTTGATCCGAGCATATTTCTGATGATCACTTTCCCTTGAGCACCATTGAGATTCTCAAAAACAAGGTTTAGATCGCTTGAAGCCGGATTTGGATAGACATAAATGTCTGAGCCGTTGACATTGGTATGCGACAGGGAAGTTTGTTCTCCAGCGACATATACGATCACCTTTTCAAACTTGTCGGAAGTATCTGCGATATTGAAGATGCGGTAACGGATAGTGCTCACTCCATCGTGGCCGATCAATTGCGAATCATAAGGCTGAAGGTATCCGATAAAGGTCGAATCTACTTGTCCGGGATTCAGGTCAACGGTATCTGTTGCCAGAAACACTGAGGTCGGATAGCAATCTACTCCCCAGCAGAAATATGAAGAATGCCCTGAAGCCAGGCTTAGATCTTCTTTTTCTGCGAGGTACCCTTCAGCTCCTGAGGCGCTATTTTCAAAATGAATATAGCTGGTAATGTCGTTCCAGTTTGGTCCGGTGACAGTATCACCCGATTGGTATACGACATTGATGCTTTGTCCTGAAACAAATGCACTTAAAAATAGTCCGAAAAGTGATGTGAGTAATATTTTCTTCATTTGACTTCCAAATATAATCCTAAACTGCCCTATTTTGGCGGTTTCAATGTTCAAAATTACGGATACTGTCGTGAAAAACAATTCATTTTTCCTTTCCTTTCTTACGTTGCTAATGATTTTCAGTTTCAATTCAGGTTTTTCTCAGGAACAATCGAATTGGAAACTTCCGGATGTAGAGTTAAGGGATCTAAAGAATAACCCTGTTTTTGGCTCTGAAGTGGCAAATACGGAAGGCCCTACAATCATTTCATTTTGGGCCACCTGGTGCAAACCCTGTATTCAGGAACTGAACAATATCAACGATGTTTATTTTGACTGGCAGGATGAAACCGGGGTGAAGTTGGTGGCAATTTCCATTGACGATAGTCGGAATGTCCCAAAGGTTGCACCGCTCGTGAACGGAAAAGGATGGGAATATGATGTTTACATTGACGCTAATTCTGACTTCAGAAGGGCATTGAATGTTCAGACCGTACCCCATACTTTCCTGTTGGATAACGGTGGAAATATCGTTTGGCAGCACAATGGATATACACCGGGAGAAGAGGAAGACTTGTTCGAGGCGGTAAAAAAGGTGGCAAACGGCGAATCGGTTAAATAAGACTCATCATCTAATTTGAGAAAACTACTCTTTCTGCTCTTACCCTTTCTCGGGTCAGGCCCTGCTATGGCCCAGGAAAGGAAAACGCTTGAGATCCATGGCGATTTCCTGATCGATGCCCAAACCTATCAGGAGGATACAGCCATAGGAGCCACGGACATCCCGGAACAGATGGCCATGAATGCCTATGGTAATTTCAATTTCACCTACGGGAATTTTTACGGCGGACTAAGATTTGAGGCGTTCATGCCCCCAATCCTCGGTTATGACCCGCGATGGGAAGGATTTGGAATCCCCTACCGATATTTTGGCTATAACAATGACGGCCTGGATATCACCGTGGGTAGCTTTTATGAGCAATACGGATCAGGAATGGTCAACCGCTCATACTGGGAATGGTACCTTGGCTATGACACTTTCTATGAAGGAGTCCGGGTTCGTTACAAGCCCGTTAAAGGATTGATGTTCAAGGCCATGGTTGGAAAGCAAAGGTTTTATTGGGATTTCGGTGAAGGGCTCGTTCGAGGGATCGATGCCGAGATCGATATGGCCGAATTCTTTCCCGGATTACGAGAAAGCGGAACGGGACTGAACTTTGGAGCTTCCTTTGTGAGCAAGTTCCAGGAAGACCAGAACCCTTTCCTTGTTTACCCTGAAAATGTGGGAAATGGTGCCTTAAGAGGTACATTCAGCAAGAATGGATTTCTTCTCAATGCCGAGTATGCTTATAAGGTTAATGATCCTTCTGCAATCAACGGAAACAACTACAGACCAGGTCAAGGACTGCTTGTGAATGCCGGATATTCAAAGCGCGGGCTGGGCTTCAATGCCGGCTTCAAGCGTTGGGATAACATGGATTACAGAAGTGAAAGGTCGGCCACAGGCTTCGATCTGTTGATCAATTATAACCCTGCCATGGCCAAGCAGCACACTTATCGATTGGCCACCATGTATGCCTATGCCACCAATCCCAACGGAGAAATGGCCTGGCAGGCAGATCTTTATTACAACTTCAAAAGAGGCTCGGCTCTTGGAGGTAAATACGGAACCCTGGTCACCATCAACTGGTCGCAGACCTACGATATTGTCAGGGATTCTATCCAGCCTCCGGATTTTGATACCCGGAAATTCTATACTTCACCATTTATGCAATTCGGGACTCCCAAGTGGTTTGAAGATTTCAATATCGAGATCAACAAGAAGATCTCGAGAAAGACAAGGATCTTTTTGAACTACCTGTACCAGGAAAGAAACAATGAAGTTCAGCCCGTGACCTTCAATGGAACGACCGAAACGGTTTATACCAATATTGGAATTGTTGAGGTCGAATATAAGTTTGCCTCTAAGAAGGTTTTGAGAACCGAATTTCAATATCTGCAGACCGAACAGGATTTCGGGGACTGGTGTGCCATTCTCTCCGAATATACCCTGGCACCGCATTGGTATTTCAGCGGACTTTGGGAATATAACCTCGGAAATCCGGATACCAACAACAGAGACCACTACTTTTCCGTTTATACTGGATATAGAAGAGGGCCCACCAATATCAGGTTGGGATACGGACGGCAGCGTCAGGGGATACTTTGTGTAGGTGGAGTTTGTAGGCCGGTGCCAGCGTCCAACGGGCTTATTCTAAGTATTCAAAGTAGTTTTTAAATTTGCAGTATGATCAAAAGAGCATTCTTAGGGCTTTCCTTTCTCGTTTTCCTTTATTCCTGTGATGTAGTCGATGGCAATGTGGTGACCGCACCCATCGGCCCTGGTGATTCTATAGTAAACCCTTTCTCAAAGTCGGTTTTACTCATGGAGTTCACCGGCCATAAATGTGGAAACTGCCCTGCTGGTGGAGAAACGGGTGAGCAGCTTAAAGGCGCTTATGGTCATGGGGTTGTGATCATTGCTGCTCATGTTGGAACCCTTGCTCAACCTCAGCCTCCGGCTTCGGGGAAATACACTCTTGATTTCAGGACCCCGACCGGAGATGAACTGGATGAACAGTTCGGAGCTTCGGTTTCCGGAATTCCAAAGGGAGTGATCAATTACATCGAGTATTCGGGAACTTCTCTTGTTTTACCCGAAGCCTGGCCTGAAAAAGTGGATGAGCTACTTCAGGAAGAAATTGTTCCCTATGGGATCACGGCGGATATGTCGGTAAACGGGGATATTTTGAGCCTGACGGCTACATGTGAGTTTGACGAAAGCATCAATGGAAATTTCAATATAGGGGCCTTTCTTACCGAAGACAGCATCATTGCCTGGCAGAAGGATTACAGACTTTCCGACAACCAGGATATTGAATTTTTTAAGCATAAGCACGTGCTGAGGGGAAATTTCTATCTGCCCGGAAACCCCCAGGTGCTTCCCTGGGGTCTGCCGATCAGCAATACAAGTTTTGTACAGGGAGATAAGGAGGTCATGGATCTGGATATCCAGCTTGATCCCAGCTGGAGACAAAATCACCTGAATGCTGTTGTTTACCTCTACGATCAGGATACCGAGACTATCCTACAGGTCAAGGATTTCCATCTTTCAGGAGAGCTCTAGCTTTCTTCTCCTTTTGATATACGGATAGGCGATCAGGTTGATCAGTATAAAAAGGGTTCCCAGGTAAAATCCCCAGGACATTTTTTCCTGCTCTCCGAAAACGATCAGGGCCAGAATGATCCCGTAAACGGGCTCAAGATTCAGGGTCAGATTTACCGTAAATGGTGCCATTCTTTTCATTAATTCCACAGATTCGCTGAAGGCATAAACGGTACATACCCCAGCCAGGATCAACAAATAAACCCAATCCATGAGCTGTGAAACCAACTCAAGTTGCAAGCTTCCATCCACGAACAAGCCATAAAGAACTATGGTGATCAGCGTACAAATGGTGGCCACGAACATCTCCACATAGGTGATCTTGTATTCATTCACCTTTTGAATG
>JANQHS010000216.1 GCA_028282565.1 Cytophagales bacterium | reverse complement strand
GAACTCCCCCTGCATTTCCGGTGTGAGTCTAATGTTGGCGGAATTTGAGGCTTCATGAAGAGTGGCAAATATTCTTTTACCACTGATCTTAAAGGCCCTACGGTCATGATGGGGATTCTCCTCTGTATGCGGGAATGAAAGCGCCATTGCGCCGAAATCCTCAACCGGATCTTTCATGGCCCAAATAAATGAAAAATGAACCGAAGCCACTCTTCAATGCTGAAAGGGCTCATGGATATTCTATCCCCTGGGCTCAAATACTTGATGAGTTATGGCTGCCAATTGTTTGAGGCAGCTATATGATCAACACGGATAATATTGTTGAACGAATAGCCCTCTGTGAGAGATGAGTACCGTACCTGATCCAAGTCTTTAAGCTTCTCCATAGTATCCGATCTATTGCTTGTGACCACGAATACCTTCCCGTGTTCAGATGCTGCGGATCCAATTTCATCCATTGAATTGCAAAAAGAATGAGCTAGACCGTGTATGTAGAGATAGAATCTTGTGGATTGATGGTCCAGATGATCAAACACAAACACATGCTCATTGTCTGACATTCCCGCCAACTGTCGGCTAACTCCCATCGGATCATAAAAATCCGATAAATAATAATTCCGGTAGATGTTCTGTTCAAGGGTTTTTTTTGCCACCAATTGATATGCCACTTCCGAGTTGTTATTTTTTTCTTCCAGGAGAAATACGGCAATGCAATATCCCATAATAAGATATAGAAGAATTCCCGATAGCAAGGGTCGTTTTATGTATTGAAGAAAGTATATGGTAAGCAGGCTCAAAAGGATACAAAAAACAGGAGCCAGAGAAATAAAGACCCTCTCGAACGGGTGCTTTTGATGCAGGAAGGAGATCAAAAAAGGAAACAGGAGAATAAACAGCAAGACCAGTAAGTACTCCCTCTCGATTTTTTTGCCCCGGCGCAACAACTCCCGGAGACCGATGATGACCGGTATGATGAGAAGGTATCTTTCAGAGATAAAAGCAAGAAATATTCGGGGCAACAACTCAAGAGAGTAAAAAAGACTTTCGGCTTCTTTGGAAGAAAATCGATTACTGATCAAATTATCAAATACCGGAATATAGAGTAGGGTAGCAATGCCAAGTCCGATTCCGATCAGGACAATGGATTTGAAGTATGATATGATCCTTTGATTATCCTTTCCCCAATTCGAAATTCCAAGCACAAAAAATGCCATTCCAATAGGAATCAGCATATAAGCATTGGAAGGAATGGTATAGATCAATAGCATACTCGAAATACTTACCATTGCTGCATGTTTTGCTTTTTGACCTTCCATATAGCTCCATGAATGATATATGATCATTAGAAGGAAAAGAGAGCTCAGATTATATCCCCTCAGTTGCAGGGAAAAGTTCATGAAGGGAATAGTGGTAAATAGGATAAGGATGGCAATTTCGCTTCTGTCGAGATTGAAAAACCTTCGAAGCAGTTTCACGCTGTAAAGGCCCACGCATATTGCGACCAATCCCTGGATGGATCGAAGTATGTAAACATTTTCTGCTAAAACCCGCGCATCCCTAAGATCCGCAAGCCTTGTGATCAATTGATGGAAAAGATTGAAGAAGATGTGATTGTTGGGAGCGTGATAGTCAGTGAGGGTGTTGCTAAAATCCACAAGAACAAAGTACTCCAGGGAATAAACTTCATCATACCATAGATCAATATTGACAAACTTGTATAACCAATAGATGAGCGGTAGAAAACCAAGCACATAAGTTGCTATTGTGTTTGCACCTATATCCGAAAATATCTTAGCGAGGTTTAAGGATTTGATCATGTGGCTCCGGATCTAATTGAAGGCTTCTGTTTGAGGCTAATTGTTTAGACTTTGCTCAATATCGAAATTTTTCATCATGGATCAAATCATCTTTTTTGAATTCGCTTGTACATCCCTTGTCCCTCTTTCGGCCTTCTTTGATATCCGAATTGCTCATAGAAAGGCATG
>JANQHS010000214.1 GCA_028282565.1 Cytophagales bacterium | reverse complement strand
CAAGACAAAAAGATAATCCGAAAGCCTGTTGAGGTATTGTAGTACAAGATTAAATGTTTTTTCCTTCTCGTTGAGGATGACAACTCTTCTTTCTGCCCTACGGCAAACCGTTCTGGCGATATGGCAAAAACTAACCGATTGATTGCCACCTGGTAAGATGAAATTTCTCATGGGAGGGAGCTGATTGTCCATCAGGTCCATCTCTCTTTCCAGGTCATCGATATCGGCCTGATGAAGGTCCGGGACCTGTAGATTTGATTTGTCCGGATCCGCAGCCAGGATTGATCCGATCGTGAAAAGGCGGTCCTGAATATTTTTCAACATCTGCCGCCTGCTTTGGTTGACCTCCTGATCACGTACCAAACCCATGTAGGCGTTCAGCTCATCAACCGTGCCATAGGCTTCTATGCGAAAATGTGATTTGGCAACCCTTTTGCCTCCGAAAAGGGAGGTTTCGCCCTTATCTCCTGTTTTTGTGTAAACCTTCATCAGACCGGTTCTGGTTTGCGAATGTCTTTGTTCTCGAAATCCTCCTCTACCAAACCATCACGAAGCCTCACAACGCGGTGGGCATAGGAGGCGATATCCTCTTCGTGCGTTACCATGATGATGGTATTCCCCATCTCATGCAATTTATGGAAAAGATCCATGATGCCATATGAAGTTTTTGTATCCAAATTACCCGTTGGCTCATCGGCGAGGATAATGCTCGGATCATTGACCAAGGCCCTGGCAACAGCAACTCTTTGTCGCTGACCGCCTGAAAGTTCATTGGGTTTATGGGTGATCCTGTCAGCCAGGTCCACACTTTCCAATGCCGCCATTGCCCGCTCACGCCTTTCCGATTTTCTCAGCCCTGCATATACCAGGGGTAGTTCCACATTTTCCAATGCCGAAGATCTGGGGAGAAGGTTGAAAGTCTGAAAAACAAAACCGATCTCCTTGTTCCTGATCTCTGCAAGCTCGTTCTCCGTTAACCGGCTCACATCGTTATTGTTCAATATATAGGTCCCGGAGGAAGGCGTATCCAAGCAACCCACTATGTTCATCAATGTGGACTTTCCGGAACCTGAAGGCCCCATGAAGGCAACATATTCTCCCTTGTCGATGCTGATACTGATGGTCTTTAAGGCTTCGACCACCTGGTTTCCCATCTTGTAAATCTTTGCAATATCTGTGGTTTGTATGATCTCCATGTATCTTCGGCGAAGCTATAAAAATAACATTCCTGAGTTGAGACTTATATGATTATCGGTTTTTATCCCAACTCCTCAGTTCCATCTTCAGTTGTTCGAGAGAAGCTTCGGCTTCTTTATACTCCTCAGATCCTAAATGGTTTTCAAGGTATGCCAGTTCGGTTCTGAGGTTTTCCTCTAGGCCATAATGCAGGGAAGTTACCGCCAATGCTATGCTTGTCTTTGGGCTGCGGCCGAAATTTCCGACATGGGTCAGCATGAAATCATAGGCCAAACCTATGCTGTCAAGATCAAGCAGGCAGGCATTCAATTGGATCACAACCTCATCGATCCAGGGTTTTCTTGCATAGGCCAGTCTTGCTTCCGTCAGAGCTGCTTCGGGTTCATTTTCTTTTTGTCGGAAGATGGAATTTCCCAGATGCAACAGGCCGGACTCAAATTCCTGATCCGGGAAGGCATCAAGAAAACCAATTGTATCTCCGGAACGAAGGTATTGAAGTAATAATCCATCGATCAACTCTATACCAGCCGTTTGGGGAATTGATATTGAATTTAAAAACTCCGATGCTGTCTCCGGTTCCATTTCTCTCATTAACCAGATCGCAACCCGGTTCCTTTTTTCCTGATCTTTGATATCCGAGAGAAGCAGGTAAGGGTCCTGATTCTCATCTGAAAAGATGCTTAAACCAGCCTGAAGATCGGGATCGGAAAACAGGACGCTTCGTTCATCATTTGCGGTTCTGACCAGGTCGATATAGTATTTTTCCGCCTCTTCCATTTTCCCCTGTTCAATGAGACAGAACAGATAGGCTTCTTCAAGATCAAGATTCCCTTTCTCTCTGAGTTTCATGATCCAATCGGAGGCCCAATGATATGCCCCGAAGGACAGGAAGGCTCTGGCAGCGAAATTCATGAAATAGGCATCACCTGATCTTTGGTTGGCCTTCGTGATACGGTAGGAAGCAGAATCAAATCTGGATTCTCTGATGTATTTCAAGGCATAGACCAGATCCAGATTTGCACGGTTCAAAGGATCGTTTTTTTGTATTGTATCCGGAAATGGCAATGGATATCGACCCTCCTTCAGCGCCCCGAAAAGAGATTGATTATAATAGGCAGGGAAAGTCAGGTTCCCGGTTTCATAGGCTTCCGGAGGTACTTCTTGCCCGTAAAATGCTTGAAGCCAGTCATTGGCATTTGAGGGCTGGAACTTTGGAGGATCCTCAGCAAAATCCCTTTTGGATTTGATTTCCAGAGCCTTGAGGTTTTCGAAGCCAGGTTTACCCGCTTGCATAAAGTAGTAAGCAGCCGAATCTATGAGACCCATGGAAAAATGGGACAAGCCCAAATTGATCTTGATGGGAGTAGAGCCTGGGTTTTGGCCGAACCCTTCCCTCAGTCGGAAGTTTTCATCAAAAGGAGCATCGGACCTTCCGTAGATCTCAGCAGCAAGAATATAATCCTCTTCATAGGACTCCTTTTGGATCGCTTGCTCGATATAGATCAAGGCCTGCCTTGGTTTGTTTTTTTGGAGTTCCCCCCAGGCGAGCGAATACAAGGCCTTATGATTCCTATAGGCAAATCCAGCCGACCTCTCGTGAAAGATCTTTGCAAACTTATCCTCTCCTTCTTGCGAATAGGCATCGGCAAGCGCGGTATAATATGCTCCCTGTGCCTGGTAGAGTTGAAACTTTCCTGACCTGAGGACCAGAAGAATGACGATGGTCAGACCGCCAACCCAAACCATGAACAGCGGAAATGTTCTACCCTTCAGAAGTACGGCCTCAAACGCAACCCTGGACCCATAGATGTTCCCGAAATTGACTCCTATATATATGGCGAACAAAAAGCCCACTCCAAGTATGGTGAAAAGGCTCAGGTCGGATATGACATCGAGGTATGCGTCATTAAAATTCTGAAGAGCCCAGCTATAGAAAGACATGGCGATGAGCGCCAGTCCTGTAAAAAACATCCTTGGTCCTGAATCATCATGCCAGATGCCAAATCCCTTAGCGAGGAAGTCAAAAAGAAAAAAACCGATGATGCCCGAAAGAAGAAGGAAGTATGCCGGATCGATCAGGTCAAAACCAGCGATAAGAGCTGTGTTGGTGGAAAGATAATACAGGAGCAGGTTGCCCAGATACAACAGGGTAAAAAGGGAAAAATGAAGGAAACCATTGGATCTCAGGCTACCTTTTCTGGATGTCAATCTGGCAAAAAGATGCAAGGGTTCATGAGCCACCAATATCAGGAGAGGGAGTGTTGAGATCAGCATGCCGGGAGTTGCGAGTTGAAGAAGAAAAAATTCGGGTTGATCTGCCCCGGCAAATTTTTGGATCAGAAAAAACGTAAGGCCATAGAATATGCTTAAGAATAAAAAGCCAGGAATGGTACGGTTTGCCAAGCGGTTTCTTAGCAAAAAGGTCAGGGCTCCAACCAGAAGCACAAGGATCACCGGCCAACGGCTCGTGGCGTTTTGAAGATCGATTTCTTCATAAGGGATAGTCCCGAAAAACAGAATGATCAGTCCAAGGGATATCAGAGAAGGCCAGGTCTTCATTTTGAGACCGGAAACATGAATTAAACCAAGCCCTAAAGACAACAACAGGTAGCTGATCAATACTGCTTCGGATGAAAATCCCGGTTTTTGTGCAACGGCTTTTTTCCAGTTCAGGATCCCATCAATGCCTACCCATTCTTCCAGAAAAGGGTAGGGTATGGGATAGATCGGAATGGATAGGGTTTCATAGACATTCTCAAACCTGAGCAAGGGATAGAATGGCTCAAGGGATGAGATAAGTATATAGACCAATCCCAGGAGGATCGCCCCTCCGAACAAATATTGCTCTCTGTTCAAATTAGACAAGTGTTATTCTGATCCCAGAACTTTAGGAACGCGGAAATAGTTGGAATCTTTTTTTGGGGCGTTTTTCAAAGCCTCTTCATGGGAGAGGGTATCCTTTGCCACATCCTCCCTCATTACATTCTCTTCTTCCGACATGCCGGTCAGTGGCTCCACCCCCTCGGTATCGATCGCTTTCAGTTGTTCCACCCAATCGAGGATCTGGTTGAGGTCCTCGGTCATTTTTTCGGAACTCTCTTCATCAAGCTTCAATCTTGCCAGATGGGCTAACTTCTTTACTGTTTCTTTGTCGATCTTCATTTTGAAATTCGCTGTCCAGTGAATCCTGGATTATTTTTCTTGTTCGCTCCTTTAGTTCCGCAATATCACCCATATTCATTTCACTGGTCTCTATGGGTTTATGATAGGTGATCTTCAATGGAAGAACTGAA
>JANQHS010000156.1 GCA_028282565.1 Cytophagales bacterium | reverse complement strand
GAAAAGGAGCATGTTCGTGACAAACCGGCTGTCAAAGGATCAACCAAAGCTTAACGGGGGATTAATGCTCCGCTCATATTGATAAGGTATTTTTATCATGTCCAAGTCGAAATGCAGCTCAAAGTCTTTCGTTTCCCTGACCAAACAAAGCCTTTGATCAAAAAGGTGAAACTGGTCCTCAGGACTTTAAGGAATGAACTCACCCAAAATGTCAGTAAACCAAGAACCATAGCCGCTTCTGCGGCTTTTGGTGTTTTCTTTGGAATACTACCCATCTGGGGGTTTCAGATTATCGTGGCTCTCTTCTTTGCTCAGCTTTTCAGGCTCAACAAGGTGATCGTGTTTCTTTTCACCAATATCAGCTTTCCCCCTCTGGCACCCTTGATCATCTATGCGAGTTATCTCACCGGAGGAGTTTTCATTTCCGAACAGGAAGACATCGCATTGGCTTCTTTTTATGACCTGAGCATTCTTTCTGAACTTGCCGCTCGGTATTACCTGGGAGGGGTCATCCTGGCCTTTGCGGGATTATCCGGGATATACCTGATCGTCAATATTGCCTTCGAAGGAAGAAAATACTTTCTCAACAAATCTTCTTGAGATTCTTTATCATCCGGGGAATTAGTTAAGTAGGAGACTAGGCCTATTTCCGGAGAGATTCATTTCGAACATGCAAATGCCCGATGTTGAACATCCTTAAAAGGCCGCATTAAGCATAACAAACTGAAAATCTTTTGGTTGTGTTGAAGGGCTCGCTTTTTGAGCAGTTGTGCTCAAAACTTTTTGGAATGCTCAAAAATTATCTCACCATCGCCCTGCGTACCCTGACCAAGAACAAGGTCTATGCCTTGATCAACATATTCGGTCTGTCCCTGGGGATCACCTTTGTGACGCTCATCTATTTTTTCGTGGATCATGAACTCGGTTATGATCGGTTTCACAGCAAGGGGAATCGGATCTATAGGGTTATCGAAAGAAATCATTCCGATCCTGAAGCAATCGAGTATTACGGCCAGACTTCGCCCGCTTTTGCCACGGCAATAGCAGATGAGGTTCCTGGAGTTGAAAAACAGATCAGGGTCTTTAAGCCGGGAGGACATATCGATATCACCTGGGATGGGAAGAAGATCCATGAAAGAAGCTATATCATGAGCGAAGAGAATTTCTTCGAGGTTTTCGATCATGAGTTCATTTATGGAGATCCCAAAACAGCCCTAAAAGAGAGAAACACCATCGTTTTGACAGAAAGCGCCTCCAGGAAATTCTTCGGTGATGAAAATCCGGTCGGACAAACCATGAAATGGGAGGATTTCCAAAGCACCAAGGTTTCCGCCGTAATCAGGGATGTCCCTGAAAACTCACATATGCAGTTCAACGTCGTTTTCTCCCTGAATACGGAATTTGAAGGCTGGGATGAATATCTGGCCTCATGGGAGAATTACGGAGCCTACACCTACTTCCTGCTACAAGAGGATGTTAAACCCGAAC
>JANQHS010000113.1 GCA_028282565.1 Cytophagales bacterium | reverse complement strand
GAAACTTTTCAAAGGTTGTCCCAATCTCAGAATTCCCCTTTCACGACTTCTCTTTACCCGCTCCATATCCACCTCTATAGGAATCAATTCCGGACCCGTACTCGCCTGATATAAAACCCTGCCATCGGGACCACAGACAATTGACCGCCCCGTGCCCCCGTCTCCAAGTCCGTTAATATCGAAAATGAAACATTGATTTGTCGCAGCTGTGGCCTGGACAAGTGAGAGTTCTATATCCCGATCGATAGTTCCCGTGAGGGTCGGATGCAGAATGACTTCCACACCATTCACTGCCAATGTTCTGGAAGTTTCAGGAAACCACATATCATAACAAATGGTGAGTCCAAATCTCCCAACTGTGGGTACGTCGAAGATCAGAAACTCGTTCCCGGCTTCCACACCGGATTCATAGGGCATGAAAGGGAACATCTTGTTATAGCGCCCAACGATATCGCCACTCGAATTGATCACCGTGGCAGTATTGTAGATCTTGTCCTCCTTTTTTTGGAACATCGTTCCGGGAATAAGCCAGATATTGTATTTCCTCGCGATCTTCTGGAAAGCCTCTTCAGTAGAATTGGGAAATTCCTGGGCGTTATAGGTCAAAGGACCATAAGCGCATAACTCGCTGCAGACAACCATTTGCACCCAGGGATAGACCGACATCAGCACATCGATCTGGTGGATCATCCGGCTTACGTTGTTTTCGCTCGCCGAAACGTGCATCTGAATACCCGCAATTGAATATGGCTTCATCTTCGAATGTTTAGTTGAGAATTTTTTCGAGCTCTTCTTCCATGATGGTCAATCCGGCGTTCAAATGTTCATCTGAAATGACCAGTGGGCAGAGTACTCTGATGATATTCTTATGCGTGCCGGCGGTAAGCAGGATCAGGCCTCTCTCAAAACAGGCGGAAACAAGCCTTGCACATGTTTCATGGTCAGGCTTTCTCGGATCCTGATCATGCACAAATTCCATAGCCACCATGGCTCCCATTCCTCTCACATCCCCGATCTGAGCATACTTTGATCTCAGCACATCAAACCTTCGCATGATCTCAGCCCCCACTTCCATTCCTTTCTGATTCAGATCTTCTTCCTCCATCATTTTTATCGTCGCCAGGGAAGCTGCACAGGAAAGGGGTGATCCGATATAGGTGCCGCCTATAGTTCCGGGTGCTGCAGAATCCATGATCTCGGCTCTTCCGATCACACCCGCGATCGGCAAACCGGAACCCATGGCCTTGGCCACAGTCGTAATATCAGGTTGCACACCCATTTGCTGATAGCTGGCCCAGGATCCGGTCCTTCCAAAACCGGATTGGATTTCATCCAATATGAGGACTATACCATGCTCATCGCAGAATTCTCTTAAACCCTGCAGATATCTTTTCGGTACAACATTAAATCCTCCCTCACCCTGGACAGGCTCCATGATGATGGCCGCCAGGCTTTTGGGATCAACAACATTCAGACCTGACTCCCAAAGCCTTTTGAGCTCCTGATCAACAAACTCTTCTTCGCTCAAGCCTCCACCATACCTGTAAAAATTGGGAAAGGGTAATCTGTAGACTTCCGGTGCAAACGGACCGCAATTGGTTTTGTATCCAACCTTAGAAGTTAGGGTCATCGCCATCATGGTCCTTCCATGGAAGGCTCCGGTGAAGCACAATACCGCCTGCCTTTTGGTTGCCTGTCTTGCAATTTTAACCGCGTTTTCTACGGCTTCAGCTCCGGTGCTTACCAACATGGACTTGGTGGATTCGCCATGCGGAAATAGTTCGCCAAGCTTTTCACAGAGTTCAACATAGGGTTCATAGGTCACCACGTTGAACGAAGTGTGCAAATAATTCGAGGCTTGCTCCTGTATTGCCTGCACCACAGACTCCGGACAATGCCCGGCATTCACCACACCGATCCCGGAGGCAAAGTCGATAAGCTCGCGACCATCCACATCATAGACGATAGCTCCTTTTGCATGGGACACAGTGGCATTATTAAAAACCCCAACTCCAACCGCGACGGCTGCCTTTCTTCTTTCGAGAAGTTCGTCGCTTTTCAGTTTCATTTCAATCATTTTCTAAACGGTATAAATAAGGTAACAGGGCCAAATACAAGCCCCAAGTAATGTGCTCTTAAATAATGGGAAAACTCATTCCGGACCCCTTCTTTAATTCCTCTTTCACTTGCCGTGCAACAAGATCACAAAGGGATTAAAACTTTATAAGAATTCAAATTTTTTGAGGGATTCTTATTCGCTTTTCAAACTGTGGATAGGATTTGATAGTCCGGCTTTGATCGATTCTATGCTGACGGTGAAAAGGGCGATCATCAATCCGATCAAACCGGCGAAAACAAATAGGCCAAACCCAATATCAATGCGAACAGGGAAGCTATCCAACCAATTGGACATGATAAAATAAGCCAGGGGCCAGGCAATGAAATTGCCAAATATGATCAGCAAGAGAAAATCCCAGCTCAGGAGTCTAAAAATCTGAAATGAACTCGCACCTAGCACTTTCCTGATCCCGATCTCCTTGGTTCTTTGAAGTGTGGAATAAGAAGACAAGCCATAGATGCCCAAGCAGGCGATAATGATCCCCAAAAAGGAAAACAATCCGAACACCTTTCCGAATTGGATATAAGAAACGTACTGCCCGTTGAAATACTCGTCCAAAAAGAAAAAACTGAAGGGATCATCAGGGAAAACCTTTCTGTATTCCGCTTCAATTTTAGCAAGGGCTTCTGGGACGTCAGCGTTCTGAAGCCGTATCGAATAGAAGGAATTCTCATTGGGGACGTAGCGGATCAGGATTGGGTATAGATCCTTATCCAATCCCATTTGGTGATAGGTATCCAGGACTCCGACGATCTTGAATTCTGTATCGCCACCCACCAACTTTTCGCCAATCGCCGTTTGAGCATCCGGGAAGCCGAAACGACCTAAAGCCGCCTGATTGATGATCACCGACGATTCCTCAGTTCCAAACTCTGGCGAGAAATTCCTCCCGGTAATGAGGTTCATTTCATACTGCGGGATGAAATGGTGATCGATAGCCATGATATAGGTAATGAATCCACCCTCGGTATCGGACTTCTCCCATTCATAGGCCCTGGTCCAGAAGATCTCCCTTCCCGGAACAGAACTGGAACTGGTCAGGCCCTGCACTCCTGAGATCTCAGCAATACGTTTTTGAAATCCCTCATATTTTGTTTTGTAGGTACTATCTGCCGAACTGATTTCCGCTCCGTTCAAAATGACGGTCTGATCCATCTCAAAGCCTACATCGAAGGCTTTCATAAAACCGATCTGTTGCTGGACGAGAAAAGTTCCAACGATCAAGACCACCGAAGCCGCAAATTGAAGGATCACCAACCCCTTCCTCACGGAGGCTCCCCTTGAATGACTTCCGAAGTTTCCTTTCAGAACGGTGACAGGCTGAAAATTGGAAAGCACGAATCCCGGATAAAGGCCGGAAAGAAATGTCCCGAGAAAAAAAATGAGGATAAACCAGAGGAAATAGCTGCTATTGAAAAAAGTGGAGAAATCGATAGGTTTTCCTGTTAGCTGAGGAAAATAACCAGCGGAAAGCACCACGATCAAGGAGGCAAAGATCAAGGAGAAGAGATTGACCAAAAATGCCTCCGATAAGAACTGCGCAAAAAGCTGAAACTTGAATGCTCCGACAACTTTTCTGATCCCCACTTCCTTTGCCCTTTCGAGGGAACGGGCTGTACTGAGGTTCACAAAATTCACCCATGCGATGATCAGTATGCAAACAGAGATAATGGTCAGGAAATAAACGGCCTGTCCGTCACCGGGGGGTTCCGATTCCTGGAGTAGGTTTGAATACAGATGAATATCTTCAAGAGGCTGATAGATATATCGAACCTCCGAATTGTTCTTTCTCAGACGCTCCCCCCTATGCCTTTCTATGAATTCCGGGATCTTGGCTTGCAGGGCGTCGATATCCGTTCCCGGTTTAACCAGAACATAGGTATTAAAGTCATACCAGCCCCAACTTTCCTCCATTCCTTCGGACCATTCGTAAGTACTGAACGTAGCATAAGAGCCCAAGGCGTCTATTTTGATATGAGAACTCTCCGGAAGATCCTTAAAGACCGCGGTGATCTTGTAGAGTTCTTCACCATCCACCCTGATCATTTTACCGATGGGATCATCATCGCCAAAATACTTCTTGGCAATGCTGGTGGATATTGCCATGGTAAAAGGCTCGTTGATAGGATCTACCTTATCGCCAAGAATAATATCCAGAGAGAAGATCCGGAATGTAGCGGGGTCGGCAATATGCACCTTCTGTTCCTGATAGCTGGTACCCTCGTACTCGAAAATCGCGCTTGTAGGAAAAAGCCTGGCAAACTCTTCGATCTCCGGAAAGTCGCGTTTCATGGCCGGACCTACAGCCGGGGTGGCCGCAGCACATTCAAATTGAACTTCACCATTCCTTATGAAGTCATAGCGGACCCTGTAGATCCTGTCGATCTTCTCATTGTAATGATCATAGGATTTTTCATAGGAGACATACTGGAGTATCAGCAGACAAGCAGCCATACCCGTTCCCAGCCCAAGTATATTCAAGAAGGTGAAAGCCCTATGCTTCTGGAAAAACCTCAGGGATGAAATCAAGAAGTTTCGAATCATAAGAAAGGATTAGTACTAGAACTAAAATTAGATGATTCCCCTCGCAAGGGAATGATAATTATTCAAGCGGCAAATTGCTTGCAAACTCCTTTCATTGCTATATTGGAATTGCGAAAACCGCAGAGAAATTGAAGAATATCCGTGAAAGACTATTTGTCATTGTGTTTGGACACGGGACCAGGACAGGTAGGTTGTTTGATGTCGTTCTTCTGTATTTGATCGTTTTTTCGGTGCTGACCGTTATGGTCGAAAGCATCCCGAGTGTGGGAAAAAGATATGAGCAAGCCTTTTATATCCTCGAGCTCTTCTTCACCGCGATCTTTACCATAGAATATCTGCTCCGGGTCTTCATAAGTCCGAATCCCTTGAGGTACATCTTCAGTTTTTGGGGGATCATTGATTTCCTGGCCGTCATTCCTGCCTATCTCGGTTTTATTTATTCGGGAGTAGAGTATTTCAGAATAGTCAGAACACTTAGGCTTCTCAGGGTCTTCAGGATTTTAAAGCTAACCAGGTATACCAAGGAGTCCATAGTACTGTTCAATGCTCTGCGAAATGCATCTTACAAGATCATGGTATTTCTGGCCTCGGTATTGTCGGTCGTGATCATTATGGGAACACTGCTTTATGTGGTGGAAGGTGAGAATTACGGGTTTACCTCTATCCCCTCTTCGATCTATTGGGCTATTGTAACAGTAACCACCGTCGGTTATGGAGATATCGTCCCTCAGACAACTGCTGGGAAGGTTATTGCCTCGGTCATTATGATCACGGGATATGCCATTATCGCGATCCCGACAGGTATAGTGACCGTGGAGCTAACAAGGAGTAACGAACCCAAAAAAATATGCCCCAGTTGCAATACCGAAAATCCGGGCACTTCCAGATATTGCTCCTATTGCGGAAATGCCCTGTTTGACGAAATGGAAGAATAGAAATGGGATACAACCATCTCAGCCCCTTTCCACTACACTTTATTTTCGTTATCATAGATGTCAAGAATGAAAAGATCTGAATTTTTCGATTCTTTAAGTCGTTATTCAAGCGTGTGAAAAGGACTAAACATCAATTAAATAGCATCCCGTATATGCCCAAGAACCTACTACTACTGACCTTCATAATTCTCAGCAACCTGGTCACAGCTCAGTCGAAATATGATGCCTGTAAAGATCATGATGAGCTGGTAGCTATGGAGCAATATGCTCACCGTCATGTTGTTGGTTTTCAACAAAACCCCCTCACCAATACCTATGACATCAAATATCACAGGATGCACTGGGATATTGATCCAGCTATCCATTATATCTCAGGATCGGTCGTGACCTACTTCGAACCTACTACCTCCAATTTCGACACGCTGAATTTTGACCTTTCGACCGCTCTGGGAGTCGATTCGATCGTCTACCATGGGGTACAGCTTTCTTCAAATCACGCTGCCGACAATCTGGAGATACCTCTTCCGGGTACGATCAACATGGGAACACTGGACAGTATAGAGGTCTTTTACCAGGGTGCTCCTCCGGGATCGGGATTCGGATCCTTTGCTACTTCGACGCATCAGGGCGTGCCGGTGATGTGGACCCTCTCTGAGCCATATGGCGCCATGGAATGGTGGCCCTGCAAACAGAGCCTGAACGATAAACCGGATTCGATCGATGTATTCGTTAAAACGGATACGGCCTATCGCTGCGGGTCCAACGGCCTCTTGGTCAATGAGATCTATTCGGGATCAGAGGTAACATACCATTGGAAACACCGGCATCCCATAGTGGCCTACCTGGTTGCAATTGCTGTTACTAACTATGCCTATTACTCCGATTATGTGCCTGTTCCCGGTGCGGACAGCATTGAGGTATTGAACTATGTATATCCGGAAGGCCTGACCTCGGCCATGAACCAAACGCCGGACCTGATCCCCATGATGGAATTTTTCAATTCCACATTTGGGCTGTATCCATTCGCAGATGAAAAATATGGCCATGCAGAGTTTGGATGGGGAGGAGGAATGGAACATCAGACCATGAGCTTTATGGGCAGTTGGTCCTGGGGTTTGCAGGCCCATGAGCTTGCCCATCAGTGGTTCGGCGACAAAGTGACCCTCGGCAGTTGGGAAGACATCTGGCTGAATGAAGGATTTGCCACCTACCTTACGGGTTTGGCCGTGGAAGAATTGCTGGCACCGATAGAATGGAGAAATTGGAAAGGAGGAACGCTGATGTCCATCACAAGCCAACCGGGTGGTTCGGT
>JANQHS010000111.1 GCA_028282565.1 Cytophagales bacterium | reverse complement strand
CTCATCGATGGTGAAGAAAAGCGGCTCATCTGCTTCGGGCATTTGCTTGGCATTGTCCTGCAGATAGAAGTTCTCGGTTTTTTGAAGGAGCTGCCTTACGCCGGTTTCACTCAGGAATTTGATCAGGGGCTTGTACTTGGGCATTCCGCGATAAGCCCTGAAAAGCGGAAGTCCGGCTTCCTTTTCATTTCCTTCCCCAAAGAGTTTTTTGGCTTCTGCAAGGTAGTTCTGTACGATCTTTCTCTGCTCATCATGGAGCTTTGAGACCCTGGGTTTGAGTTCATGGAATTCATGCTTGTCCTCTCCTTCAGGTACAGGCCCCGAAATGATCAAAGGTGTTCTGGCGTCATCGATCAGGACCGAGTCAACCTCATCGACCATGGCATAATGAAGTCTTCTTTGAACCAGTTCCTCAGGTGATCTGGCCATATTATCCCTGAGGTAATCGAAGCCGAATTCGTTGTTGGTTCCGTATGTGATATCGGATTTATAAGCTTGCTGCCTTTCAGGTGAATGGGGCTCATATTTGTCAATACAATCAACCCTTAAGCCGTGAAATTCGAAGATCGGGCCCATCCATTCGCTATCCCTCGTCGCAAGGTAGTTGTTGACGGTCACGATATGTACACCTCTTCCGGCCAGGGCATTGAGAAACGCAGGCAAGGTGGCTACCAATGTCTTACCTTCACCTGTGGCCATCTCGGCTGCTTTTCCCTGGTGAAGAACGATACCACCGATCAACTGAACGTCATAGTGGACCATATCCCAGGTGATCCTGTTGCCGGCTGCTTCCCAGTTGTTATGCCAGATGGCTTTTTCACCTTGCAGATCAACGTAATCCTTTGACTGGGCAAGGTTTTTATCAAACATGGAGGCCGAAACTTCCAATGACTCATTCTCTTTGAATCTCCTGGCGGTTTCACGAACGATGGCAAAGGCTTCCGGAAGGATCTTGGCAAGGATCTTTTCCAGCTCCTTAAACCTGTCATCCTCCAACTGGTCTATGCTGTTGAAGATCTCTTCCTTCTCATGGATTCCCATATCGGTTTGGTTATCCAGTTTCGATTGCAACTCGTCGATTTGCTTATCTATCTCTGCAAGGTCATTGTTGATCTTTGACCTGAGCTCATCGGTCTTTGCCCTAAGCTGGTCGTTGCTGATTCCCGGCAGCTTCTTGTATTCTTCCTTGGCCTGCTCTACCAATGGCAGGATCTCCTTGATATCCCTTTCTGATTTGGTCCCGAAAACCTTGGATAATCCCTTGCTGATGATCTCGATCATTCCTTGCTTCTTCTTTCAAGTGGAGCGCAAAATTAAGCCAAATTGAGCGCGTATTTTAATTTTCCCTCATCAATAAGGGTGCCATAAGGTCTTTTGTTATGATTTTTGGAATATGGATAAAGAATCAGCGAACAAGTTGTCAGTCATTGCCAAAAGACTGGAAGCATTGGGCAAGGACCTCAAGGAATTGGCAGAGGGCATTGATCTCTCTGAAAGTTCCGGTTTTGAAGGAGAAGAAGAGGAGGTTGAGACCCTGGTCGAGGTTTCCAATTGGCTCCTACAGTTGAAGGTTGATCTGGATGAATTGCTTGAGGAGCAATAATCAGGAAATCATTTCTATTTTTGCCAACCTTACAGTTTCGGGGCCTTAGCTCAGTTGGTTTAGAGCACTTGCTTGACAGGCAAGGGGTCACTGGTTCGAATCCAGTAGGTCCCACACGATTGGACTTCTTCCA
>JANQHS010000155.1 GCA_028282565.1 Cytophagales bacterium | reverse complement strand
TTCTTCTTTGGATCATGACGATCGATATCATCCCGGTTGAATCCAAGATCTTTCAATACTTTGTCCCGGACATCTACCGCGGCGACCAATAGCACGGTATCAACGTCAGTACCACTGTTGAATGCTGCATTCTCCAGATCATTGGAATAAGACCCCTGGCCTTTAAATCCCGACACCTCATCGATCAGGATCTCCTGAGCCTGATAAGCGTTTGCCGGCTCCCTGACCTTTACTTTTTCGAGAATGGCACTATAGTATTTTTCAGTGAATTCACCGATGTTGGACTCTTCCAGGATCTTTTGACCAAAATCGTTAAGCTTTATGGGCGAATCCGATTTGGTGGCTCGTTGTCTCCACAGCTCGTTCACCCGGTCTTCAATGAGGGGTAGCGGTTTTATGGATTCCTGAATGCTTTCCACGTTTTTACCCATGAACTCAATACTGGTAATGATCTTCCCTGAACGAAAAACCAGGGTGATGAATCCCCAAACCATGGTTACGCCCAATGGAAGTACAATTGCTGCAATTGCGATCCAGTTACCGGTGGTTAAACCCTCTTCGGGTTCTACTTGAACCGGTTCATGACTGAGTAATATGATGTCTAATAGTTCCAATAGTGCTTGCCGGGACCTAGATAACACGCGCAGATGCAAATCTAGTTCCTTTCACAGCAACGGTAAATCCCTTACCTAAATTATGAAAATTTCAGCAAGAAAAATGCACCCATAGCCGCGAAGACAACGAAGATCAACATGAATTTGAAGAAAAAATGTCCTGAAAGCTCTTTGGTAACAATGACCGGATCCAAACTCCCAGGCATGAAAAAAGCCTGACTATTGCCAGGCTTTTGATCTTTCCGGATTTTGGTTCAGCCTTCGGAAGAGTCCGGACCTGAATCCGGCTCTGCCGGTTTCTCATGAGCATCATGGTGGCAGTCATGATGATATCCATGATGCCAATGATGTCTTCGACCAAAATGATCCGTCCCTACTGTTGCTGCGAGAATTGAAAACGTAAACGCAGCTGATAAGATCGCAACTATAAATCTGTTTCTCCTCCTCATGATTCCTGGGTTTTGGGTTCTACATTTTCAGCATGACGATTGCCGCAGCCAGCTCTGTAATCCTGCTTGAAATTTGCGTACTCTTCATCGCTCATGCCTCGGATCCTGTCAGCGAATGCCCAGCCCCTGGGACCATAGCCCCGACCCCGGAAGATCCTAAAAAAGAAACCGAATATGAGAAGGAATAAAAAGACCTTCAGGACGAAGAAGGGAGCCCAAAAAAGTGCCAGACCAACCAGGGCTCCGAAAAGTATTGTTCTTAATAATTGATAATTCATTTTCCTAGATATTGTTTGTTATCCAGGAAGACGGTGCTGGCGAAATTTTACTTTAAAAAAAATTAACTTTTTTCATTTTCTTCCTTTCCGCGCTTCCAGTGGCGTTTCCACCGCTCCTTAAAATGGGCTTTTTCCTCGGGGCTCATGTTTCGCCACTTGGACATCTTTGATCTCATTCCCCCGGGAGGACCTCCGAAAGGCCTGAAACC
Source organism: Cytophagales bacterium (assembly GCA_028282565.1). Lineage (GTDB taxonomy): Bacteria > Bacteroidota > Bacteroidia > Cytophagales > CCMP332 > JANQHS01. The sequence continues at coordinate 455 of JANQHS010000155.1, read as the reverse complement.
AAACAGGATCTTGCTTAGGATGAAGATCCCGACCGCCTGCCAATAATTTACCGGATTAATTTCCAAAACAGGTACCAACACATGATTCCAAAGCATCATCACCAGATAGGATAAAACCCCAATGGCGACCAGTATGATCAGGGGAATAAATATGGGCTTTCGGTGTCTCATATTGTCAATGAAGTTATCAAATTTCAAATACTATTAAACTCATCATAGAGCCGTTGTAATCTTTGCCTTAAGTGCTGGACCGCGTACCTTTTTCTGGATATGATGGTCTTCAGATTTTCTCCTGACTCTTCGGCGATCTCCTGTAGGGTTCGATCTTCAAGTTCGTTTTTCACGAAAACGACTCTTTGTTTTTCAGGCAACTCATCAAGTGCGGAAAACAGTTCATCCCAGAATAACTCTTTGAACATTTCGTCATCAGGAAGGTCTTCATGGATGAGCAGGTC
>JANQHS010000087.1 GCA_028282565.1 Cytophagales bacterium | reverse complement strand
TTCCAAGTCCAAAGACATTGATGGAGACAAAAGCCCTGTTTTTCCAGAAACTCCTGAGGGTACTGTTGATATAATGGCGGATCATGATATCAGCGTCTCCGGAATTTATGTTTTATGGGAAAGAAACTCTTCAAATCCACTGTGCATCTTATAAGATGCAAATCCGTTGAAATAGGTTGCATTTGTTTGAAACAATCTCAACAGAGATTGGATTTAGCGCCTGATCATAGGGTGTGGAATTCCTAAGCTCTTCGTCATAGGATCAATTCCCTGGTAACGGGACCCTGAGATTAGGATTAGAGGATCTTAGAACCGACCTCTTCCTTGTTGACCTGATACTTGTTATCGCCTTCCTCGATGTATGAAATGATCTGCCTGACTGCTGCTACACCTGCATTGATATTCGCTTCGGCAGTTTGGGCTCCCATTTTATTGGTGGTGAAAAGGGTTTGCATTGGAAAGTTTTCTTCGATAAACGCTCTTTTCGCTGGAGCAACATCCGCAGCATACATGAATTCCGGTCGTTCCTCAATGATCTTGATCAAGCCTTCCTCTTCGATAAGATCTTTTCTGGCGGTATTGACCAGGAAGGCATTTGGCTTTGTTGCCGAAAGCAAATCATAATTGATGCTCTCTCTCGTCTCAGGGGTTGCCGGGATATTGATTGAAATGAAATCTCCTTTCTTGTAAAGTTCCTCGACGGAGTCGCATGGATTAACACCTTTTGATTTGATGTATTTTGAACCGATAAAGGGGTCAAAGGCATAGACCTTCATATCGAATCCCTTGGCAATCTCGGCCATCCGTTTTCCGATATTTCCGAAACCATGCATGGCGATCTTTTTCCACCTTAACTCGGTACCGGGTGTGCCATTGTATTTATGCCTGATCAAACCGAGCATTAATCCTATGGCCAGTTCAGCTACGGCATTGGAGTTTTGCCCGGGCGTATTCATAACCACGATCTTCTTTTTTGAAGCGGCATGTAGGTCGATGTTGTCTATTCCGGCGCCGGCCCTGACTATGACCTTGAGATTGTTTGATGCGTTGATGACCTGCTCATCGATCTGATCACTTCTGACGATCAACGCATCTGTCTGCTTTACCGCTTCGATCAACTCCTGTTTTGTCTTATACCTTTCCAGGCGTTCCAATTCGTAACCGGGCGTATCATTCACGACGCCCTCTATATGAAACATGGCTTCTCTGGCGAAGGGTTTTTCGGTAGCGATCAGGATCTTCTTCATGGGTATTCAGCTATTGGCCTTGTCAAAAGCAAGGATGAATTTGGCTAATTTTTCGCAACCCTCAATAGGCATAGCATTGTAAATGCTGGCCCTCATTCCCCCGACAGAACGATGTCCTTTGAGCGTTAAAAGGCCTTCTTCGGCCGCTTCCTGTAGAAATCTCTTGTCCAGATCCTCATTTCCTGAAAAAAATGGAATATTCATCAGGCTTCGATCCTCTTCGCTTTCCACATGAGCTTTGAAGAGTTTGGAATCGTCGATAGCCTGATAGATGATACCTGCCTTTCTTTTGTTCAGTTCCTCTATCGCTGACACTCCTCCATCGCGAAGGATCTCCTCAAAAACCAGTTTTGCGATATAAATGGCATAGGAAGGCGGGGTATTGAACAATGATCCGGCATCTACATGTGTTTGGTAATCCATCATGGTAGGGAGATCGGGGTTTAGCCCCAGAAGATCATCCCGGATGATCACGATCGTCAAGCCTGCAGGACCTATATTTTTTTGGGCTCCTGCATAGATCATCGCATAGTCATTTACATCGATCACCTCACTCAATATGCCGGAAGACCAATCGGAAACCAGGGGGATCGGACTCTCAGGAAGATATGTATACCTAGTCCCGTAAATCGTGTTGTTGGAGGTGATGTGAAGATATGAGCTTTCCTCACGGATATCTGATGTCGAGATCTTTGGAATATAAGAGAAGTTCCTTTCGGAGGAGTCTCCAACGACTTTTACATCTCCAAGTTTTTTTGCTTCGGCTATGGCTTTCTTGGACCATGCTCCGGTATTGGCATAGTCCGCCTTCTTTGAGCTATTGAGTAAATTCAAGGGGATCATGTAGAATTGAGTGCTGGCACCACCCTGAAGAAAGAGAACCTTGTAGTTCCCCGGAATGGCCATCAGCTGTCTTAAGGAGGATTCGGCTCCCTCAATGATCTCCTTGAACCATGAAGACCGATGACTCATTTCCATTACGGACATTCCGGAACCCGCATAATTCATCATTTCATCCCTGGCTTTTTCGAGCACAGTTTCTGAGATCATGGCCGGTCCTGCTGAAAAATTGAAAACTCTGTCGTACATGGAGGATTAGTTAGAATTTTTGTTGAAAAGAGGGCACAATATTGCGGAATATTTTCAAGCTCCGATATGATGAAATCCAAGTTTTGGAATGACCCCTGTCAAAGGGGTGATGAACGGAGGAGCTTCCTTATCCGTATTTTATTGCTTTGCCCTTACTATTGACCAGGCTTTTTGCTTCCTTCCAACCCGGAAAACTATCCCCCTCATAGGTATAGGTTTTGATCTCCTTGGTGAATCTTCTTGCATTTTTGACAGCCTTTCTATGCTCACCCCAAGTGCTGAATGCATGAAGGTCCTGTTGGTTTTCCCAAAGCGAGTAGGTATAATGTTCGGCTAGGGCAATATTGGCCTTAAAGTCCACACATTTTGATTTGTTCAGCTGCTGAACACTTTTAGCCGTGTACTTCATGAAAGCCCCAAATTTCCAGATCGATTTGAGCTTGAGCTTTGAGATAGAAATGATCATAGTTAGGAGTGATAATAACGATTAAATACCTGCCCTGGTTTTACTTTTTAAAGCTGAAGAAAAGTAATCCAATTAGCGGACCTATCCCAAGGATCGTAAACACATAAGGAGAATTAATATGAATGAGCATCCAGTTTAGAAGCTCAATACTGATGACCGTAATCAAAAACCCGATGCCGTTAACAAGAGTGAGCGCCGTTCCTCTCAATTCGGGAGCTGCTGATCTTGCGACCAGCGTGGAGAACATGGGGGAATCGGGTATCACCATTGCCCCCCATAAAAGCAGGAAAATCACAATAAAGATCGGATCGCTTTGAAGAATGAAACCTGAAAGAAGAGCTGAGGTACCCGAAACAGCCAGGGCAAAAAATGCCACCCTTCTTTCGGAAAATCTGGATGCAACCAGTCCGCCGATCATACAGAAAAGGCTGCCGATGGCAATGGTCAGGAAGGACCACCAGGAGTTCATGAGATCATTTTGAAAAGCAAATTTTTGAAGAATTACGGGGGTGAAGGCCCAGAACGCGTAGAGCTCCCACATATGCCCAAAATATCCCATGGCGGCTTCTCTGAAAGCCGGTTTTTGGAAGAGCCTGAAAGCGGCAACATAATTTAGTTCTGTGCTTCTCTTTCGATAAGGTCCTTTCGGGACAAAAAAGAGGATCACCATTCCTCCAAAAGTGGAAAGAACGCTCAACAAGGTTATGGCCGTCTTCCAATCAGGGAGAACGGGGATGATGCGCAGCAGGTGTGGAAATGCTGTTCCCAAAACCAAGGCTCCCACCAAAAAACCAAGCGACTTTCCCAATCCTTTTTCGTAGTGATCCGCTGCGATCTTCATTCCCACAGGGTAAATGCCTGCAAGGAAGAATCCGGTCAAAAATCTCCAAAAGATCAAGGTTCCGAGAGAATTATCAGGGAAGATCATGGCATAGTTACATGCAGCAGCCAATACCGCAGAAATGAAAAATACCCGTGAAGGATTAAACCTGTCAGCAATGCTGAGCAAGGCAAAAAGCAGGGTGCCGGCTATGAAACCGAATTGAACTGCTGAGGTCAGATGACCAATGGAGCCGGCCGGCAGGTCAAAGACCATAACCAGGTCGCTCATCACCCCGTTTCCTGCAAACCACAATGAGGTGCATAAAAATTGGGAGAGGATAATGACCGGTAGGACAGTCTTC
>JANQHS010000051.1 GCA_028282565.1 Cytophagales bacterium | reverse complement strand
CATCCCTGGTCAATGAGGACCTGATCACCAGTATTTTCATCAGGAACACAGGAGCCGAATAAGCACGGGTTAGCTGGCTCCCAGTTTTTTGAGCATCTCGCGGGCATTGTTGTTTTCGGGGTCCATATCAAGTGAAATACGATAGTACTTGATCGCCAATTCATCCTCACCATTTTCCATATAGGCTTCTCCAAGGCTGTCATAAGTGTTAGAGGATTCAGGGTACAGGGCAACATTGATCTTGAATACCGAAATGGCAAGGTCAATTTTATTGTCATAAAGAAGTTCATAGCCGAGGTTGTTCAGCCTTCCCTCATCAATGCCGCTTTCATCGGGATCTTCCTGCTGCAGAGCGAGAATATCTTCTTCCGCCTTATCATAGTTTCCTGCGATCAGGTGTTCGATGGGCAATATCTCATCTTCTCCGAGTTTGGGATGGTTTAATTCTACCTCTCCCTCATCGTTGGGAAATGCGAAGTAGCTTTTTCCATCTTCCGCATTTTCAACAAAACGGATCCTGGAAGTCCTTTCGCGACGGGTGAAGTCCGTTTCGGAGATCTTGGTGATCTCCATTGGATCCTCGAAAAGGTATTTCATATAGATTTTGCCCTCTTCCTCAAAGACTGTAATGAGTTCGCTGTTATCGTACTTATAACGGCCGCAGAGTTCAGTGATCTCCTCTTGAGATAGGGGAATTGCTTCAAAGTCTTCAGGCATGAACTTGTCCCATTCATAAGCTCTTGCCACTGCTCGTGTCAGTTCCTGGTTAAAAGGTGGTTTGTTTGCATTGGTCAGGATGACCAATCCATATCCCTTTTCTCTATGGGCGATCATATTAGCGGTGAATCCTTCGTCCCATCCGCCATGCTGGAAATGGATCTCCCCTCCGCGGATATCCAAAAAGATCCCTAGGCCGACGTAATCATCAAAATATGCGTTGGTCATCTGATCCGCCCATTCCTGACTTAAGACTTTGCATTCTTTTCCCTGGATGCACAGCTGAAGATCCAGCGCGAATTTTGCCAGGTCTTCCGCCGTGGTCCACAAACCAGCGGCGGCCATTTCAGGATAGGTATGTCTTTTTCCCGTGGTCATGGTCCTGTTAGGCAGGTAGCCCGCGGCTGCTTTTTGGAGTTTTTCCGGAGGAAGAGGTTGTTCGTAAGTGCTATGGGTCATCCCCAGTGGGCCGAGGACCAGATCCTGCTGGATCTCGGGATAGCTCTTTCCATATTGATCGATCATCATCTGCTGCATGATGGTGAACCCTCCGCCTGAATATTTATAATCGATTCCCGGTTCTCTGAAGACCCTGATGGCAGGGGAGTTTGCAGGAGCTTCTCCATCCAGTATCTGAACCAGTGAAGGAACATCCTGATGAATGGTATAGCCCAGGAAACCATGGACGGTAAGCCCGGCGGTATGGCTCAGTATCCTTCCGAGGGTGACTTTTTCTTCCTGATTGAATTCGTTTTCCGGGACCTTCCAACTGCTCAGATAATCATTGATCGGATTTTCCAGCTCTATTTTTCCATCCATGACAGCCTTTAATGCTCCCATAGCGGCAACTGGTTTCGAAATGGACCCGGCCTGGAAAAGGGTCTCATTGCTGACCTCTTCCATAGTGGTAGAATCCATCACCCCATAGCTCTTTACCCATACGATCTCGAAATCATGGATCACCGCGATGCTGAGCCCGGGAACTCCATAATGGACCATTCTTTCCCGGATGTTGAAGGGAGTATCCCCTTTGATCACCACCGGATAGGTAAGGCCGTTTTCCACCTGCTCGATCTTTTCCTCATGGTTGTCGCCCTGCTCTTTTTTCTCTTCAGAACAGGAAAAGATCAAAAAACAACAGAATATGATCAGGGGGATTCTTTGAAAGCTCTGGATATTCATGATCGGATTGGATTTGGGGACCTAAATGTAAACATAGCCGAGTATTCGTTCCAGCGCACATTTCTTTGGGTAGGGCGAAGGATGGGCAGGGTTTTAATATTTCTTTAATTCCTGCTTTGTGAAATTGACATCATAAATTTATCTTTGCACCTCAATTTTTCAGCCTTGTTCAAAACGGGGTTGTTTCGTCCGTTCCCGCCTTCGGGTATTCCCTTCGGCGGGCGGGTGTCCAGGGGTTAGTCCCGATAGCGGAGCGTATCGGGAGCCAGGTTTGAGTAGAGAGAATATGTCATGGAAAAAGTTCCGTGAAATGAGACATTGAAATTTTGAATATGGTCCGTTCGTCTAGGGGTTAGGACGCCAGGTTTTCATCCTGGTAACAGGGGTTCGATTCCCCTACGGACTGCACTTAAAAAGCCCGGTTTGCCGGGCTTTTTTCGTTTGTCCTTGGGGCAATCCTGCCCGTTCGAAAAGGTTTTCTTAAAACCATTTCTCTCTCCCTGGCCTCTCACTAAATTGATCCACAGGATCAATTCTTAACGCTTGTCCGCCGAAATGAAATGGAGGCGTGGATCGATCCTCCTACGGACTGCAAAAAAGCCTCTCAGATTTATCTGAGGAGCTTTTTATTTGATTTGTTCATTTCGTAAAACAAATCAGAAGTTGGTACCAGTTGGAAGCTATTAATAAAGAATCTATTCGCTAGGGGTTTCTCTTTCCTCAAATACATCTGTAACACCAAGCAGTTTCCTAAACCCTTTGGCCAATTTTTTTCTGTTTCCTCTAATTTCGGTTAATACTCTTTTCTCCTGTTCTCTCCATTTGGTCAGCGGAAACTCATCTCTAGCTACTTCCATTCTCTCTCCCCTTGATGCAGCTTCCTTCATCATGACATCCTGGATTTTTGCCTTTTCCATTTCATTCATTATGTCTCCAGCTTGTGCAAGAGAAGCGTCTACCTCATCACAAACAGCTTGGGGCAAAAAGATTAAACTCTTCTCGAGAAAATGTCTACACCTTTTTAATTGTTTTAATGCATTTTGATATCTCTCACTGTCTTGCGACCACTCAGGACCCTGAAATATGCTCGTGTATTGTTGAAGGTCAATCTCAAGTTGTAATAGTTCATTATATAGCGATTTGAGAACTTCAGATTGCTCTTCATGCATTCTAGAGAATCGAACTTGCTTTTCGATTCTTAGCAAGTCAAACTGATTCTGCGCTTGAATCTTTTGAAGTTCTAAGTTATGCTGAAAGGTTTTTAACGCTCCTTCTGAAAACTTTTGGATGGCTAGTTTTCCCAAGTAACCTAGAACCAACCCTGCAGCTGAGGTTATTCCAAAAAACTGAAAAATTCCTTCCCAATTCATTTCAGCCTAAATAATGTTAAAAT
>JANQHS010000046.1 GCA_028282565.1 Cytophagales bacterium | reverse complement strand
ACCCGGTTCTTCTTGAACTCCATGGCGATGACCAGATCAAGGTCGCCGTCACCGTCAAGATCAGCGGATTCAACATCCATGCTGTTGTCCGCGGTCAGGTTTGTTGGAAGGTTTGTTGCCGAGGCATTAAAGTGGATCTGAGCTTCGCAATAGAGCGAAACAGAAAAGGTCAAAAGGAGGAAGAAGTATATTTTCAAAGGTTCAATTTTAGCTTGATCAAAGCTAGATCAAGGCTTTGGATTTCCTTGACCACTTAAATAATTCGCAATGACATGGCCTTGATCTGCCCGGATTGAATGTTCTTCGCGATCCGTTCATCCCATTCTTGTCAAGAACTCGACAGTTGATCCCTTTTTAACAGTAGGAAAATAGCTCTGTAATCAGGGTGCGCTAAATTCCGTTTTTAACCAAAACTACAATCGCTTATGAGTTATCTGGAAAAAGAAAAGGACTTGCATAAAATGATAGCTGAGGGAAACCTGCTGGGAGCTTTTGATAAATACTATGCTGACAATGTGGTGATGGAAGAACCGCGTATTGGGAAGATGGAAGGAAAAGAAGCCAATAGAAAGAGAGAAGAAGAATTTGTCGGTTCCATCAAGGAATGGCATGACGGAGGCGTGCGGTCTATCGCTTCAAATGAAGAGGAAGGGATCACCATGTCAGAACAATATATGGATGTGACCTTCGCAGATGGGAATAGGATGGCCTGGGAAGAGACCTCGGTAAAAAAGTGGGAGGGAGATCAGATCGTACATGAAAAATTCTATTACAACATGCCTAACGGTTAATGTTGTTTTGATTTTGAATGCAGAGAAAAGCCGTGGGGAACCGCGGTTTTTTTATTTCTCTCTTGCCGGTATAGGCCCTTTGATCCTTTTGATAAGAAAGTTCACAAGGAAGGGCCAAACCAACCATCCTATGGTCCATACTGTAGGGCCGACAAATGCCAGAGTTGTATTCAGAAGGGCCGTCAATGGTTCCTTCATATTGTTCCTGGTGATCCTTTCAAACTCGACCTTGTCCAGATCAGGATCTGCAAGTCCTTTCAAACCCGCATGTCTCCAGCCAAGAATTCCCATCAGGCCTGATATGGCTAGGCAAATGCACTGAAGCGCCGGAGATGATGGTCCGCCTTCCAGGTTTGGATCTGCCAGGGCAAAGTAGATAAAGAGATAAACAAAAATGATCTGAAGTATGGAATAAAGCGCATGAGTGCCATCGGTTCTCTCCAGGGATTTAAAGAGGTTGTTGGTTTGATTCCAGGAGATGATCGTCAATCCTACACCAATGAAGATCCGTAGCAAGATGACCGGATCTTCAATGAAATAGTTGAGCAAACCATAGGGTTTATCCGCCCATTCCATGGTTTCTGCCATGGGAAGAAAATCAAGCACCTTGATGATCAGTACTGCATAAAGTATGTCCAATAGGGTCTTTAACCTACCCAGTTGTCTGGCGCCCTGGCGCTTTTTGAATTCTTCAGTCATAAGAGGCTGAAATTAGGCAAAATCGAAAAACCAGCGCTCGAATAAGGTATAAATGATGAAGAATCCATATGCTGAATTCAGGGAAGGGTAAAGGGCAAAAAAAAGCAGGCCTGGCCTGCTTTTGAGAAATTAGAAGTATTGTCTGAAACCGACATTGACCATAAAGCCATTCGAGTAAATCGGCGACCCTTCAACCTTGTCGGCATGAGCACCTGTGCCAACTCCACCCAGTTCAAGGAAGTAGTTCGATTTGGGATGTAAGAAAAACTCAAATCCGAACAGACCATAACCCCCCAATTCATAATCAGCTGTGGAAAAGGAATTCGAAGGGTTAAGCATAATGACACCACCCTCGCCATAAAGCCTCATGAAGTTGCTGATCTGACCAGATACCCCGACTATTCCAAACGAAAAATTGGAATAAGGTGTCCAGGTATCGGATCCTTGTTCATCGGCATGCTCATTCCACATCACGTTTGCCCTGACCCTGGCAGCAATATGGTCATGGACAATAAAAGGACTGGTCAGGTTCACCCCAAGACCAAAGTCCCTTTGATATTGTGAAAGATTGAAGCCTGCGCTAAAGCCTGTTCCGAGTTTGGCCTCCTGCGCCATGCTGTTCAAAGAAATTGAGATAAAAAAGATCATAACGATCGGTAAAGATTTTTTCATTGCTAAAGTTTAATTTGATTCATCGGCTGGAAAACAATTAGTGTGCCGAAAAATTTTGGACCCTGATTTTTTGGAAAATACCACAGTCATATGGCGCTGTTCTGCTGACCTTATGCAGGAACCGGGTTTGCCCCAACCATGATGACCCCAGGTTAAATTGCCTCCGGAGAGGTTTAAACTGATCTAGTCGAAATTAAAACCTGCTATTCGTCCTTTTCTGCTATGTTCCGAATATGGAAAATTGCCCTGTACCCAATTTGAAGGCAATGAAGACGCATATTTGGTATACGGCCATTCTGATCTTGCTTTTTTCATCAGCGAATGCCCAGGAACTCCTGGCCTATGATGACGACCATCCCGACCAGCGCATAGCCAACCTTGATCAATACCTTGCAGTAAAAATGAGTCCGGCCGGGGAAGGTAGGATCGTCGAGCTTCAGTTCGACCTCTTATTGGAAGGAGAGAGGGGCCAGTTTGAGGTGCTTTTATTTGATTGGGTCGCGTCTTCTCCATCGACGACCCCTGTTTATGGATATGTGGCGGAAGTACAGGAGTCGGGTCTTTTCCGTCATCAGGTGACACCTCCGATCCCGTTTTCAGGTGAGTTTTTGGTCGGTTTCCGTTCGCTTGACAGGGGCTTGAAACTTGGTGCCGATGCGGAGGCCAACGGAAGAGGTTGGATGAGGAGCGTCGCAATTCCCACCTGGACCTCAAGCGATCAAACCTACTTTATTCGTGCGGTGGTTGAATCCGATTCACGAAGGGAAAGCAACTCCCTGGAAATGCCTGACCCATCGGATGACGTCATCGTGATCGGGACTGACGGAACCATATCCAAGATGGTCTTTCTGGATTCGAATGGCGTGATCGCCCATGAGCAGGATCTGAGAGGCGGAGTGCCGATCGAAGTGGCCAAACTTGTTCCCGGCCCTTATCTTCTGCTCTTGTACTCCGGTACGGAACTGATCAGCACAGAGCGGGTTTTTATAAGGTAGGAGAATTGTTCAGGGCAGGCTCCGGCTCACTTAGGAACGATCCTAACGCCCTCCCCAAAACGAAATCTTGCGATGATCCCCCAATTGCTGTTGTACCATCGAAACCCGTCGGTGATCATGAATCCCGGCCGCCAATCCAGCCCGATGGTCAATGGGAAATCGAATGAATATTCAACCCCAAAGTTTCCTGCCACCCCCAGGTCGA
>JANQHS010000459.1 GCA_028282565.1 Cytophagales bacterium | reverse complement strand
ATGCTGGTGGATGACCACAGAGCCCTGGAAAGTGTTTTCCGTGAGGCTCGGACAATCATTGCGACGCATTGCGAAAAAGAGGAAGTGATCAGGGAAAATACCCGGATATACAAGGAAAAATACGGTGAAGATATTCCTATTACGGCTCATCCGTTGATCAGATCAAGGGAAGCATGCCTGCTCTCCAGCAGTGAGGCAGTTGAACTGGCAAAGGAAACCGGAGCCGACCTTCACATCCTACACATTTCCACCCAAAACGAAATTGCCCTCTTTTCAGACGAGGAGGATATCACCAAAAAGAAAATTACCGCCGAAGCCTGCGTGCATCACCTTTGGTTTTCAGATGAAGATTATGATAAAAAAGGCAGCCTGATCAAATGGAATCCTGCCGTAAAGACCCGAGCTGATCGTGACTCGGTTCGAAAGGCGGTAAAGCAAAACAGGATTGATATTCTGGCAACCGACCACGCTCCACATACACTTGAAGAAAAACAAAACAAATATCTGCAAGCACCATCAGGAGGACCTTTGGTCCAACACGCGGTTCCGGCATATATGGAAATGGTGAAGGATGGCATTTTCAGCATTGAAGAAGTTGTTCAGAAAACCTCGCACAATGTTGCCGAGAGGTTTAAGGTCAAGGAAAGAGGATATATACGCGAAGGATATTGGGCGGACCTTGTGCTGATCGATCCAAACAATCCGTGGACCGTAAATTCTTCAAACCTGCTTTATAAATGCGGATGGTCACCGTTTGACGGTATACAATTCAATTCCAGGATCATGGCCACCATTGCCTCCGGTAATTTGGTTTATGAGAAAGGCAATATTCTTGAGAAGGGTGGTTTAAGACTGGAGATAAACAGGTAAAATGAAATACAACATCGGATTAAGTATTTATTTGCTAACTGCGATCTTTCAGGGTTGTGATAAGCCGCAAGAAAAAAAAGAGATTATGGACAAAGCCAGAGATTTTCATTCCTATGCAATACCCTCGGAAGCCAGGGTCAAACACCTCAACTGGGATGTTTCCGTGGATTTTGACAATCAGACGATAGCAGGAACTGCGGATTGGGAAATAGAAAAGACCCCCAATGCTCAGGCGATTCATTTTGATACCAGATACCTGACGATAAAAAGAGTGACAGACCAAGCCGGCGATGATCTCGATCATACACTTGCCGAAGATCAGGGTTACATGGGATCGGACCTGAAAATCTCCTTGAAGGAAAATACTACCAGGGTTATCATTGAATACGCCACACAGGCTGTCGCACCGGCATTGCAATGGCTAAACCCAACGCAAACCCTGGGCAAAAATGCTCCTTTCCTATTTACTCAGTCCCAGGCCATCCTAGCCAGATCCTGGATCCCATGTCAGGATTCGCCAGGAATAAGGTTTACCTATAATGCGCAGGTCAAAGTACCTGATGGATTGATGGCGGTCATGAGTGCTGAAAATCCCAGGGAGAAAATGGCGGGTGGAAAATATGTATTTAACATGCCCCAGCCCATTCCGAGCTACCTCATGGCTTTGGCCGTAGGTGATTTCGAATTTGGCGAAGTAGGCCCTCGAACAGCGATCTACGCGGAAAAAGGAATGCTGGAGAAAGCCCTTTGGGAGTTCACCGACATGGAGAATATGCTGATCGCAGCCGAGGAGCTATATGGCCCTTATGCCTGGGATCGTTACGATCTCATCGTCTTACCACCTTCCTTTCCTTTCGGTGGAATGGAGAACCCAAGGATCACATTTGCCACCCCTACGGTCGTTGCCGGGGACAGGTCACTGACCTCGCTTGTTGCTCACGAACTCGCACATAGCTGGTCGGGAAATGTGGTGACGAATTCCAACTGGAATGATTTCTGGCTCAATGAAGGTTTCACGGTATATTTTGAGAGAAGGATCATGGAGGCACTTTATGGAGCCGATTATGCAGAGATGCTCGCCGCCCTTGGATTCAATGACCTCAAAAATCAGGTAGATGAACTGGGTGCTGAAAGTCCCGATACGCATCTTCAATTAAACCTCAAAGACAGGGATCCTGATGAAGGTATGACAGATATTGCCTATGAAAAAGGATATTTCTTCCTCAGGGAAATCGAAGGAAGAGTGGGACGAGAAAAATTTGACCAATTTCTAAGGAACTACTTTGAGCTTTATGCTTTCAAACCCATGGATACGGAAATGTTCCTTGAATATTTAAACAAAGAACTCGGTATCCCCTCGACAATTTCTGCACCATCACCAAATGATTGGGTATTTGGCCCGGGAATCCCGATGATGGAATTCAAGCCTTCCTCTGAAAGATTCGCCCGGGTCAGAACCCAGGCGGAACAGTTTTCTCTGAATGGAGAAGTAGATGAAACCCAAGCTGAAAACTGGACCACAGTGGAATGGTTGGAATTTCTTCATCTGATTCCGGATTCTTTGAATGCAGACCAGATCAACATCCTTGATTCAAAATTTGAGCTTTCGCAAAGCGGAAACAGTGAGATCTTCTTTGCATGGATGAAAAAACTGATCCGTTCGGAGCATGATCAATGTCTTGATCGGCTGGGCAAGTTTTTGACATCCGTTGGACGTCGGAAATTTATCCTTCCCCTTTTCGAGGAATTAGTGGCAAAAGAAAAATACTCCGAATGGGCCTTGGAAACGTATAAGATTGCAAGATCAAATTACCATTCCGTGACCTATAACTCTGTAGATGCACTTTTTGAGGAGAAGGGCTTAGCAATTTCTTAATAGACTTATTTCGAGATTTTTTTACTATATTTTCAGCAATAAAAAAACCCTGACCCAAAGGGCCAGGGCTTTTTAACCTAGCTATGAAAAATCTACCAAACCATTAATCTTTGTTGAAAATCTGTTAACATAACAGATTTTCTTTTTATATAATTCCGTTGAATTTTTTGAATAAACAATAAACCTGTTGCGAGGTTTTAATTGTACCCAATTCCTGGTATTGCAAAAGAACTTCTATTCCTAAGACAATACAATTCAAACTCTTCGCGAATCTTACTTAACCCAAACCAAACTTTAAGAACTTTTGAAGGTTTTACCCTTTCAACAATTCAAAGATGCCATGGTTTGAGCCATCGCGGAAACGAATTGGTGTGAACGGGAAGGATAGCGGAGTGAATGAGAGAATTTATCGATTGATCCATTTCTTGAAATCCGGGGATCGTTCAACACTGACCACCGCATCTACAGGATTTGGAGGCTCAGGGGTCAACATTACCTTTACGCGACTTTTAGAATATGCTATCATCTCGCGAATCGATCCAAAGCTCACAATGAATTTTCGGTTGATCCTGAAGAACAATTTCGGGTCAAGTTTTTTTTCCAGATCACGGAGGGTGGTATCGATCAAGAATTTCTTCCCTTCGGCCGTGAAAAGGTACACATACTTGTCTTCCCCCAAAAAAAAGGCCACATCCTCAACGGGAATAGAGTGGATCTTATCCCTGATCTGAACACTGAATCTCTTCTGAAAGGGATCAGGTTCGATCATTTTGCTGATTTTCTCAAAGGCCTTACTGACAGATATTTCGCTTGCTTCATATTTGTCTATGGCTTCCTTGAGATAAAGCGGATCGACCGGTTTTAACAGGTAGTGGATGCTATTATGTCGAAAGGCATCGATTGCATACTCGTCATAGGCAGTAGTGAAAATAATGGGAATCGAAAACTCATGTTGTTTGAATATCTCAAAGCTGATCCCATCGGACAGATGAACATCCATAAAAATCAGATCCGGAGTGGTATTCCTTAGAACCTTGATACTACCCTGAACGCTCTCCTGCACAGAGATCAATTCCCATTCAGGACGAAGCTTACGGATCTCCTCCCAAAGGCTTTCGGCGGCCATTTGCTCATCCTCAATGATTAGAACCCTGGTCATGATTTCGTTCTTAAAAACGGTAGCTCACAAATATAGTTTTCGTCATCATGACCGAATTTAGGAAGATCAGGTCCGAAGAGGCGGTATCTGGAAAGCAAATTTTGCTGTCCAACGCCCGTGGATGGACTGGAGCTCTCACGGGGATTCCAATTATTCGCAATGATCACCTCGCTCCCATTTGATGCGATCTTGATCTCAAGTGGAATATCCTTGCTCATCCGATTATGCTTGATAGCATTTTCCGCACAGATCTGAACGGCCATCACCGGAATTTTCTCATCGAGATCTTCAGGGCGCAGCTTATTGACAAATTGAAGAGCATCGCCAAATCGGATCTTCTGGATATAAATATATTTATCCATAAGTTCTATTTCCTCGGTCAGGCTTGCCAGATCCATATCCCTATACTCAAGGCTCTTCCTCAGAAAATCAGAGAGCTGAAGTACGTAGGATCTCGCCTGATCCTGATCCTTGCCGATCAATGCATGAAGCATGTTCAAGGAATTAAAAAGGAAATGTGGGTTGACCTGATTCTGTAGATTGTGAAGCACTGCCCTGACCTTTTCTTTTTCAATTCTTTCAGCCTTTAACTCAAGGTCCTGGTGGTCTTCCCTGAAATCATAATCCCCAACAGCCTTTCTCAATCTGGCGAGCATTTCATCCTGATCGAAGGGTTTTTGAATAAAGTAGTAAACCTTTCCATCATTAATGGCATTTTTCAACCCTTCGGGATCGGAATAGGCTGTGATCAGAATTCTGATGGCCTTTGAATCTATTTCCTTAAGCCGCCCAAAGAACTCTGCCCCTGACATCCCAGGCATCCTTTGATCGCTGACCACAACTTTAAAGTATTTCTGCTGACAGAGTTCTAGCGCCTTTTCTCCAGAACTGGCCGTTTCGATCTCAAATTCATGCCTGAATGAGGCCTTAAAGGCCTTGAGGTTTGCTTGCTCATCATCCAGATACAGAATTTTGTCTTTTTCCATACAGAAACCCAATTATAGAACCAAAGAGAACAAATTGGCATGGGAAATGTATTTTCTTTTAAAAAAGACAAGATGAAACTCAGATTAATCCTCTTCACCCTTTCCATGAGCTTTGTCATTCAGGCATGTGGCCAATCGGTTCAATCAACGAAAACGCTTCCAAAAAAAACCAAAGAAATGACCGACAATGACTGGAAGCAGGTTTTGACTGCACAGGAATACGACATTCTGAGAAAACAGGGAACCGAAAGGGCGTTCACCGGAAAATATTGGGATAACAAGGAAGATGGAATATATGTCTGCAAGGGTTGTGGCATGGAACTCTTTGATTCGGAAACCAAGTTTAAGTCAGGTACGGGATGGCCAAGTTTTTATGACGTAAGCGGGAACAATGTTGCCATGGAGACGGATCGAAGTTATGGCATGGTGAGGAGTGAGGTCCACTGTTCAAATTGTGGCGGACACCTTGGTCATGTTTTTGATGATGGTCCCAAACCAACAGGCTTGCGTTATTGTATCAACTCAGCTTCTCTGGACTTCAAAAAAAGGTAACTCTTCCCAGCGCTTCGGGTTAAGAATTTGAAATACCTTTGAGCCAAATGATTTTGGTCATTGGACAATAAACAGATCAGTATTCCACCAATGCTCACCCGGCCCCTGATGCTTGCGCTGATATCGGGGATCTTGTTTTGGATTTCATGGCCTGTAAACGGGTTACCGGTTTTCATTTTCCTGGCTTTTGTTCCACTCCTGATCATTGAGGACAGGGTTTCCGGTGGCTGGAAGTTCTTTTTTCTTGTTTATCTGGCCATTCTTATTTGGAACGTGCTGACAACATGGTGGGTTTATAATTCAACACCAGTAGCTCTGGTGGCCTTTTCGGCAAATGCCCTTCTTCAATCCACTTCGTTCATTGCCTACCGCCTTACAAAAAAGTATACAAATCAATGGACGGCAGTCCTGGCTTTTCCATGCTATTGGATTGCATTTGAGTATGTTCATTTAAGCTGGGAGTTATCCTGGCCCTGGCTCACATTGGGCAACGTTTTTGCCACGTTTCCGGGTTTGATCCAATGGTATGAATACACAGGGGTTTTAGGGGGCTCACTCTGGATATTGGTGGTCAACCTTTCCTTTTTTCTTTTCTACAAAAGCAATTTTAGAAAAGCCTCCTCTACCTGGCCCTCATTGTTTTTTCTGATCCCAATTATCATCTCACTCCTGATCGGATTCGGAAATTCCGAGGAGGGCGAAAAGGTGGAGGTCGCGGTCATTCAACCCAACATCGATCCTTATACGCAGAAATTCGAGGATTCGGAGAATTTCATCCCCTTTGAAGACCAGCTAAAAACATTTTTTATACTTAGTGATTCTGTAATAAGCGAAAAGACCAGGTTTCTGCTCTGGCCTGAAACAGCCATTGATGATCAGATCGAGGAAAATCAGATTGCTGCGAATGAGTACATCGGAAAGATCCGGCAATATCTAGAGGATAAACCCAACCTGCTCCTCATTACAGGACTTACCACCTTCACACGATACGGGGACCAGGCGAAAACGAGTTCCGCAAGATATTATGAAGGTTTCGGTTATTACGATGTTTTTAACACGGCCTTCTCATATCAGGAAGGACAAGATCCCATGCTCTATCACAAATCGAAATTGGTTCCGGGTGTCGAGATCATGCCCTATAAGGATTACCTGTTCTTTTTGGGCAGTCTTGCGATAGACCTGGGAGGAACATCTGGCGGATTTGGTTCCCAAAAGGAACGTACGGTACTGAGGCATTCCAATGGGCTCGGCCTGGCACCATCGATCTGTTATGAGTCCATTTACGGAGATTTCATGAGCAAGTATATCCGAAATGGAGCAAATGCCATTGGCATTATTACCAATGATGCCTGGTGGGGCGATACCCCCGGATACAAGCAGCATATGGCTTATGCAAGTCTTCGGGCTATAGAATTAAGAAAATCAATAATTCGATCGGCGAATACCGGAATATCAGGCTTTATTGATACCAATGGAAGGGTGATCAGCAGGTCAGATTATTGGGTTCGGACCGCCATGAGACAGGAGGTCTACTTCAATGATGTCCTTACTTTTTACGCAAAGCATGGGGATTACCTTGGACGGATTGCTGCTTTTCTGGCCTTAGCATTTTTGTTTTCTGCGATTACCAGACTGATCACCCGAAAGAAGCAATGAATCTTGAAAAAATCGCAGAAGAAGTTAGGGCCTTATGTGACTCCACAGGAAGGTTTCTAAATCAGGAGTTTGTGGGCTTTGACAGGTCTAAAGCCAGCACAAAGGCAAACTTCAAAGATCTGGTTTCCTTTGTGGATCGGGAAGCCGAGGACAGACTGATCACCGGATTACGGCACATATTACCCGAAGCAAAAGTCCTGGGTGAAGAAACATCCGAAAACGCTCAAAGGCTTGAATCCGATCTTTATTGGATCGTAGATCCTCTGGATGGAACCACCAACTTCATTCATGGCATACCCCTTTTTTCGATCTCCATAGCCTTGCTCATTGAGCAGGAGGCAAGTTTGGGAATAGTTTATGAGGTAGGCAGAAAAGAATGTTTCCATGCTATCAAAGGTCAGGGGGCATTCATGGATCAGAAAAGAATATCGGTCAGCTCAGTAACGGACCCCCGGGAAACCCTGACTGTCACCGGCTTCCCCTATGACAGCTTTGACAAGTTTGAAAACTACATGAATGCCATCAAGGCATTCCTGAGGGATACTCATGGGGTCCGAAGATTCGGATCGGCTGCTATTGATCTTTCCTATGTAGCATGCGGAAGATTTGAAGCTTTCTTTGAGGTAGGCTTGCATCCATGGGATGTAGCGGCCGGTTCATTGATCGTTCAGGAGGCTGGAGGAATTGTCACGGATTTTTCCGGCAAAACGGATTATCTTTTTGGAGGAGAAATATTTGCAGCTAATAAGGCCCATCCCGACTTGCTGGAAATATTCAACCAAGAGTGGAGTCCCAAATAGAATGTAACATGCCGGAATATTTATGGAGGATAAAAGAGCAGCCCGAGACGGAATTGACAAAGGATCTGGCACAGAAACTAAACATCTCAAACTCTCTGGCCGGAATTCTGATCCAGAGAGGCGTGAACAGTTTTGAGAAAGCAAAGAACTTTTTTCGGCCCTCGCTTGAGGACCTTCACGATCCATTCCTGATGAAGGACATGGACAAAGCATCAGAAAGAATACTGGATGCTTTGGAGAAAGGGGAAGAGATCATGATCTACGGCGATTATGATGTGGATGGGACAACGGCTGTTTCCGTTCTGTACCTATTTATCAAGAGCAGAACCAATGGAGTCCATTATTACGTGCCGGACAGATATACCGAGGGATACGGGCTATCGATAGAGGGAATTCAAACAGCCAGGGAATTGGACTGCTCATTGATCATTGCCCTGGATTGCGGTGTCAAAGCCAACGAAGCGATCTCGTATTCCAACAGTCTTGGGATAGATGTGATCGTATGCGACCATCATATACCCGGAGAATACTTACCAGAAGCATTTGCCATTCTTAATCCTAAGCAAGAAGCTTGTTCGTACCCATTTAAGGAGCTCTCAGGATGTGGAATAGGCTTCAAACTGATACAGGCTTTGAGCAAAAGATCTGATCAATTTACAAAACCACCCGAAGAGTTTCTTGATTTCGTCATGGTCAGTATCGCGGCTGATATAGTTCCCATGACCGGGGAAAACAGGGTGCTGGCATTCTATGGGCTGGAAAAGATCAATACGGATCCCAATATAGGATTGAGGGCTTTATTGAAGATCGCCGGATTAATGGAGAAAGATAAGCTCAGGATCTCAAATATCGTGTTTGGAATTGCCCCAAGGATCAATGCTGCGGGCAGAATGAAGCACGGATTTGCGGCCATTCAGGTGATGATATCCCAGAACCTGGATGAAGCCATGGAAAAAGGCCAACTGATACAGCAGCAAAACCAAGACAGAAAACACCTGGACGAAGAAACAACCCGAGAGGCACTTGATCAGATCAGAGAACTCAAGGATCATGAGTTCAGCTCGGTGATATATTCCGAAAACTGGCATCACGGAGTTCTTGGCATTGTCGCATCGCGTTGCATTGAAAAGTTTTACCGGCCAACCATAGTTCTTTCCAAGAAGG
This sequence comes from Cytophagales bacterium, assembly GCA_028282565.1. Lineage (GTDB taxonomy): Bacteria > Bacteroidota > Bacteroidia > Cytophagales > CCMP332 > JANQHS01. The sequence goes on along the minus strand of JANQHS010000459.1, from coordinate 851 downwards.
GGGATCTGGCTACGGGTTCCGCCCGGTCTATTAAGGGGTTCAATCTGTATGAAACCCTTGAAGAATGCGATGACCTCCTTACTCAATGGGGTGGTCACCAGTATGCGGCAGGTCTGAGTTTGCCCATTGCGAATATCCCAAAACTTCAAGATCGATTTGAGAACATGGTCAAAAGGCATTTTAACAATATCCCCCCTAAGCCCGTGATCGAAATCGATTCGGAAATCCTATTAGAAAATATAAATTCAGGTTTCTATTCTATTCTCGAGCAAATGGAACCCTTTGGCCCGGGAAATATGAGACCGGTTTTCATCAGTAAAGAGCTTGCAAAAAGAGGGCCTCACAAAATGTTGAAGGAAAAACACCTGAAGGCCTATTTATCCCAAACAGAAGACGGCCCTGTTTTTGAAGGAATTGGTTTTCAAATGGAAGATCTCGATGATCTGGTTTCAAAAAATGATGTCTTCGACGTGGTATACTCCATAATTGAAAATAATTTCAGAGGTGAACGTAAATTGGAGCTGGAAATCAGGGATATGAAGAAATTCGACAATGGAGCTAAGAGCTGAATCGCTGATCAAAAAATATCGGGCAAGGACCGTGGTGAACTCCGTAAGCGTTCATGTAAACCAAGGTGAAATCGTAGGACTCCTTGGACCCAATGGAGCAGGAAAAACCACAACATTCTACATGATCGTGGGATTGATCAAGCCGAATCAGGGGCAGATCTTTCTCGATCAGGAGGAAATCACGCAATTACCGATGTTCAGGAGGGCACAAAAGGGAGTGGGTTACCTATCCCAGGAAGCCTCGGTATTTCGCCAGCTTACGGTTGAAGAAAACCTCAAGGC
>JANQHS010000428.1 GCA_028282565.1 Cytophagales bacterium | reverse complement strand
TGTGAGTTATGTAGTCATGCAATCACAGGATGGCGGACAAACCTTTGTTGATATTGATTCGGGAATCGTGGGAGACGGATTCAATGATTTTGTCAAGATAAACCCCGGAGACACAGTCAGCAATCAGTGTTTTAAGGTAGAAGCAAGAGATGCCTGTGGCAACATCATCAGTTCGGAAACGATCTGTGGAATTGAATTGCAAGGTGAAGCACAGAACAATCGAAATGAGCTGGTTTGGTCTATGTATGAAGGACCTAATCTGGATTCCTTCGAAGTGATCCGGGACGGCGTCCGGATAGCCTATGCCCCGTCCAGCCTTCCATCAAATCCTTTCTATGACTCTCTGGTTATTTGCGGAGAAGTATACACCTATGAGATCAGGGCATTGATCGATTCAGGTGCCTATACCTCTTCTTCGAACTTCCTGGAGATCAAATCATTCTCTACCGATACTCCGAATGCGGTCACCACCCCGTTGGTTACAACCAATCTGGACAATACAGTCGTTAGTTGGGATTCCGGTTTTAACGTGGTTGAATACTCGGTTTTTAGGGAATTAAATGGCAGCGTAGGGTTAAACGGAAGGACCACTGAAACAGAATTCCCTACGGATGTACAGGACAGGATTGATCTGAGACCTTGTTATACCATCCGCTATCTGGATTCATGTGGAAACACCTCCCCCATCACCATTTTTCAATGTCCGGTAGTCCTCGAAGTCCAACCGGCTCCAAACCTGGGTCATTCCTTAACCTGGACCGACTACCGCGGCTGGCCAGCTGGAGTTGCCTATTATGAAGTTCAAAAAGCGAATCTTGATGGCCAGGTATTCTTCCAGGAGCCCTTGGACTCTTCTACTTTCATGTGGACCGAATCGGGAATAGATACTTCCTTTCAGGATTTTTACTACCGTATTGCGGCTGTTCAGGCATCAGGAGATTCCCTGATCAGCATTTCAAACTGGGAGCTGATCGAACAGGAATTCAGGATCTTCTACCCAACAGCCTTCACCCCTAATGCCGATGGGCTCAACGATGTTTTTGTTGGCAAGGGAAGATTCATCAAGGAATACAAGATGGTCGTTATGAATCAATGGGGAGAGGTGATTTTCGAATCAAAGGAGATAGACATTGGATGGGATGGAACATATAAGGGAAATGAATCACCTGTCGGAACATACATATACCAGGTTGAAGCCACTGACGAAAAAGGGCATAATTTTGAAGAAAAAGGAACAATAACTTTATTGCGATGAATCAGTTTGACTTCTCCAATCTCTTTGGAAAAGTGAAGGAGATGCAGGAAAACATGAAAGAGGCCCAGGAAAAAATCAAAGGGCTAACCGCTGAGGGCGAAGCAGGAGGAGGTATGGTGCGTGCTTCCGTGTCCGGGGAAAGAAAAGTGCTGAAAATAGAAGTTGACAATGCATTGGTGAATAACGAGGACAAAGAACTCATTCAGGATCTTACAGCGGCAGCCGTAAACAATGCATTGGCAAAAATCGACGATCTGATCAAAGAAGAAATGCGCAGGGTTACTGGCGGTTTGCCAAATATCCCCGGTTTCCAATTCCCAAATCTCTAAAGTTTGAAAAAGGTTGCTGTTGCCATTCTGAACTGGAATGGAGAAAGGCTTCTTCCACAATTCCTCCCCTCGGTTCTTTCCAATTCCCCGGAAGGATCGGTTTATGTCATTGATAATGGCTCAAGCGATCGAAGCGTTGAACTCCTTCAACAAGATTTTCCCGGCGCCCAGCTCATCCGCTTCGAGGATAATCACGGATTTAGTGAGGGCTACAATTTAGGTTTGGCGGAGATCGAAGCGGAGATTGTTGTGCTTTTAAACTCAGACGTAGAGGTCACTACAAATTGGTTGGAACCCATTCTTAATGAGTTTGACAATAACGAAAATACGGTTGCGGTTCAGCCCAAAATCAGATCTTATAAGCACAAAGAACTCTTTGAATATGCCGGAGCAGCGGGAGGATACATCGACTGTTATGGCTATCCGTTTTGCCAGGGGCGGGTTCTGAATGAGATCGAGAAAGACCGGGGGCAATATGATCAAAGAACCCGCATCTTCTGGGCGTCGGGAGCCTGTATGGCCATTAGAAAGAATACCTACTTCAAAGCCGGAGGGTTGGATCCGCATTTTTTTGCTCACATGGAAGAAATTGACCTTTGCTGGCGACTCAACAGAATGGGTAATGAGGTCATCTATTTGCCGGATTCGGTGGTTTATCACCTGGGAGGAGCTTCACTGCAGGCCGGAGATCCAAGGAAGACATTCTTGAACTTCAGAAACAATTTGCTTCTGTTGGCCAAAAATCTGAAAGGCAAGGAGTTTTACCGGATCCTAATACCGAGGCTCTTTTTGGATGGAGCTGCAGCTTTTAAATTCCTGTTATCCGGTGGTCTGCGAGAATTCCTCGCCGTAATCAGAGCTCATTTCGCTTTTTACGGAGACTGGAGAGAGGTCAGGGAAGAAAACCGCGATATCCGAAAACCCGCCTTAAGGAACCTTCCGGGGACGTTCAAGGGCTTATTGCCCTGGCAGTTTTACATCAAAAAAAGGAAAACCTTTGCCGAAATAATGGCTAATAATCCCAAATAGTCGATTGACTCTTGCGTAAATAGGCTTTTAGATTTTTCAGGAAAGCCAGTACGAGGTAAAGTATAACCGGAGAGCCAAAGGTCAAAAATGAGGCGTAGATGAAAAAGAGTCTGACAGAGGCAGCGGAAAAGCCCAATTTCTCTGCAATGCTTGCACAAACCCCAAACGCTCCAATCTCACAATATGACAGGATCTTTTTCATAGATTCACAAGAAAAAGGACTAAATCCTTTCTTAAGGCATCAAAATTAATTATTATTCATTGGATTAATTCCCAATAGGGAATAATTTCGCCACAAAATAAAGCAACCATGCACTCAATGAGAACTTCACTTTTTGCACTACTGGCGGGGATAATTTTCATCCTTTCGGGGTGTTCACTAAGCCAAATGATAAAAAAGGCCAATGAGCAAAACCTCACGGTAACCCCCAACCCCCTTGAAATGCATGCGGATACAGTTGAATTTACAATGTCCGCTCTGCTGCCGGTCAATATGCTGAAAAAAGGAAAGGTTTACGCCGTTTCTACAAAGTACAAGTATGCCGATAAGGAAGAATCCTTCGAGGACATCGAATTCAAGTACGAGGATTATCCAAACCAAAAAACGCAGCAACCAAAAGTTTCAAAAACCTTTAGCTTCCCCTACTCTGAGGAAAAAAGAAGGGGTGATTTGGTGATCATGGGAACTGCCTATTCTGCAAATGGCAAGCAAAAATCCACCCCGGAGATGCCTGTGGCACTTGGGGTGATCACAACGTCCGAGTTGGTTATGGATATCAATAATGTTTCCTATGCACCTCATGGGTTTTCAAAAGAACCCGATATAGAGAAAAGGAATATCAATTTCTATTTCCTTCAGGGAAGTTCTGTTCTCCGATCTTCAGAAAAGAGAAGCGACCGCGGAAAAGAACTTGATGCCTATATCGCGGAAAAGAACATCACCAAAACCGTAACCATAGTTGGTAATCACTCACCTGAAGGTCTGGAAACGATCAACTCAAAACTTTCCAAAGACAGGGCATCGATGGTAGAAAGAGAATACCGCTCCAAAATGAGAAGGTATGATTACAAAGGCATGGCCGACTCCATCAATTTTGTACTGAAGCCGATCATTCAGGACTGGACCATGTTCAAAAAAGCCGTTGCCAAAACCGACATGCTGAACGATGATCAGAAAACCGCGATCAACAGGATCATCAATGCGGATGATGGAATGGATTTCAGGGCAAAGGAAAAAGAGCTTAAAAAGCTTCCCACCTATAAGAAATTCTTCAATGAGATCTATCCGGATCTTAGGGTCGCTCAAACCGAGATCATCACAGAGATCCCAAAGAAAACAGATGCCGAGATCGCCGCTCTTGCTGGTCTGATCAGAGAAGGAAAAGCACCAGCTGACACCCTGAATGAAGAAGAACTTGAATATGCCGCTACGTTGACTTCTGATCTTGACGAGAAAGCCCAACTATACACAGCTGCCACCAAGCAAAGTGATACATGGCAATCACACAACAACCTTGGAGCGGTGCTTATTGAGAAGGCATTGATGAGCGGAGACGGAGATATGTATGAGGACGCCATCAATCATTTCAATATTTCCAACAACAGGAAAGAAAATGCCTATGCTTATGCAAACCTCGGACTTGCTGAAGCGCTTTCAACCGGAAATGATTACAAGGCTTTAAGCTATTATAAAAAGGCATTGGGCCTCAATCCTTCTGGTGATCTAAGGTCAAACATCTTCGCGCTGAAAGGGGTTTCTGAAATCAAAACAGCGAAATATGAAAATGCAGCATCATCTCTGACTGAGGCAAACAAGACTCCGGATGTGATGTATGACCTTGCGCTTACCAACCTCTTGAAAAAGGATTTCGGTGTTGCTAAGACTGAGTTCGACAAAGCCAAGGAAGCGGATGATAAAAATGCACTTGCCTTCTATTGTGCCGCGGTTACAGCCGCAAGAATGGGAGACTTGACCGGGATTACCGACAACCTTCCCAAGGCGATCTCTATTGACTCAGATCTTAGAGAAAGAGCGATTAACGACCTGGAATTTGTGAACTATTCGGATTCACCTGAATTCAAGGACGCGATCAAATAATCAATAAGGTATTCACAAGAAGCCCTGAGTTGATGGTTTTATCAATTCGGGGCTTTTTCTTTTGAGCACATCTTTCAAAAGAGTCCATTCTTTATTTTAGCGTTCCAATTTTTGAATCATGAGGGAAATCCAATTTAGACAAGCACTAAACGAAGCCATGTCCGAAGAGATGAGAAGGGATAATACCGTTGTCCTGATGGGTGAAGAAGTCGCTGAATACAACGGTGCCTACAAGGTATCCCAGGGAATGCTGGAAGAGTTCGGGGAAGACAGGATCATAGACACCCCCATTTCGGAATTGGGATTCACCGGTCTTGGGATCGGCGCGGCCATGAATGGCACAAGGCCCATCGTTGAATTCATGACTTTCAATTTTTCTCTCGTAGCCATTGATCAGATCATCAACAGTGCTGCAAAAATGATGGCGATGTCCGGCGGACAGTACAATGTTCCCATTGTGTTTCGGGGAGCAACCGGAAATGCAGGACAGCTTGGTGCTCAACATTCCCAAAATTTTGAAAACTGGTTCGCCAATACACCCGGATTAAAGGTCGTGGTTCCGAGCAATCCCTATGACGCAAAAGGCCTGCTAAAAACGGCCATCAGGGATGAAGACCCAGTGATCTTCATGGAGTCGGAACTGATGTACGGAGACAAAGGTGAGGTGCCGGAAGAAGAATACCTGATACCAATAGGAGAAGCCAGAATGCATCGCACAGGCTCCGATGTGACCTTTATCACGTTTGGCAAGATCCTGAAGGTTGCTGATCAGGCAGCTGCCGAACTGGAGAAGGAAGGCATCAGCGTCGATCTGATCGATCTCAGAACGGTGAGACCGATCGACTATGACGCCATCATGGAATCCATAAAGAAGACCAACAGAGCGGTGATCATTGAGGAAGCATGGCCTCTATCTTCGATTTCCGCCGAGCTTACCTACTATCTTCAGAGATATGCCTTCGATTATTTAGATGCACCGATCGAAAGGGTTACCAATCGGGATATCCCTTTGCACTATGCACCTACCCTGATCGAGGAGACCTTGCCAAATGCCGAGCGGGTCATCAAGGCGGCTAAAAGGGCCTTGTACAAGGACTAATTCATTGAAAAAGGGTTCGCACCCCCCCTTCCCAATTTTCCCGGGCCCTGTTTGTTGATCTTCTTCATCATGCTTCTCATTTGAGAAAATTGCTTGATGAGCTTGTTAACCTCCTGAATAGAATTACCCGAACCGGCAGCAATTCTTTTTCTCCTTGAGCCATCGATCATATCCGGCTTTTCCCTTTCATAAGGGGTCATGGAATCGATCATGGCAATGATCGGCACAAACGATTCGTTATCAAGATCCACATCCTTGACCATTTTACCCATTCCAGGGATCATCCCCATAAGATCCTTGATGTTCCCCATTTTCTTCACCTGGTTTATCTGAGATCTGAAATCGTTAAAATCAAATGTGTTTTGCCGAAATTTCTTATTGAGCTTTTTGGCCTGATCTTCATCAAAAGCCTGTTGGGCTTTTTCCACAAGTGAGATCACATCACCCATGCCCAGGATCCTTTGGGCCATACGATCAGGATGAAAGACATCGATACCATCAAGCTTTTCTCCGGTACCGATAAACTTGATCGGTTTATTCACAACAGAGCGAATAGAGATCGCAGCTCCTCCCCTGGTATCTCCATCCAACTTGGTAAGTACCACACCGTCAAAATCGATCCTATCATTAAATGATTTGGCCGTATTGACAGCATCCTGACCGGTCATGGAATCCACGACAAACAAGGTTTCCTGTGGCTTGATTGAGGACTTCACCGCCTCGATCTCCTTCATCATCTCCTCATCAACAGCCAGTCTACCCGCTGTATCGACAATCACAACCTTCTTTTTATCTCTCTTTGCCTGAGCAATCCCTTCATTGGCTATCGAAACCGGATCCTTAGAGCCCTCAATCGAAAAGACCTCAACATCTATGGATTCTCCCACAACTTTCAGCTGATCGATCGCAGCCGGACGATAAACATCCCCGGCGACGAGCAGTACGGATTTTCCCTTGCTTTTAAGGTACTTTGCCAGTTTTCCGGCGAAGGTGGTTTTTCCAGAACCCTGAAGACCGGAAAGAAGTATTACAGTTGGATCTCCCGTAAGATTCAGGGCGGCTTCGGAGCCTCCCATGAGACTGGTCAACTCGTCGCTCGTGATCTTTACCAGCAATTGACCCGGGGAAACCGCATTGATCACTTTTTGACCAATGGCTTCGTTCTTGATTTTATCGGTTACCTCCTTAGCTATATTATAGTGGACATCAGCATCTACGAGCGCCCTTCGGACCTCCTTAAGGGTCTGGGCAACATTGATATCCGAAATTCTTCCCTGGCCCTTTAGATTTTTGAAGGCTCCTTCCAGTCTTTCGCTTAGGTTGTCAAACATTGATTTTTTAAAATTTTGGCAAAGTTAATCATTAGGAAAAACCAGAAATCATGAAGTTTTGAAGGCAAAAATACAGTCAATTGCATTTTTTGGAGAATTTATGGACCTAAAAGAAATTTTTAGGGTTTTTTTCGTCCAGGTTGATTTTCGTGTCTGATTTTTTCTCATCTTTGAATTGATCATGTCATGTTTAAGGTTAATACATTTTAAAAGGACAAAAAATGGGAGGTGATTTTCACCTCCTTTTTTTTTGCTCAAACCTTTAAACTTTCCCCAGACTTTTATCAATTAATATCCGGTATTCATAAACTCAGAACAGGGATTCATTTGTTCTTCACGGAATAAAATGAAGAAGCCCCGATTCCGATTTTTCACGGAACCGAGGCTTGTTGACCGACCAGGGCTCGAACCTGGACTCTTCTGAACCAAAATCAGACGTGTTGCCAGTTACACCATCGGTCAAAATGAGGGCGCAAAGTTAAATAGCCTTTTTTGAATTACAAAGATCAGTTCATGATTGAACCAAGACTGGTGAGGTAGGCATTTTTCATCTCAGCTATCGATCCCCAGCTCAAATCGTCAATGACACATTCCTTTCCCTTCACGGATCCAAGTTGAACCACACTCACCTTCCCCTTATCAGCGAGAGCAAGGAATCCGCCAGCCTTTTCGGGAGAGACCGAGAACAATATTCTTCCGCTTCCTTCGCCAAACAGGAAGGCATCCTTACGGATATGAGATGAAGTGGAAACCTGAAATCCTCTATTTCCTTCAAATGCCGACTCCATCAGGGCAATGAACAAGCCCCCATCGGCCAGATCATGAGTGGAATTCACCAGACCATCCCCGATCACCGCTTTGGCAAAGACCTGAACCGCCAATTCCTCTTCAATATTGAAATAAGGAGCCGGGGACTCCTTAACCCCATGATAGGAATAAAGGTATTCCGAAGCAGCGATATCCTCTTTGACTTCACCGGCCAAGAAAATCAGATCGCCTTCATCTTTGAACCCAATGGTCTGCAGTCGATCTTTATTCTCGATCAATCCTACCATGCCTATGGTAGGTGTCGGAAACACAGGGCCCTCGTCCGATGATTGATTATAGAAACTGACATTACCACCGGTAACAGGGGTATCAAAAGCCTCACAAGCGAGTTTCATACCCTCTATGGATTTCACAAACTGCCAGTAGACCTCGGGATTGTAGGGATTCCCAAAATTCAGGCAATTGGTGACTCCAAGGGGTTCTCCCCCAGAGCAAACGATATTTCTGGCAGCCTCAGCAACCGCCATAGCACAACCCGTTTCGGGATCATTATTGACATACCTCGAATTACAATCCACAGATACCGCCAAAGCCTTGTCGGTCCCCTTGATCCGGACGACCCCGGCATCAGATTTTTGAACCGTGCCCATATAGTTGGTACCAACCATGGAATCATATTGTTCATAAACCCACCTCTTGGATGCGATATTTGGATGCTTCAACAGAAAATCTCCAACTTCCTTCAAATCGGCCGGCTCCTGAATGTCATTGATCTGAAACTTTTGATATTCCTTAAAATAAGCCGGCTCGGTATATTCTCTTTCATATACAGGACATCCGCCTCCCAGGACAAGATCCCAAACCGGCACATGGGCAACAAGCTCTCCATCCTCAAAAAATTTCAATTCGGAACCCTCGGTGACAACACCGATCTGTTCGCAGCTCAGATCCCATTTGGAGAATACCTCCCTGATCTCGGATTCCTTTCCTTTTTTCCCGACCACCAACATCCTTTCCTGAGATTCCGACAAGAGGATCTCGTAAGGCTTCATATTCTTTTGCCTGGTCGGCACCTTATCCAGCCAGACCTCCATACCATGTCCGCCTTTTTCACTCATTTCCGAAGTGGAACAAATGATTCCAGCTGCACCCATATCCTGCATTCCGACTACATGCCCCGTTTCTATCAACTCCAGGGTAGCTTCCAGCAGCAATTTTTCCTGAAACGGATCGCCGACCTGCACGGCCGGAAGATCGTTCACAGAATCCTCGGTGATATCCTTTGATGCAAACGAAGCTCCATGAATTCCATCTTTTCCGGTTCTTGAACCCACGATGAATACGGGATTTCCAACTCCCTGAGAAATGGCCGAAACCGTTTTCCCATGTTCAACAATTCCCGCAGAAAAGGCATTAACCAGTGGATTGATATTGTAGCTCTCATCAAAAAAAACTTCGCCACCTACGGTGGGGATTCCAAACGCGTTTCCATAATCGCCGATCCCCTTCACAACACCCTCCAGCAGCCACCTCGTCTTTTTCAGATTGGGATCACCAAACCTTAATGAGTTGAGCTGGCAGATAGGCCTTGCCCCCATAGTAAAAATATCCCTGTTGATCCCTCCGACTCCTGTGGCCGCTCCCTGATAAGGTTCCAAGGCTGAAGGATGGTTGTGTGACTCGATTTTGAAGCTACAAGCCAAACCGTCTCCTATGTCGATCAGGCCCGCATTTTCCTCTCCCGCAGCAGCCATCATTTTGCTTGATTCCCTTGGCAGCTTCTTCAACCAGATGATCGAATTCTTATAGCAACAGTGCTCGGACCACATTGCTGAGAAAATGGCAAGTTCAGTGAAATTGGGTGTTCTGCCCATGATTTCAAGGATCCGATCATACTCTTCGGAGAGAAGTCCGAGATCCTTTGCTACACCAACATTGATTTCTAATTCCTGGGAATTCACGGCCTTTTGTTTTGGCGCAAAAATATAGTTTAAGCAGCAAACTTCAGGGAAAACCAAAACCGTTTATCAAGGTTAATACCCAGAGACCGATTTGTAACCCCGCGTACAAAAGATCGAGAAAAAAACTAAGGAAACTTCAATCATGAAAATAGTTTCCATAGTTTTGCCGGGATTTTATGGAGATACAAAATAGGATAACAGAGGTTTCAAAAGGGCTGTTTTATCGATACGGAATAAAAAGCGTGACGATGGATGATATCGCCAGGGAACTTGGCATTTCAAAAAAAACCATCTACCAGTACTATAAGGACAAGGACGAGATCGTCTGCATCATCGCTCGTGAGCATATGGACAAAGAACAGGAGATCCTGGATGAAATCCAGTCCGGAGCTCAGGATCCGATAGATGAATTGGTTCAGATCTCTATACTGATCCGGAAGACCTTTCATACCATGAATCCTTCTCTCCTCTTTGAGTTGAAAAGATATCATCCCAATGCGATGAAGATCTTCTCCGATTATATGGACCAATGCGTCCTTTCATCGGTAAAGGAAAATATTGAAAAGGGAAAAAAATTGGGGCTCTATAGACCGGAAGTTGATACGGAAATTATCTCAAAGCTCAGAGTACAAGAAGCCGAATTAGCATTCAACATCGATGTATTTCCAACCAACCAATTCAATTTATGGGATATCCAGGTCCAATTCTTTGACCACTATTTATATGGTATCGTATCGGAAAGCGGATATAAACTCGTTAAAAAATATTTTGAAAAACTAAACAATGGAACCAATGAAAAAGCTGCCTAGCATTCCATTAATCATCACACTTCTTTTTATATGGACTAACCCGAGAGCTCAGGACCTCTCGTTAACCAATTACGGAATCGAAGAATGTCTGCAATATGCCGTTGAGCATAACCAGAACCTTCTGAATTCCAATCTGGATATCCAGAAAGCCGGAGCTCAGATCGGAGAGATACGCGCAAGCGGATTACCTCAAATCGATGGTAAGTTCTTCCTCAACTACAATTTCGAACTGAGGAAATCGCTTTTGCCAGCTTCCACCTTTGCGCCTCCGGGAGACACAACTGTTCCCTCGGATGCTGAAGTTCAATTGGCCTTCGGAACCAAGTACGATGGCGATGCTTTCTTTCAGGCCAGTCAGCTTCTTTTTGATGGTTCTTACTTTGTTGCCCTTCAGGCTTCAAGGACTTATAGGGACCTATCATCCAAGGAATACATCAAGACAAGAATAGATGTCGTTGATGCGATATACAGGGCTTACTATCTGGTATTGATCAACCGTGAAAAATTGAAAGCACTTGATAGCAATATTGAGCGATTGGAGAACCTTCTCAAAGAAACGGAGGCCATGCAAGAGGCAGGATTCGCCGAAAAAATCGATGTTTCAAGGATAAAGGTGAATTACAACAACCTGGTGGCAAGCAAAATGGTAAACCAACGGGCATTGGCGATCAGTGAGCAACTCCTAAAATTCCAAATGGGAATGCCGGTAAGCAACGAGATCAATATAACAGGGCAACTCGACGGAGTTGAGGAAATCCTCAAGGAGTCTCCCCAGACTTCAGGTTTCTCTCCCGAACAAAGGATAGAGTATTCAATACTCCAAACCGGTGAAGGTCTTCAGGAATTGGACATCAAGAATGTGAAAATGCAATACTATCCAAATCTCTATGCCATCGGCAGATACGGATGGAATACCATGACAAATTCCACTGACGAGATATTCGACTTCGATGATCGCTGGTTGAATTATGGATTCGTAGGATTGCAGTTATCCATTCCCATTTTCGACGGGATGAGAAGACATTACAAGATCCAACAATCCAAAATAGAATTGAGCAAAATCAAGAATCAGTTTGATATGCTCGAAAACAGCATCAATACAGAGATCCAAAGCAGCAATGATGCATTGTTGGCCAGTCTGGATCAATTGGATGTTCAGAAACAAAATATGGAATTGGCCAAGGAGGTATTCGATATCACCAGGACCAAGTTCCAGGAAGGCGTCGGTTCAAATATCGACCTGATCAATGCAGATGACTCTTATGTCTCGGCACAGGCGACTTATTACGACGCTCTTTACAATGCCATCGTGGCGAAAATAACATTAGAAAAATCCTTAGGACACCTAGATTATAATAATTGAACAAAGTGATGAACGTGAAAAATCAAATCCTATTAGTACTGTTCCTCCCTTTCGCATTGGGGATTGTATCCTGCGAGAAGCCGGACGAACTGGAAGCAAAAAAGCAAGAACTGGCTTCCTTGAGAGAGGAGGCGGTCAAGATCCAGGGCCATATAGCCGAACTGGAAAAGGAGATCCTTGAGCAGGACTCCATGTACTTCCTGAATCAAAGGAATTCCACCTTGGTGACCATCGGAAAACCGAACAACGGCACCTTTGTTCATAAGATCGACGTCAGGGGCTCCGTGGCATCCAAAAACAATGTACTTGTGAGCAGCAAGGTCATGGGGTCGATCAATTCCATCAAGTCAGACAATGGCAGGAATGTGAAAAAGGGCGATATCATCATGACCATTGATGCCTCCATACTCAGAAACTCCATCGAGGAACTGGAAGCACAACTGGAGCTGGCCACCACCTTGTACGAAAAGCAGAAAAAACTTTGGGACCAGAATATCGGAACAGAGGTCCAGTATCTGCAATCAAAGAACCGTAAGGAAACTCTCGAGAAGCGGCTAAAAGTTATGCAAGCTCAATTGGCGGACTACATTGTCAGAGCTCCGGGTGATGGTCAGGTCAATGACCTGAATCTGAAGTTGGGAGAGTCTGTTTCGATGGGAATGCCACTGTTCAGGGTAGTCGGGACCAGTGCCATGTACATCAAGGCCAATGTTTCGGAATCCTATGTCGGCAAGTTCCAAATTGGGGATTCGGCAAGTATTTATGTGCCTTCTGTTGAGGTGAAGACAAATTCCAATATCAGTTCTATCGGCAGAGTGATCAACGAAGAAAACAGAACCTTCACAATCGAGGTTGATATACCTGACAATGTTAGTCTGGCGAGAGCAAACCAGGTTTCAATCGTAACACTGACCGATTATAAAAACGATAAGGCCATGACCGTACCAACCAAGATCATCCAATTCGATAATCTCGGTAATTTCATTTATGTGGCTCAAATGGAAAGTAATTCCATGGTCGCTGAAAAGAAGTACGTGGCTACAGGAAAGTCTTATAGAGGAAAGACGGAGATCTCATCAGGCCTGACCGGAGATGAAAACATCATTCTTGAAGGCTACAGGGATGTGAGCAAGGGATCGTATCTAAAAACAGCTGACCTAGCAAAATCATAAAACCATGGAGAAGCAAAAGGTTGAAAAGGAGTTTTGGTTAAGTTCTTTTTCGTTAGACAATAAAACCTCGGTATTTGTCCTGACCTTCATTTTGGTCATGATGGGGGTGTTCTCCTATGTCACACTTCCGAAAGAGAACTTCCCGGAAGTCGAAGAGCCAAAGATCTATATAGGAGTCGCATATCCCGGGAACTCACCGGAGGATATGGAAAGTCTCATTTCGAGGCCTATCGAAAAGGAGCTGAATACGATCTCCGATGTGGAAGAGATCACATCGAACTCTGTTCAGGACTATAGCACCATCATCGCCACCTTCAGGGCTGATATGGAATCCGAAGACGCTCTTCAAAAGGCCAAGGACGCCGTGGACAAAGCCAAAAACGAGCTTCCAACAGATCTGGAAAACGAACCTAATGTTTTCGAGATGGACTTCTCAGAGTTTCCCATTCTCAACATCAACCTTGCTGGTAATTACAGCGTGGATGAACTGAAGGAGTATGCCGAATATCTGGAAGATGAGATCGAAAAAATATCAGAGGTCTCAAAAGTGGAGATCAGGGGTGTTGATGACAAGGAAGTGAAAATCAAGGTCAATCCTTATGAAATGGAGGCCAGGAAAATAAGCTTCTCCGACATTGAAAATGCGGTAAGAGCTGAAAACCTGACCATGTCTGGTGGCAATATCCTAACCGATGGAGTTCGAAGGACGATCAGGGTTGTGGGGGAGTACAAGGACCCATACCAACTGATGAATGTGGTGGTGAAGCATGAAAAGGGAAACATCGTTTATCTCAGGGATATCGCCCGGGTGGAGTTTGACTATGTAGAAAAGGCCAATTATGCCAGGCTTGGTTCAGAACCCGTTGTGATGATCGATGTTGTGAAAAGAAGCGGAAAAAACCTTCTCCTCGCGACCGACAAGATATTTGAAGTTCTGGAAAAGGCTGAAAACGAACTCCTTCCGGAGGATCTGGTGGTTACGGTAACCAATGACCAAAGTCTTCAAACCCGAAATCAGGTCAGCGAACTTGAAAACTCGATCATTTCAGGTGTGATCCTGGTTGTGGCGGTGCTTCTGTTCTTCCTGGGCACGAGGAACTCGCTGTTTGTGGGATTGGCAATTCCCTTGTCCATGTTTACCGCCTTCCTGATCCTGGGTGCTGTTGGTATCAATATCAATATGATCGTGCTTTTCTCTCTGATCATGGCCCTGGGTATGCTTGTGGATAACGGAATCGTGGTCGTGGAAAATGTATATCGATTGATGGAGGAAGGATACCCTGCAATGGAGGCTGCCAAGAAAGGAGTTGGAGAGGTTGCTATGCCGATTATTTCTTCGACGGCCACAACGCTCGCGGCCTTCTTTCCATTGGCGTTTTGGCCAGGCATCATGGGTGAATTCATGATGTACCTGCCTTTGACCCTGATCATCACCCTGGGCTCATCGCTTTTTGTTGCCTTGGTGATCAACCCTGTTTTCATTGCCCAGTTCATGAGGATCAAGGGACATAAGGGGGTTAATCGAAAAAAATCCAGGAGAAATTCCATAGTATTATTTACCCTGGGAGTACTTATTGCAGTGGGAAGTTATTTTGGTGGTGCCGGTGGACTATGGATAGGAAACCTGCTCATCCTCTTCGGGATCCTGTTGCCTCTGAATGTATTCGTTCTTACACCGGCAGCTGAGAAATTTCAGTCGGTCTTCCTTCCTTGGCTTGAGAGGATCTATGTGCGCACGCTGAGATTTGCGGTCACCAAAAACAGACCCTACTGGTTTTTCGGAGGTACTGTCATGGCATTGTTCTTCTCATTCGCCTTGTTGGTGATTTTCGCTCCCAATGTCATTTTCTTCCCGATCAACCAACCCAAATATTTGAACATCTTCATCGAATACCCGGTTGGAACTGACATCGAAGTCACCAATGACTTTTCGAAAAATATGGAAGAGAAAGTCATTGCATTCCTGGAGCCATACGAGAGTATCGTTGAATCGGTAATATCGAATGTGGGTCAGGGCACCGCGGACCCCAATGATCCGAGCTCAATGGGCTCGACCGATACACCCAACAAAGCCAGGATCACCATTAATTTCGTGGAATTCAAATACAGAGGTGGCATGAATACAACCACCATTATGAATGAACTTCGGGAAGAATTGGGTGAATATCCCGGTGTTATCGTGACGGTGGACAAGGATCCAGCCGGTCCCCCGGCAGGAAAACCTGTAAATGTTGAGATCATTGGAGAGGACTTCCTGGTACTCAACGAAATTGCCACCGATCTGAAAAACAGAATTTCGGAAGCCGGGATCCAGGGAATCGAAAGGCTGAGAAGCGACCTGGAAGCCGGTAAGCCGGAACTCCTTGTAGATATTGACCGGGAAAAAGCCAGAAGGTTTGGCCTCTCTACCTCCTCCATTGCGGGAGAGCTCAGAACGGCACTTTTTGGAAAGGAAATTTCCAAATACAAGCTCGGAGAAGATGACTACAAAATTCAACTAAGACTGGATGACAAATACCGCTATGATCTTCAGGCTTTGATGAACAAGGAAATCACATACAGGAACCAGGTAAACGGGCGAATCGTACAGATCCCGATCGCTTCGGTAGCAGACGTGCGTTACAGCTCCACTTATGGATCCATACATAGAAAAGACCTCAACAGGGTATTGACACTTAGTTCGAACGTATTGGATGGATACAATGCCAATTTAATCAATGATCAGATCAAGGAGTTGGTGAAAAACATGTCCTTACCCTATGGCTATGAGATCAAGTTCACAGGTGAGCAGGAACAACAGGCCGAGAACATGGCCTTCCTGACCAAGGCATTGATGATCGCTGTTTTTACCATTTTCCTGATCATCGTTTCACAATTCAATAAGGTCAGCGCACCTTTCGTGATCATGTCTTCAGTGGTATTCAGTACCATCGGTGTATTCCTGGGCTTGGTATTCTTTAGGATGGACTTCGTGATCATGATGACCATGATCGGTATTATTTCACTCGCCGGTATTGTAGTGAACAATGCAATTGTACTGATCGATTTCATAGAGCTCATCAAGAAAAGGAAAGCAATAAACCTTCCGGAAGGAGAAAGGCCTACGAAAAGGCTGGTCCAGTCGGCAATCATTGAAGCAGGAAAGACCAGGCTAAGACCCGTATTGCTCACAGCAATCACTACGGTTCTGGGACTTCTTCCTCTTGCTGTAGGATTGAATATTGACTTCCTGGGATTCTTTGCCAGGTATCAGGGTGATTTCTTCCTGGGGGGAGATAATGTGATCTTCTGGGGACCAATGTCGTGGACCATTATTTTCGGCCTGACATTCGCGACCTTCCTCACCTTGGTGATTGTACCAGTAATGTACCTGATCGCCAATAATATTAAATGGGCGATTACAGGGAAACCATCTATTTAGCAAGGTTCGATATTGATTAAGTTCTCCACGGTTCTTCTTCTTTTTGTACTCCTGGGAGGGGTACATCTCTACCTGTATCAAGGCTTGAGACAGGTAGGAAGGAAGGCGCCGCGGAGAACCAAAATATTCCTGGCAACAGCTTGGTGGGCATGGGGTATCTTTTTGATGATTGCGCTCTGGACACTTCCCTATTTACCTACGGCCATGTATCGTGGTCCGGCAAGAAGCATCATGATGACTTTCTTTTTTCTGGATCTGGCCGGAAAGATCCCAATGCTTCTCTTTTTCCTCATAGATGATCTTGGAAGGGTAATTCGCTGGATCATTTCCAAAATTACACCCCAACACTCCTCTTCTTCAGGTGGAGATCCCATCACAAGAAAGGCCTTTCTCAAGAAGGCCGGAGTTCTGGCGGGAGGCCTGCCTTTTGCGGGGTTCTCTTTCGGAATCATACATGGAGCCTACGATTACCGATGGAGAAGGGAAACGGTTTTAATTCCCGGCTTACCTTCACAACTGGATGGACTAACCATAGGACAACTAAGCGATATCCATACGGGTAGTTTCATGAACAAAAAGGCCGTGGAAGCCGGCATAGAAAAATTCAATCAGGGAAAACCCGATATCGTTTTTTTCACGGGAGACCTGGTCAATAATCTCGCATCAGAAATGAAGGGTTGGGTGCCGGTTTTTGCTAAGATCAAATCCGACCTTGGTGTCTATTCGGTTTTGGGAAACCATGACTATGGTGATTATTCGGACTGGGATACACCGGCAGCCAAAGCCAGAAATTTCGAAGGGGTCCTGCAGGCACACAGGGATATGAACTGGGAGCTTTTGAGGAATGAAAGCCGGGAAATAAAGATCGGCGATTCAAAGATCTCGCTGATCGGCGTCGAAAACTGGGGTGCCCGACATCGGTTTAAAAAATATGGTGACCTTCAACAGGCCTATGGAAACTCTTCAGAAGCCGATGTCCGGGTTTTGCTTTCTCATGATCCCAGCCATTGGGATGCCCAGATCCGCCCGGAGTTCAGCGACATTGAGTTGACCCTCTCCGGACATACCCATGGTTTTCAAATGGGAATCGAAAATGATCTGTTCAGGTGGAGTCCGGCGCAATATGTATATGATCAATGGGCAGGCTTGTACAAAAAAGGGAATCAGCAGCTTTATGTGAATCGGGGCTTTGGTTTCATCGGATATCCAGGCAGATTGGGGATCCTTCCGGAACTGGCCTTACTCACACTCAAAAAGTCCTGAGAAGATCCGGGCGCAGAGCATCCATGAGAATTCAATCTTTCAGAGCCGTGGAACTATTTTCGAAGGTATAGGAGAATCAACAGGCCTACGGTTACCATGCCTGCACCCATGAGAAAGATTGGCTGAAACATTTCGGGATCATTCCGGAAAATTGTACCTGAAGAAAAGGCACCAAGGCCAATTCCAAACTCCAGAAAGAGGAAAAAGGTAGACATAGCCCTTCCCCGATGCTCATCATCTGCCAGGTCTATGGCCCAAGCCATAATGGTTGGTGAATTGAATCCATTCGCCAATCCGAAGAAAAAGGCACCGAGTATCAGAAACTCTACGGAGTTGGCAAAGCTGATCAGGATCAATGCGAAGATCATTGTCGCCAACCCACCTGCAAGAACCACCCTTCTGCCAAGTCGGTCCGATAGCCTCCCCGCAAATACCCTAACCATGATCGAAGAGATCATAAACACGGTAAAAATGGCTCCCTTATTGGCAAAACCAACATGCTCACTGAAATCCGGCATGATGGTGAGTATGATCCCAAAAGGCATAGCAGCAAAAAGCAAAACCAGGGATGGCGTCATGACCCGGGGTTCGATCACATCTCTCCAGCTTACTTTAAATAATCTCAAACTAAAGGGTTCAGGGTTCTTAAGAGTTTCTCTCATTCCCGCCAAAACCAAAATCGAAAGCAGCGCCAGAAAAGAAGAGGTATAGAACATCACGTCCCAACCTAAAACAGGAGCCATCAATCCACCCAGGGCCGGAAATGTCGCCATTCCCAGGGAAGCGGAGACCCCCAAAATACCCATTGCCTCCCCCCTCCGGTTTGCAGGGACCACGTCGGCTGTATAAGCGGCTGTGCCAGGTGGTTTGAAGCCGGTTGAAAACCCATGCAAGAACCTTAGCATGAAAAAACCCCACACGCTCAATACCCATGGGTACATCAGCCCCACAACAAAGCTCACAGACACACCGATGATCATCACCTTGATCCTTCCGATCTTGTCTGTCCATTTTCCACTGAAGGGCCTTGAAATGGCAGCAGCAACCGTGAATAAGCTAATGATCAATCCCTTGTGTTCTCCACCCCCCAAATGATCCAGAAAAGAGGGGAGCTCGGGAATGATCAGGTTAAAAGATCCAAAGAAGAGAAAACTACTAGAGCAGAGAAGAAGGAATTGCTTGTTGTAAAGGCCTGGATTAAGTCTCAATGATCTCCTCTCGATTTAATGTTGATGAACCTCTTTCGCCCTCTTCAGTTTTTCTCCGATGCTGCCGTTGAGAATATCCCAAAACATAATGAAATCCGAAGCAAGACTGTAAAACGGATACGTGAACGTCGCCGGTTTATTTTTCTCAAAAAAAGCATGCCCAAACCAGGCAAATCCGTAGCCTATAACGGGAATCAGAACAAGCATCCACCATGTCTGTGTGATCAGCGAATAGAAAAAGCAAATGATTAAAAGCAATGTTCCAATAAAATGAAGGTTTCTTGAAGTCCTGTTCTGATGCTCTGACAGATAAAAGGGGTAGAATTCCTTTAGGGACTGAAACTTTTTCGGCATCAAGCCAAATTATCTAAAAAGCCTTGAAGCTAAGGGGTTTCGCCCCTATTTATTTCAGGTGAGCTACCTTTTAATTTCAATTTTTTTTAGCTTTGCATCCCTTTTTTGGTCGGTCCTCATGTCGTTAGTAAAAATATTCAGTGGAAGTGGTTCGGAATACCTTGCCGAGAAGATTTGCCGCGCCTATGGCAAGGCTCTTGGAAAGGTAACGCATACGCAATTCAGCGATGGGGAGATGACGGTTTCATTTGATGAATCCGTCCGTGGCTGTGATGTATTCCTGATCCAATCCACCTTCCCTCCTGCCGACAATCTGATGGAGCTTCTGCTGCTGATCGATGCTGCCAAGAGAGCATCTTCAACAACCATCACCGTGGTGATGCCCTATTTTGGGTATGCAAGGCAGGACAGAAAAGACAAACCAAGGGTTCCGATCTCTTCAAAGCTCGTAGCGAATCTTCTGACCGCTGCCGGAGCGCAAAGAATTATTACCTGCGATCTTCACGCGGGGCAAATCCAAGGATTTTTTGAATTTCCAGTCGATCACCTTTACGGATCAGCGATTTTTATCCCATACCTGCAAACATTGGAGTTTGGAAAACTGGTATTTGCAGCACCTGATGTAGGCGCTATGGGAAGGGCTCGAGGGTTCTCAAGCTATTTTGAAGATTCGGAGATAGTGGTTTGTGACAAGCACAGAAAGAAGGCCAATGAAGTTGCTTCTATGAAAGTCATTGGAGATGTAGAGGGAGCAGATGTGGTCATTCTTGATGACCTCATCGACACGGCAGGAACCATCACCACTGCTGCAGGTGTCATCATGGAAAACGGAGCCAATTCGGTGCGAGCGGTTGTTACCCACCCTATTCTGTCAGGCCCGGCCCATGACAGGATCAATGATTCGGCTTTAGAGGAATTGGTGGTTACGGATTCTATTCCTTTAAAGGAGGAATCAGAAAAAATCAAAGTGTTGACGTGCGCCGATCTGTTCGCCAAGGCGATCAGAAAGATCCACGATCACGAATCAATAAGTTCATTATTTATTTAAAAAATTAAAGATTAAGGAAATGCAGACGGTTGATATTATCGGATACAAGAGGGAAGATCTTTCGAACTCAGGAACAAAGCAGCTGAGAAACGAAGGCAATGTTCCTTGTGTCCTGTATGGTGCAGAAGATCATGTTCACTTCTACGCACCCATCTATCTCCTTGATAAGCTGGTCAATACAACTGAAGTATACTTTGTTCAGGTCGATGTTGAAGGCAAAGAGTATCGTTGCATACTGCAAGATGTTCAATACCATCCGGTGAGCGATGTGATCATCCATGCTGACTTTAGAGAGCTGACAGCTGGAAAAAAGGTAAAAATGGACATCCCTGTAAAACTGGTCGGTACTGCGCCGGGTGTTATCGCGGGTGGTGTTTTGATCAGAAAAAGAAGAAAGGTAAAAGTACAGGCTCTGCCAAAGCACATGCCGCAAGAGATTGAACTGGATATCTCCACTCTCGATCTCGGAAAGTCCATGAAAGTAAAGGACCTTCACGTGGAGAATGGTGAGATCCTTGTTCCTGAGAGGATCACTGTCGTATCTGTTGAAATTCCAAGAGGATTGAAGGCAATGCAGGCAGAAGAAGAAGCCGCTGCATTGGAGGCTGAAGGTGCCGAGGCAGGAGAGGCCGCAGCAGTCGAGGGAGGAGAAGAAAAACCAGCTGAGGGAGGAGACGCCGGAGCTCCTGCCGAAGAGGGAAGCGAATCCTAAGGATCAACAATAAAATCCGAAACCCGTTATGGAGGTATAATGACCATCCGTGCGGGTTTTTTTGCTTATGAAGTACCTTTTTGTCGGGTTGGGAAATCCAGGAAATGAATACGCCAATACAAGGCACAATATTGGATTTATGATACTTGATCAGCTCGCCGAGGAAAGCGAGGTGAGCTTTTCGACAAAGAGGCATGGTGATCTGGCCCAAATGAAAATTAAGGGAAGACAGGTTCACTTATTGAAGCCCAACACTTATATGAACCTCAGTGGTAAAGCTGTAAGGTATTGGCTCCATGAATTGAAGATAGATCAATCATCGATGATCGTCATTACCGACGATCTAGCGATCCCACTTGGTAAGATCAGGTTTAGAAAAAAAGGAAGTTCCGGTGGACATAATGGGATGGCGAATATTGAAGAAGTCCTTGGGAATGATAACTACAACCGGCTCAGGATCGGGATCGGGAATGAGTTCTCAAAAGGAAAGCAGGTTGATTATGTACTCTCTGACTTCAATGAAGAAGAGCTTGCCCTGAAAAACGAAGTTATCAAGAAATCAGGGGAAGGATTAAAGGCTTTTCCTTTAATTGGTATGGATAGGACAATGAATCAGTACAATTCAAAAAACTGAGGAAGGCTAACAGACATCCGGATGAATAAGTACTCAATTTTTGGAATCCATTACAATGCCACCGATTATAAAGAGGCAACAGAGGTCATTATCGAGAAAGCCAAAAAAAGAGAATCATTTGGTGTAACCGCGCTTGCCGTACATGGGCTGATAACCGCTGTAAACGACTCAAAATTTATGGGACAGGTTAATGATATCGACATGATCGTACCCGACGGGCAGCCTGTGCGCTGGGCATTAAATCGGTTTTATGACCTGGATCTTCAGGATAGGGTTTATGGCCCCTTCTTGACCTTGAGTGTTCTAAAAAAAGCAAATAAGGAAAGCCTGAAGGTATACCTTTACGGCAGTTCTGCGGAAACCCTGGAGCAGTTGGAAAGATTCATCCAAAAGAATTATCCCAAAGTTGGAATCGCTGGAATCCATGTAGACCGTTTTCGGGATTCTACCCCGGAAGAAGACGCTGAGGACATCAAAAAGATCAACGGATCCGGAGCAAATTTCGTTTTGGTCGGAAGGGGATGTCCACGCCAGGAAATTTGGGTAAGTGATCATCTTGGAAAGGTCCATGCACCGATGATGGCCGTTGGCGCTGCATTCGATTTCTTTGCCGGAACCAAACCAATGGCACCATCCTGGATGCAGAATAATGGGCTTGAATGGTTCTTTCGCCTTATGACAGAGCCAAAAAGGCTCTTCAAAAGATATCTGTCCACCAACTCAAAATTTTTATCCCTCTACTTGAAATCGATCTTTGGAGGGTACAAGTATTATCATATAGAAAAGGGTAATTAATGGCTGCTAAAAAATTGATCGTTACCGGTTCCTCGGGACTTATTGGATCTGAAGTCTGTGAATTCTTCTCGCAAAAGGGCTGGCAGATCTTTGGATTTGATAATAACCAAAGGGCCATATTCTTTGGGGCAAATGGCGACACGAGATGGAATCAGCAGAGGCTGGAGAGTAATCTTGAATCATTCACGCATGTGGAAATAGATATTCGCGACCGTGAGAAAATCGCCAGTAAGATCGCAGAAATTCAGCCCGATGCCATAGTGCATGCAGCAGCTCAGCCAAGCCACGATAGGGCAGCGGCCATTCCTTATGATGATTTTGATACCAATGCTGTTGGCACCCTGAATATGTTGGAGGGCTTGAGGAGATATAGCACAAGCATACCTTTTGTCCACCTTTCCACCAACAAGGTCTACGGCGATGCTCCCAATGAGATCTCGATGAAGGAGTTGGAAAAAAGGTATGATTATGATGATGCAGCTTTTGAAAACGGGATACCCGAAACCTTCAGGATAGATCAAACCAAACACTCATTGTTTGGTGCCTCAAAAACTGCGGCTGATATTATGGTACAGGAATATGGGAGGTATTTTGATATGCCCTCTTGTTGCCTTAGAGGAGGTTGTTTAACTGGTCCCAACCATACGGGAGTGGA
>JANQHS010000415.1 GCA_028282565.1 Cytophagales bacterium | reverse complement strand
ATGGATTTCGCGTTCATTTGTTGATGAGTAGGCCGCAAATTTATTTAGAACAATTCTAAATAGTATAAATCCTCGATTAACTTTTCGGTTTTTTTTCAGATATTTTAATTGTATATCAAAACCTTTAATCATGAGAAAGATATTAACCTTAACGCTGCTGTCATTTGTTTCATTTTCGGGCTTTTCCCAGAAGGGTGAATGGATCGCAGGAGGCAGCATTGGATTTGGCATTGCTAATACCGAGTATGAAGACGGTTTTAATACGAGAAATAGGAGTATATATTTTGATATAAACCCCGAGATCGCGGCAAATTTTGCAAAAACCTGGCAGGTGGGTGTCGGAGTTCTATATGCTCATGTAGATACAAAAATTACCCGGAATGGCTCCTTTGGTGGTAGCTCTTATACCACGGCCTATAAAGCCTATGGCCCTGAGCTTTTTGTTCGGAAATTTTTTCCTGTCACCAAAAGCTTTTCTCCCTTCGTGGAATTAAACGGTAAGTACCTTTGGAATGAACCCGCCTTCCCATTAAACAATCTTTATGGAGTTTCTCTGGACCTTGGGGCGGCCTTTACTCTGAGTGATCGCACCAAGCTGTTTTTCTCTTACGAGGTCTTGTATTTAAAATTTGGATCAGAGGATGGAGAACGAAGGCAAACCGAAATGGGTTTTACCTTGCTTCCTACCCAAGGCGGACCAAATACTTGGAACGACATTCTACCATTGAGATTTGGGTTTTATTATGTCTTCAGACAAAGCCCGTCCCTATCCAAGGCTCCGGAATAATATCAGGATCTGTTCGGCATGCCTGAGTTCTTTGCTAAGAAGCGCCCGCTGAGCTATTTCTTTGAGAGGCTGATATGTTCCATTAGGGGATCCTAATCATTTCTGTCCAGGGGGTTGATGGCGCCATAAAGGGCATCATTCATGTTTGTTGTCCTGAACTCGGCCGGTTTTTCAATTCCCTCATAACCGTATTCAACAAGAAAATTCAATATCGGCCGTACCTGACCGGCATAGATCTTCACATTGGCAAGCCTGTCCTCATTGCTTCCATAGGATGGCCATGAATAGGAACTGACCACGGTTCTTCTTTGACTTGCTTCCAATTGATACTGAGTCGGTACATAATCCGGGTCAACGAATTTTGGACTGTCCCTTGTAAAACGGGGCAGTTTATAATCCTGATCTTTTCCTGTGGGAATGCCTTCAATTCCCTTGACCACGGGTATTTCTCCACTGAGGTCATACTTGTCTGCGGTGATGTCGCAGATCACCGCATCGGGTTTCAGAAGCTCTAACTGAGTTCTGTCGATGATATGGTGTTGGTTAACACCCTCGGGTCTATAGCTGGCATCAACCAAAAGATCGGCAAAGGGCATGACCTGCCTGTTGACGAAATCCTTATCCGGGGTTTCATACATGCCCAGGACTTCGACCTTGATCTTCGGATTGCCTTTTTCGATCAGTTCCTGTCTTAGCCCTGTATACTGAAAATTGGAAAGCGCATCGATGGCATTCCTTCCCACCATTCCGGTTCCCATCACGAAGGCTCTGATCTCCTCTCTTTCTTTTGAAAACCACTTCTCATCACCCCAGCTTTCCCTGAGTGCTATGATCCCGGCTTTGATCGCGTTGAAGCTTGTGGCCTTAAGGTCTTCGACCATTCT
>JANQHS010000130.1 GCA_028282565.1 Cytophagales bacterium | reverse complement strand
CGGATCCGGTACTGACCTTTCAAATATTGAGCTAGTTGGAGGTCTTGATAATGGCCTAGGGGTTTTTGGAGGTACTTGTAATGTAAGCAACATACTTGTCTGGGATAATGATAACGATCAGTATGATCTTGATCAGGCCTACTCGGGCACCATCAATAATTTCATCGGAATCGCAGGCGAAAATACTGACCATATGATGGAATTGGATGGAGGAGAGGGAAGCAGGCAAGGAACACTAACCCTTCAAAACGGTTCACTGAAATTGTATAATCTAAATGGCCGTGATGGTGGTGAATACGCCGATATGAGAGATGGATGCAGGGCACATATGGAAAACATCTTCATGTGGAATGGTTCTGAAAGT
The DNA here is from genome assembly GCA_028282565.1 of Cytophagales bacterium. GTDB lineage: Bacteria > Bacteroidota > Bacteroidia > Cytophagales > CCMP332 > JANQHS01. The sequence goes on along the minus strand of JANQHS010000130.1, from coordinate 23,186 downwards.
TCTGATTTTGAAATTGATGATGATCTGAGCTCTGACAACTATAAAAACGGATTAATCACCATAGTTTCTCATAGAATTAATGTTGATCACCTGCTCTCCGGAAACATAACAATAGATGACATCTACTTAGATAAATCCTCTAATGGAGATGCATTCTTTTCGATTCCTCCTGATGCAACAATTGTATCAACCGGCCCGACCGGGGGGGCAAATAAATCTGAGTTTCTTCAATGGACCTGGGCGGATCAGGCAGGGATGCTCGCTGATTTCTGATCGTTTCCTTTAATTCCAAAGGGGGATCATTATCTCGTTATTTGACAAAGAATTCTATTCCCTTTCTGAAGAGAAAACCAGATTCAATATCTTGGGATAAATTTTCCGACCATGCCCAACGTGAAAATCTGCCCTTTGCTATGCCTGTTGTCAGCATTGCTTCTTTCTCATTTGGGATTTTCCCAGATGGGAAGTCAGTATGAGCTAAAGAAATTGGGCAAAACCGTCAATTCTTATTATGATGATGCGGCCCCCATCACCACTGCGGATGGCCTGGAGCTTTATTTTTTCATCGCCAATCATCCCGAGAATAAACATGGAAAGAATGGAAGCCAGGATATCTGGTATTGTAAACGGGATTCCATGTATGGAGAATGGGAGATGAGACAGCACCTTGGTTCACCTTTCAATAATCACCAGTTCAACCAGGCGATGAGCGTCTCCAACAATGGAAACACATTGCTGATCAGGGGTGGAAAATCAGCAGGGGATATGAATGCTCTTTCCATCGTGAGAAGACAGGGTGGAAAGTGGTCTTCTGTCCAGGAGTTGGATATCGATGGCCTCAAGGACATGAACAAGGGCAGGTTTTTTGGAGGCTTTCTTTCCAATGATGAAAAGACCTTGATCCTGTATTTTGCCGAGGTTCCGCATATGATCAAAAGCGATCTTTATGTCTCCTTTTATCAGGAGAAGAACAAATGGTCAAAGCCGAAGAAGATTCCTGCGCCCATCAACACCAATCAGGATGAATTCGGTCCTTTTCTGATGGTCGATGGTAAAACGCTTTTCTTCTCAAGCAGCCGTCCCGGCGGAAAAGGAGGCCTGGATGTGTACAGATCCAAAAGGCTGGATGATACCTGGATGAAATGGTCGGAGCCGGAAAACCTAGGGGAACCGGTGAATACCAAGGGCTTTGATGCTTATTTCTCCACTTCTGCTGAGGGTGAAGTGGCATTTTCCACAAGAGCATATAAATCAGCTGATGGCGGCAGCCTGGATATCCTCGAGTTTCTCCCAAGGCCTCCTGAGCTAACTTTGAGATTCCATGTGTTGGATCATGAGAACGATCAACCCCTAGAGGCTTATCTGGATTTCGGAAGATCGGATGGCGAAAGCGAATCCTATCAGACAGATTATGAAGGAAACTATGAGATCTGGCTAGGAACCGAGTATGGCGATTACCATCTCAATGTCACCTCTCACAGGTATCTGGGTTTTAGCAAGGACTTCAAGATCAAAAAGCCAGCACGCGATACCATCATCGACATGACCATCAAGCTCGATCATCAGGAGATCCATTATTATATCGCGGGGATACTTTTCGAATCCGAGTCTCTTCAACCCGTGGATGGAGAGCTCAGGTTTATGAACCGCAACGGAAAAAGGACCAAGGTGAAGACCCACCATGGGCAGGGCAGATATGAAGCAACCCTACCTGGCCCGGGAATCTATGATATCACCGTTTTGGCAGAGAATTTCCTGGAACTGATCGATAGTGTGCAGATCGACAGTGCGGAAGAAGACCTGCATGTTTCCAGGGATTTTTACCTTACCAGGATCAAGGAAGGCCTTACTGTCAGACTCGATAATATCTACTTTGATTTTGACAAGGCTACGCTGAGACCCGAATCCTATGAGGAACTTGATAAGCTCAGAGATCTCCTGAACAAATATCCCAACATGAACATCGAGATCTCAGGACATACGGATTCCAAGGGTTCGGATGAATATAACCTCCAGCTATCACAAGGCAGGGCGGATGCGGTCAAGGCTTATCTGGTAGAGAATGGCATTCCGGACGGCAGAATAATATCGAAAGGCTATGGAGAGACACAGCCGGAAGCGGACAATGATACCGAGGAGGGACGTCAGATCAACCGAAGAGTTCAATTCACCGTCCTGGAATGGTAATGGCAAGATATTTGTAATTCACAGAGAAAATCCAAAACATGAAATATTTAACCCTAATAGCTGCATTTTTATTCATTTCGACCATCTCAGCCAATGCTCAGAAATACGGGAGCAAGGAGGCCAGTTTATTGGCCAGTAAAAAATGGACTGTTGTAGAAGTGAAAAGCAAGGAGCCTGATTTTGAAGTGGGCGAAGAGATTGCATTCGATATCGATAAGAAATTCCGAATTAAGAAGAATAATATGGACCGGGTGACGGGAACCTGGTTTTTAGACAAAGACTATCTGTTGCTGACCGTCGAAGGAGCCTCGGGTATGGGAACTGGCAGAAGGGTTCCCAAGAAGATGAAAGTTCTGAAGATGAATAAGGATGAACTCAAGGTGAAGTACAAGATTGAAAAACACAAGGAGAAGCTAACGCTCCGCTAGATCACAAGAGCGCCCTTTTTTTCAAGTGCAGCCTCTACATATTTAAACGTTGTGAGCACGTCAGGCCCCTCAGCCCCTATGGCCACGTCGTGCTCATAATGAGCTGAAGCTTGGCGGTCCGCAGCCAGAATTGTCCAGCCATCGCGCAGCTGTAAGATCCTCTTGGTGCCGAGGTTGATCATCGGTTCTATAGCGAGCACCATTCCTTTTCTCAGCAATGGGCCTTTGCCCTGCTTACCATAATTAGGGACCTCGGGCTTTTCATGCATCTGTTTTCCCAGCCCATGTCCTACCAGTTCCCTGACCACCCCATAACCATGAGCCTCACAATGGGATTGAATAGCATGGCCGATATCTCCGATTCGATTTCCCGCTTTGGCTTGCTTGACCCCGAGTTCCAATCCTTCCCGGGTTGCTTTCAAAAGCTTGGCCACCTTAGGATCAATTTCCCCCACCGGAAATGTATAAGCCTGGTCTCCGTAGAAGCCATTCAGCCTGGCCCCACAATCAAGTGAAATAATATCACCTTCTTTCAAAGGTGTATTTGTTGGAATACCATGTACTACCTGATCGTTAGGGGAGGCGCAAAGGGTATTTGGAAAATCATATAGGCCAAGAAATCCTGATTTGGCACCATGGTCAAGAATGAATTCATAGGCCAATTTGTCAAGCTCCAATGTCGTGACACCGGGTTCTACCTTTTCCGCCAGCATTCCCAGGGTTCGGGAAACCAGCAAAGCGCTTTCGCGCATCAGTTCAATTTCTTCCGGTGTCTTTATGGGGATCATTGGTAATCCTTCAGATCAATGTTCAACCATTTTGCAGTTGAAAGTGCAAAGATGTCTTCTTTTACCGAATCTGACAGGTCCATGTCCTCAATGAATTTACCAATTTCAAGATCACCCAAAGGAAAAGGGTAATCAGAACCCAGACAGATCTTCTCGGATCCGATCATTGGGAGGATATATTTGAGGTAGTCAGCATCATGTGTGATCGAGTCTATCCAAAACTTTCCAATGTACTCTCTCGGATTGGTGGGATTGTCCACGGCCACAAGATCGGGTCGGCAATTGAATCCATGTTCAATCCTTCCTATGGTCGCGAGAAACGAACCCCCCGCATGAGCGAAACAAACCCGAAGCTCAGGAAGTTTGTCAAAAAGCCCTGAAAAAATAAAGGAACAGATCGCTCTGGTGGTTTCAGCCGGCATTCCCACCAGCCAGGGAAGCCAATAGGTTTGCATATACTCTTCACCCATCATTTCCCAGGGATGAACAAGTACCGCCATATCCAGTTCCTGGCATGCTTCAAAGACCGGAAGGAACTGAGGCTCCGAAAGATTGTGGTTATTGATGTTAGAACCGATCTGAATACCCGGAAAACCCAGTTTTTTGATTCTCTCAAGTTCTTTGATGGCCAGTTCGGTATCCTGCATGGGAAGGGTTCCCAGGGCTATGTAGTTTTTGGGGTATTTCTCAACCGCTCCGGCGATGTCATCGTTCAAGAATTCGGAGACGGCTAGGCCATCGTTGGGTTTGGCCCAGTATGAGAACATCACCGGTATGGTACAGACCACCTGTACGGTGGTATTGAACTTCTCATATTCCTTGATCCGGATCTCAGGATCCCAGCAGTTCTCGTTGATCTCCCTGAAAAAGCGGTTTCCCGCCATCATTCGGGCGTATCCGGGGCGATGATGGTCGAGGTGAATGAAATCCCCATATCCGAATTTTCGGGTAAAATCCGGAAGCTTCTCCGGAAAGATATGGGTATGCATGTCGATCTTCATCATAACAATTCCGTATAACCGGTGAAGCTACAGGATTATTTGCTTGGGGGTCGGAAAACCTTCATAATTTCTTCATTGGTGCTGAGGTAAGGTCCACCGATGAGATCTATGCAGTAGGGTACTGCCGGAAAGACTGCATCCAGGCATTGCCTGATCGCTTTGGGTTTACCTGGAAGGTTGATGATCAGGCTTTGGTTTCTGATCCCTGCGGTCTGCCTTGACAAAATTGCAGTAGGTACGTATTTAAGGCTTTCGGTTCTCATCAATTCACCAAATCCGGGCATCATTTTATGGCAAACGCGCTCGGTCGCCTCAGGGGTTACATCCCTCGGCGCAGGTCCGGTTCCACCCGAGGTGACCACCAGGCAGCAGCCTTCATGATCAGTAAGATCGGTAATGGTTGAAGCGATGAGATCCTCCTCATCGGGTATCACCCGATAAACAGGCTCCCAATCTACACTGAGGTATTCTTTCATCGTCGAAAGGATGGCTTTTCCCGGGATATCCTCGTAAATGCCCTTACTGGCCCTATCGCTCACGTTGATGATCCCTATTCTGATCCTATCCATCTACTTCTTTGGAACAGGGTCATACCCGGAGCCTCCCCAGGGATGGCAACGCGAAATTCTTTTGAAACCCATGGCGCTGCCTTTGAAGAACCCATGCTCTTTAAGGGCATCTATGAAATACTCTGAACAGGTTGGTGTAAACCTGCAATTCGATCCCAGCAAGGGAGAGAGGGCTCCCTGATAGAATCGGATGAACAGGATCATGATTTGTTTCATCAATCAATAATAAAGCTTGTTTCACCTCCCGGGAGGTCCTTTAGTTTAACACCAATGGCATTCAATTCATCCCTGATCCTGTCGGAAGTTTCAAAATCCTTGTTCTTCTTGGCGCTTTTCCTGAATTGGATCATGAGCTCGATCACCTTGGAAAGTATCTGATTATCCGATTCTTCCTCTGGCAATATTCCAAGCACATCATGAACAAGAACCTGTAGTTCAGAGCGAAAGGAATCCAGTTCCTCTGAGCCAAGCGCTGCGATCCCCTTTTCTTTCACGGCCCAGTCGTTGATCCTGCCGCTGATCTCAAAGATCTCAGCGATGGCCAATGGAGAATTGAAATTATCACTGAGTTGTTTCCGGATGTTATCAAGCTTTTCCTGGACCATTTTTTGGACATCGATATTGTTCTCCTGTGAAGCCTGAATATCCTTCAGGGTCTTCATCGCACGCATCAGTCTTTTGTATCCCTTTTCGGATGCCTCCAGCGCTTCATTGGAGAAATCAAGGGTGCTGGAATAATGAGCTTGCAGCATGAAGAACCTGATGGTCATAGGGCTATAGCCTCGAACAAGCATGGGGTGGTCGCCGCTCATCAATTCCAGAGGGGTGAAGCCATTGCCTTCCGACTTGCTCATTTTCTTGCCTTCAACCGTAAGCATATTTCCATGGATCCAATACTTTACGGCTGCATGTCCTTCGGCACCGACGCATTGCGCGATCTCACATTCATGATGCGGGAATTTGAGGTCCATGCCACCTCCATGGATATCGAAGCTTGGGCCAAGGTATTTGGTCCCCATCACGGAACATTCAAGATGCCAGCCCGGAAATCCCTCACCCCAGGGTGATGGCCATCTCATGATATGGGAAGGGTCGGCCTTTTTCCAGAGCGCGAAGTCCAATGGGTTCCTTTTCTGTTCCTGTCCTTCGAGTTCCCTTGTCTGGGAGATCAGATCCTCGATTTTCCTTCCGGATAACTCTCCGTAATCATGGTCCTTGTTATATTTTTCGACATCGAAGTATACCGAGCCTTCGGACTCATAGGCCAGGCCGTTGTTCATGATCTTCTCGATCATGCTGATCTGTTCAATGATATGCCCGCTGGCCAATGGTTCGATACTTGGTGGAAGGAGGTTGAACATGCCCAGTACATCGTGGAACTGATTGGTATATTTCTGCGCTACCTCCATGGGTTCAAGCTGGTTCAGCCTGGCCTCTCTTGCGATTTTGTCCTCACCTTCATCAGCATCATTTTCCAGATGACCAACGTCAGTGATATTCCTAACGTATCGAACCTTGTATCCCAGGTATTTGAGGTACCTGAAGACCAGATCAAAGGTCAGGAAGGTTCTGAGGTTGCCCAGGTGCACTTCATTGTAAACCGTTGGCCCGCATACGTACATTCCCACCTTGCCTTTGGTGATCGGCTCAAATTTTTCCTTCTTCCTCGAAAGGGAGTTTTGGATCGATAAAGGGAATTGTTCGTACAAGTTCATGACTGACCTGGATTATCTGCAAATATATTTCTATTCGTTTTCAATAGTATCGGGACGTAAAAAGATTGAAAGAGATGCCGGCTTTACCGACAAAGAAAATTGGCAGCACCTTTTGCCGGAAGGAGGGTAGGCTTGGTTTTTGGATTAAATCCAAGTGATTCGATATACCCCATTGCCGCTTGTCTAACCTTGAAGGAAGCGTATTTCGGATCATCATTATAATCCAGATCGATCTGCGAGATATCAACCCCGAGATCCTCTCGAAGATAAAGAGCAAGGGAAGCGGACCTTTCCATTTCAGACCAAAGCCTGGAGAAAAGATCATTGATCCTGGGCACTTTCTCCTTGTTGTAAACGACATGGGCACCGCTTTGCTTGTAGCGAAAAACAAGGGTTGTCACGTAAATGGTGTGATTGTTAAAGCTATGGCTATCGCAACCCACGATGAGCTCTACGGTCGGGTGTTTTTTCAAAAAGCTGGGAAGGTAGGCATCGAGCACGACCTGCTCTCCGGATTCCATCTTCCTGTACTTACCTTTTTCATTTTTTTGAATTTTGACCGACATAACCCAAAAATATACTTTACAACCAAACCAGTATGATTAATATATGGTTAAGATGGTTTGATGACATATTTTCTTCCAAAACGCTCAGGGTGGAGAAAGAAACTTTTATTTGAATGGTTAAATAGTTTTGGTTACTGACTTTAATATTGAGCTATGCAACTGGAAAAACTACACATGATCATACCGGGGTTGCTTTTGATTTTTCTGTCAACACTTTCGGCACAGGCCCAGTATAAATTCATGTTCTTGAATTCCAATCCTGACAAGGTGGTATTGCCTGATTCGATAGTGGAAAGGCACCAGCAATACCATATGAAGAATATGGAAAAACTGGCCTCCGAAGGTTTTTTATTGGTTGCAGGCCCTTTTTACGATGGCGGAGGTATTTTCATTTTTGATCCGTCGAAGGGAGATCTTTATGAGAATCTGAAAGCTGACTCGGCCATCATCAACAACAGGTTTCTACTTGATATCTATGATTATGAGCCAATAGTAGGAGGGGTTTGCGCTCCGGGTGAGAATTATGATATGGTCACTTATCAATTCGTAAGGCTCTTTCCTTTTTCGGGAAGCCGGGTTTTGCAAATCCCTTCCATTAGCAAGGAAGAACTTGATCAACTTTCGAAAGAATTAAAGTTGGTAACCTACGCCAGGTTTTCAGACGGAGGTGGAGAGGTCCTGATCTATGATCAGGAGGAAAGGTCGGATTTGATTGGCCGATTGAGATCTGTCACTGACAAGGCCTACAGGGCGGAGGAAAAGAAACTATATATTGCAAGTGGATCTTTTTGTGAGAACTAGCTAATCTTCGAACGGGATAATTGAATTTGATTCAGAAAGGCCTGATCTGCCTTTCGGTTGTGCTTAAAGACCATTTTAATGGACTACCATATCAGTTATGTGATTTGTATTGACCGCCGAACATGAAAGAGACATTTACACAACATTACTTATTGAATTTTGTCTCCGCAATCGTGGTTTGTCTGATGTTGCCGGGTATTCATGTGAGTGGAGTGTGGGGTGTGTTGGTTGTCGCGTTGATCATTCCTCCGTTCAGCTATTACTACAAGGCTCAAATGAAGTTTTTCACTATTCCTATTACACATACGTCTTTTTGCATTTATATCTTCATTTGGTTCACCTTCCTGATCATGTTTACTCAGGAATTCTTTATGTCACTTCATGTGGATAATTGGTTTTGGGCCTCCGGTTTTGGATTGATTCTCACTTTGATCAATCTTTGGTGGTTTAGAAAGTGGGGTCTTGAATACCGATAGAAAAAATGTCATTGGAATCATGGGGCCAGGGCAGAACGCAAAGGAATCAGAAATTGATTTTGCCGAACACCTTGGAGAATTAATCGCAGAGGAAGGCCTTGTCCTTCTTACTGGGGGAAGGGCAACAGGAGTGATGCAGGCAGCAATGAAAGGTGCGAGGAATAAGGGAGGGGAGACCATTGGAGTTTTGCCGGGAAAAGATCCTCATGAGGCTTCAGATCACTGTTCAAAAGTGATCTTGACGGGAATGGGAAATGGGAGGAATATCATCAATGTTCTTAGCTCTGATGTACTTGTTTTCATTGGTTCCGGGCCGGGGACTGTTTCAGAGTTTGGTCTGGCATTAAAAGAGAAAAAACCTGCAATACTAGGCCCGGGTGCCGAAAAACTTTGGGAATTGGCTTCGGCAATGGACATGCCACCGGTCATTTTCCGTTCCGCGGATGCCCTTGAGATCATAGAGATCATTCGAAGATCCATTTCCACCCGAATTTCAAAGTGAATACCTATTTTTCCCGTATGGGAAAGCTCACTGTTATTGGCTCCGGGGACGCTTTTTCCACCGGTGGTAGATTTCAATCCTGCTTTTTGGTGGAGGAAGGAGAAGAAAACTTCATGGTCGACTGTGGGGCAAATGCCTATGTTAACCTGGTAAGGACTTTTGGAGATCTGGATAGGCTTCAAAGAATATTCATCACACATTTTCATGGAGATCACTTTGGTGGAATTCCATTTATCCTGATCAACAGGAGGTTTTTCGGGAAGGGGAGCAGCCTTGAGATATGGGCTCCAATGGGGGCGAAGAAGCGGATCAGGGATTTGGGAGAAGCCCTTTATCCGGGACTTGGTGATGAGTTGGTGGATCAGCACGGACTTTTCATTCGGGAGTATGAAAGTGAGATAGAATTTGAGTCAGGCGGTATTCGGGTTTGGCCAGTACCAGTAGTCCATGCGCCGGATTCCATTCCGCATGGGCTTAGGGTCAACTTCGGGGAAAAGACCATGGGGTTTTCCGGGGATACGGAATGGAATTCAAATATTCTACGGATCGCAGAGGGGACAGAGCTGATGATGTTGGAATGCAATAACTTCAGCTCGATCAGGCCGGGTCATGTAACCTATTCTCAGATCGAAGAGCGTGGAGCGGAGATCCGGACAGAGAATCTGGTCCTAAATCATTTCGGTGAGGAGATGCTTTCTAATTTGGAAAAGGTCAAAGAGAACATGGCAGAGGATGGAATGGAGCTATTCTTTTAAGATCTTGAGAATCTGTTTTTGGTCCCGGGATCGCAATTCAAGGAAGTATACCCCGGAAGCCAAGCTCTTAAGGTTCAATGCTATTCTTCCTTCAGAAAACCAGGTGCCTTTGATCACGTTTTTCCCCCTAAGGTCGCGTATCGAAAGATCCAAGTCCAGATCATTTTCAGAGCTCAGATACAGGTAGTCATCGACCGGATTTGGGAAGATCCGGATTTCTGAAAAAATGCTTCCCTCCAATCCAACATGGGGAACACTTACACATTCGCTTGTATCCGCACAGCCCCTTGGAGTGGTGATCAGGACCGCATAGGATCCGGCGGGGCCGGGAGTGTAGGACCTGTTGACGGCTCCTGGAATGATCATCATCCCGTTGTTGCAATCGAGCCATTGAAAGGAGTTTTGGGTTCCTGCATGGCTGGTCAGCGTATAGCTATTCACCGAAACGCTATCATTGACAGGAGAGTCCACATCCAGTTGAAGAGCTATGGTATGAGGGCAGCCCCGGTCGATCCAGTGAATAGAGTCGGTATAGTATCCCTGTACGTTGTAAACGGTATCCCCATTGGGCAGGGCCAGATCATCTCCTAGGCATAATGTTTGAAAGATGTTGGTCCAGTTGGATATGACCTTCACATCGGTTGTGATGATCGAATCGCAGGCAAGGCCTGCAAGGTAGGTTGTATGTGAAAAAGAGCTTTGTACAGCGGAAAATTGAGTTCCGTATATGCTGATGCTGCTGTCCTGGCAGATGGTGGTGCCTTCAATGATATGGCTTGTGTTCAACCCATAATCACAACCCAGGCAATCCACGCCTTTTGCCCACTGGGGAAGTGGTCCGGCGCCCCAGTAATTGGAAAAATATCCGTTTTGACTGAAATCAGCCATATCCTCCACCGAGTCAGTTCCTATAAAAGATTCAAAAGGGAGATGTTTTACAAGTCGCGGATGGTAGGAAATACAGGAATCCTTGAAGGTATTTATCTCGGTGGTCGTTCTTGGAACATTCCAGATACGAACTTGGTCAATTTCAGTATTTCGACCATATATGGAAAACCCAACGTTGTTTTCCTCGTGCAACCCGATCACAATGGCTTTCTTGAAAAAAAGAACACCATCCACATATTTAAATAAACTATCGCCCCTGTTGACCAGCGCGATATGATGCCAGCCCGTATCCTGAATGTTGATGGAACCACCTAAGCCTTCACAGTTGGTAAAACACTGAGTATAGCGCGAGAAAACCCCAAGCGAATCAGCATACGTGCCGAAAAGAAAGCCATTTATGTAACCACTTAGTGCGTCGTCGAAAATGGCTTGGATTCTAAGGAAGTCCTTTCCCTTTATCCAGGGGTTACCAAGACCGAAGCTTTGATTCTGGCCTGGATTTCTCAAATGCCTGAATTTGGTTTCGATAGTAAAAGAGTCACTTATTGGTACAGGGAGGTTGCCAAGACTCGCGGCTGTATCCATATAGAAATCCATCCAGTGTATAAATGTCACGGTATCATCCGGGAAACGAATGGCATTTTGACTCTGCGATTTCTCAGAAAAGAAAAAGAGCAGAATAAAAAGAATTGGAAGAACCGATCTTTTCATGTTTTAAGGTTGATCCAAAGGTATGAATAATTAGCTTTATAGGGCATTCATGGACCTCCGAACAACCTCCATATCGCTGAATACCGAAGGAAAAACAAGCATTTACGATATCACCCAACGCGTAGCTGATTATATCATCAGCGGCGATATCAAACAAGGGCAGGTGCTCATCTTTGCAGAGGGATCAACCACGGGGATCACCACGCTGGAGTTTGAACCGGGACTGGTGAATACCGATGTGGCAGAATTTCTGGAAAACATTGCTCCCTATGAAAAGAATTACGCTCACAATCAAACCTGGGGTGATGGCAACGGAGCCAGTCATTTGAGATCAGCATTGATCAAGACATCTTTAACAGTTCCTTTTGTAAACAAGGAATTGCTTCTGGGTACCTGGCAGCAGATCGTTTTTATCGATTTCGATACCAGACCAAGGGAAAGAACCATTCATCTTCAGATCACCGGAAAATAACATGAAACTATCATTCACTATATCATTTTTAATATCCTCTTTATCAATTATTTATGCGCAAGATCAAATCCCGGTATGTGGAACGCCCAACGGGGAATTTGTCAAGCTCGCCGATGATGAAGCATTCGTGAACTCACATGAATTACCAACGCCGATTCAGGAATATCAGGGGCAAGGTAAGATGGAGGAATTTCCGGTCCCGGATCAGGATAAGGGAAACGCTTATGTTGTGCGAAATCCCAATTCTAAAATCTGGCTGTTGATTTTTCAGGAATGGTGGGGGTTGAACGATCATGTCAAAAGAGAAGCCGACCGTTATTTTGATGAATTGGGCAACGTGAACGTGATGGCCATAGACCTGTACGATGGCAAAGTGGCCGATAATCGTGAAGATGCCCGCAACTATATGCAGGCGGCTAAGGAAGACAGGATCAAGGAGTTGATCAAGGCAGGAATGAACCATGCGGGAACGACGAGTGAGTTTTATACCCTGGGTTGGTGCTTCGGGGGTGGCTGGTCGTTGAAAGCGGCGATCATTGCGGGGCGTTCATCCTCAAAATGTGTGATCTATTATGGTTGGCCTGAAACAGATCCGAACAAGCTTCAGAACCTGAATGCCGAAGTACTTGGATTCTTCGGAAGTCAAGACCAGGGCATTAGTATGGAACTCGTTGAGCGGTTCCGTCAAGGCATGAAGCAGGCGTCGAAAAACCTTGAGGTCCAGATCTATGATGCCGGCCATGCATTTGCCAATCCCAGTCAGCCCAGCTATGATGAGCCGGCAGCCCAGGATGCATTTATGAGGACGCTGGAGTTCTTTCGGGACTAATTTACCAGGGAGAGCAATAGCTCCCTGATTTGTTCGGTATGAGACCAGGGCAGGAAATGATCGGCCCCCTCAAGGCTGATGATCTCGACCCGGGCGTTTGTCATTTTTTCCTCGGTGATCTTGATATTTGAGTAGGGTACGAGAGAATCCTTGGTGCCATGCATGTGAATCACCTTGCATTGAACACCAGGCCAATTTGGCTCCATTTTTAAGAGTTCATCCACATGACTGGTTTTTTCATCTGCAGCAACTTTCCAGGCGATCGGGGTCAACCATCGTATGGGTGGAATTTTTGAAAATCTCGCCAGCCCGATGAATTTCTCTTCTCTTGGGTCCAATGCAGGTGCCAGCATGAGGATATTGTCTACTTTTTCCGGAAACATGGATGCCATACCTGCGACCACGGGCCCTCCGAAGGAATGTCCCACCAGGGTTACGCTCCTTTCTCGATCTATTTTTTCGAGAAGTTTGCCGATGATCCTGCACTGTTCTTCGATGGACTTCATGCTATGGCCAAAATTGGAATAACCATAACCGGGCCGATCTACGCTGATCATTGAGAACACTTTTAGCAACTCCTCATCCTCCAGAAAACCCAGGTTGTCCTGAGAGCTTCCGGGAGCTCCATGTACAAAAAGGATCAGGGGTTTCTTTTCTCCCTGCTCAAATCCCGTTTGATAATATCGGATCTTCCGAGCTCCGATACGGTACTCCTTCATCTCAATCGCCACTCCTTTCGTTTGGAATCTTTTATTGACCTCTTCTTCGCTTATTCTGAATTGCATAAAGCTGGAAATGAAGGCCATTGCCACCAGCATTAGAGCCATAATTTTGATAATCAACTTGCCTTAGGATTTACCCACTAATCAAGGAATTCAACCTTTCGTTTCAAAAACCAAATGACAATACCTTTGTCCAAATAGTTTTACAGAAATTTAGATCATGAAAATAGATTCCAGAATAATCCTTTTGGTCGGCTTGATGATAATTGGCCAATTTTCCTTCGGCCAGGAAACCAAGCCTGATGCTTTGATGCTGAGATTCCCTGATATCAGCAAGGACAAGATCGTCTTTCTTTATGGAGAGGATCTTTGGGTTGTAGACAAAAAAGGAGGAATGGCCAGGCAGATCACCAATGCAGATGGCCCCGAATCCTCTCCGAAGTTTTCCAATGATGGTTCCAGTATTGCCTTTACCGGAAATTATGATGGAAATACCGATGTCTACACTATACCAACTGAGGGCGGGGTACCAAACCGGATCACTTACCATCCGAGCGCTGATTATGTACAAGGCTGGCATCCGACAACCGGACAGATCATGTTTGCCTCCGGACGGGAGTCTCCCTCGTATAGGTTTTCGCAGTTCTATCTGGTCGATGAAAAAGGCGGAATGCCCGAGAAAATGCCATTCTTCTATATCGAATGGGCATGCTTCAGCCCGGACGGAAAAAAATTGGCCTATCAATATCTGGACAGAACGTTCAGAAATTGGAAGAGGTATCAGGGGGGAACAGCCTCCCAACTGTGGATCTATGATTATGACGCTAAAAAATCCGAGAAGATCACCAAGTATCCCGGTTCCAATGATATTCCGATGTGGGTAGGAGATAAGGTGTATTTCATATCCGATCGCGGACCTAATGCACGCATGAACCTATGGTCCTACAATGTCTCCGATAAATCGTTCAAACAGGAAACCAAGTTTGCCGATTATGATGTGAAGTTCCCTTCTTTGGGGCCTGAGGAGATCATTTTTGAAAATGGCGGTAGCCTTCACACCTTCAACCTCAAGTCGGGCGATTTAAGTCAGATCGATATTAGCATACCGACAAACCGGCTTTCTGCCAGGCCCGAAATGAAGGATTTTTCCAAATATGTAAACTGGTACGATATTTCCACCGGAGGGAAGAGAGCGCTTTTTGAAGCCAGGGGTGATCTTGTGACGGTTCCGGCTGAGCATGGACCAACCTTAAATCTTACCCGTACCCCGGGAATCGCGGAGAGAGCACCGAGGATGTCGCCTGATGGAAAGAGCATAGCATATTTTTCAGATGAATCAGGTGAATATGAATTATATACCATGCCTGCCGATGGCGCTGGAAAGCCTACTCAATTGACCAGTGGAAGCAAGACCTATTATTACTGGGCAAAATGGTCGCCCGATTCCAAGAAGATCGCCTATTACGAAAAAGCGGGCATACTGTACATCATCGACGTATCCTCCAAGAAGGTAACCAGGGTTTTCAAAACCGATCGTTACCCCAGCTACACATTGGACTGGAGCAAAGACAGTCGCTATCTTCTCTTTCCCGGAGAATCCGAAAAGTATAATTATCAGATCCTTTGTTGGGATGATCAGTCCAAGAAGTTGATCGAACTCACCAGCGGTTTCTATAATGATCGCAATCCGGTATTTAGCCCTGATGGGAAATATGTGTATTATACCTCTAACAGGCATTTTTCGCCCATTTACAGTGATATGGATTGGGCATTTATCTACCCGAATTCAACCAAGTTGATGGGAGTAGCGATGGCCAAGGATACCGATCCATTACTTGTACCAAGAAATGATGTTGAAGAGGCAAGCAAGGAAGAGGAAGAGAGCGATGACAAGAGGGGCAAGAAAAAGGATGACGAAGAGGAGGAGAAAGATGAATCCGTTACACTAGACCCGGATGGCTTTGAGTCCAGAGCAGAGGTGTTACCGGTTGATCCCGGAAATATGAGCTCTCTCGCTGCGGTTGATGGCAAGGTGATCTTCATGGAGTACCCTTTGGCTGGGGCGGGAAAAGGCGTGACCGGAGGGTCGGTCAGGTATTACGATATAGAGGAAAGAAAGGCCGAGACCATTATATCCGGTGTTTATGGTTATGAACTTTCATCCGACAGAGAGAAACTCCTTTACTCTACTGGTGGGTCTTATGGTATCATTGAGGTTGCAAAGGGTAAAAAGACAGGGGATGGAAAGATCAACACCGCTGAAATGAAATTTGAGGTTGACCCAACCAAAGAATGGCCACAGATCTTTAGAGAAGCATGGAGAGTGCAAAGGGATTTCTTCTATGATGCCGAAATGCATCAGGTGGACTGGGCAGGAATGTATGATCGATATGCAAAGATCCTTCCTTATTGCAACAGCCGAAGAGATGTCAGCTTTCTGATCGGTGAGCTTTTTGGTGAACTCAACGTTGGGCATGCCTATAACTATGGTGGGGATGTGAAATCTGCTACTAAAATAGGTGTAGGACTCTTAGGGGTAGATTTCGAGCTTGATCAAAGCAAAGGCGCATATAGGATACAAAAGATCTATCGGGGAGCTGCATGGGATCCTGAATTTAACTCGCCACTTGCCGCACCGAACCTCAAAGTAAAAGAGGGAGAATACATATTGGCGGTGAATGGAATTCCATTGAATGGGGATAAGGATCCCTGGGCTGCGTTCCAGGGTCTTCAAAACAAGACGGTATCTCTGACCGTAAGTGCATCGGGAAATAGCTCAGATGCGCGTGATATCCTGGTGAAGACAATGAGCAGTGAATTTAAGATCCGAAACCAAAATTGGGTAGAGATGAACCGTAAGAAGGTTTATGAGGCAACCGGAGGGAAGATCGGCTATATCTACGTTCCAAATACCGGGATCGGAGGCCAAAATGAGTTGATGAGAATGTTCCAGGCCCAACATAACATGGATGGTCTGATCATCGATGAGAGGTTTAACTCGGGTGGCCAGGTGCCTGACCGCTTTATTGAAATGTTGAACCGTCCTATATTGAGCTATTGGGGCAGGAGAGACCGCAAGACAGATCCTTCTCCATATGTTGTCAACAATGGCCCCAAGGTTATGCTTGCCAATGAATGGGCAGGTAGCGGCGGTGATGCTTTCCCCTACTTTTTTAAGAAAGCCAAGGTTGGACCTGTTGTTGGCAAAAGAACCTGGGGCGGTCTGGTTGGATATTCGGGAGGATGGCCTTCGCTCATCGATGGCGGAGGAGTGACCTCACCAAATTTCGGATTTTACAATACCGAAGGTGAATGGGATGTGGAAGGATATGGAGTCGACCCTGATTATGAAGTCGAGAACCCCTCGGATGCTGTTTTCAGAGGTGAGGATCCGCAGCTTGACAAAGCGATCGAACTGGTTATGAAGGCCTTGGAGACTTATCCAAAGGCACCTGAGAAGCCTAAGGGGCCGGATCGAAAAGGCATAGGTAAGGGGAATTAATGTTCGGACATTTTGTAAGGGGCAGGTATTTCCTGCCCTTTTTTTTGCTCCAGCCTGTTCTTCCAGTCATGATTTAACCTGACCTAAATCATTTCCCATGGTAAATTGGGAGAATACTTTCGGCAAACACTTAGTATTATGGGAGATTTCCGAGTAATTCGATCCGATTCAAAGGCTGCTGTGCGGGAATTTATGCATTATCTTTTCAAGGATATTGAGACTCTCGAACTGATGATCGATGAAGGGATGATCGAGGAAGACAGGATCCGGATCGGGTGTGAACAGGAGCTATGCCTTATCGATAAGTTTTTCCGACCGGCTCCCATAGCAGATGAAGTGCTTGATGGAATAAAGGACGAGCGGTTTACCAATGAGTTGGCGAAGTTCAACCTCGAGATCAATCTCAAGCCAATAGCATTCACCGGAGACTGTCTATCTGAACTTGAAAAAAGGATCATAAATCATCTGGGCACGCTCAAAAAACAGCTTGATAAATTCGATGCTGATTATATCCTTACCGGAATATGCCCCACCATAAGATCCACGGATGTCACCCTGGACTATATGACCCCAAGGGAGAGATACTTTGCACTCAACGATGCCATCATGGCCCAGAGAGGAGGGCCTTCATCCTTTTATCTGCAGGGGATCGACGAACTGATCACCAGCAGCGATTCGGTGATGTTCGAGAGCTGCAATACGAGTTTCCAGCTCCATTATCAGTTGGGGTCGAGCGATTTTGTCGATAAATATAATTGGGCTCAGGTGATCTCCGCTCCCGTATTATCAGCCTGCACCAATTCCCCTTTGTTCCTTGGAAGAAGGCTCTGGAGGGAAACCAGGATCGGCCTCTTTAAACAATCGGTCGATACCAGGAATAACCCCGTAGAGATCAGGGAAAAGATGCCCAGGGTTTATTTTGGAGACCGGTGGGTACAGGAGAATATCATGGAGATCTTCAAGGAAGATGTCGCCAGTCACCGCCCCCTGGTCTGTATGAATGGATATGAGAATTCACTTGATCAGTTCAAAAATGGACAGGTGCCTGAACTCAGGGCTTTGCAATTGCATAATGGCACAATTTACAAGTGGAATAGGGTCTGCTATGGAATATCGGATGGAAAGCCGCACCTGAGGATCGAGAACAGGTACCTTCCCTCCGGGCCCACGGTTCGTGACCAGATCACCAACTCGGCGTTTTGGCTTGGCCTGATGAATGGTCTTCCTGATGAATACCGCGGGAAATGGGAGAAGCTCGACTTTGATCTTTTCAAAGGAAATTTCAATAACGCCGCCAAAACCGGCTTGGCATCCAGGATCAATTGGCTCGATGGAAAAAGATATGTTGCCGAAGACCTGATCGAGCAGGAATTAATGCCCATGGCGAAAAGTGGCCTTCAGGAATCGGGTGTGGATGATAAGGATATCGATACCTATTTGGGGGTTCTCAGTGAGAGGATCAAGGCTGGTAAGACCGGATCTCAATGGATGTTGGATTCCTATAATGAAATGAAGAAAGAGGGCTCAGTCGATGGAATAATGATCGCCTTGACCAGTGGGATCAGTTCAAGACAAAAATCAAATACCCCGGTACATGAGTGGAATATCTCAACGCTCGATGAGGCAGGAGGAGGGAAGAACCGGTTCCAGCGAATTGATCAGATCATGTCCAGAAATCTGTACACGGTCAATATGGATGACCCTATTGACCTTGTGCCCAATATTATGATGTGGAAACAGATCAGACATCTGCTGGTCGAAAATGATGAAGGAGACCTGGTTGGTGTTGTGACGCTCGGCAGACTGGGAAGGCATTATGCAATGGCCAGAAAAAAGGGTGATCCTATTCCACCGGTTAAAAAGATCATGGTCAAGAATGTGATCACCATACAGAACGATGCGAATATGCATGACGGGATCGAGCTCATGTTGGAGCATAAGATCGGAGCTCTGCCCGTATTAAATCGTCAAGGAAAGCTGGTTGGCATTATCACCGAAAGGGATTATCTGAAGATCGCTGAATTCTACCTGAAGGAACTGGAGGATAACGAGTAGGCCTAAGCTTTTTTACCCATATTTAAAGTCATAGACCTTTCCAGATTTGTGCTATTTCTTTTTCACAAAGCCCTCTCCAACGAAAGCCGCCCTCTCTGTAAGGTATTTTCTCGTTCCGGCGCGAATGTAGGCTTCAAATTCATAGGTCTGCATAGCCACCATTGATCCGAGTTTGCTTTGAACATTCGTGGCAAAATCTTCAAGAAGAGCCAGATATTGTTGCCTGAAGATAAAAACGGTATCCAGCCATCTGTCAGCGATAGGATCATCGATCCCATCATGGGTTTCATTAAAGATCTGAAATTTTTCCCAGCGGGCTTCTCCTAATTTTTTGCGTTTCACTTCATACTCTTGGTATAGGGGCCAAAAGACCTTGCCTTGCTCTTCATCGAGTTCCAGATATCCTTCAAGCAACTCCTTTTTGTCTTTGCCATAGGTTTTTTTAAGATATTCTGCTTCGGTTTTGTATTTCAGGTCTTGTGAGATCCCCGTGAAAGAAAATGCGATAAGGGCAACAATGATAATGCTAAACTTCTTCATTTCTATTCGTTTATAAATGGGATTTCGCTGTAGATCCGATCTCTGATATCGGCACGGAAATAACTCTCCAATTCAAAGAACTGAATTGCAACCCTTGCTCCGAGGTGGGCTTCGATACTTCTCGTATAGTACTCTAAAAGTCCGGCATAGGATTTCCGAAATTCAAAGGCCATAGGAAGCCATTCCGCGGCTTTGGCCTCATCCATCTCCCGATATTCTGCCAGGTATTTTTGTACTCCTCTGAACCGTTCTTCCGCCAGGAACGACCTTTTCTTTTCATATACATCATATATGGGCCAAAATTGCTTTGCCTGATCCTCGTTCAGTTTTAAATAGTCAGCCATAAGGTCTTTTTTGTCCTTGGCGTAATTAGCGGCCATATATTCGGCCTCTGAATTGTACTTGGTTTTAGGGACTTTCTTTTGTCCGTAAAGGTGGGATGCGGACAAGAGCATTGCCGCGAACCCTAGAAATAGGAGCTTCTTCATTGCTTTTGGATTGCTGTTCCAAATTAGTAAAAGGCGGAATTATAACCATGATCGCTTGCCGATTGAGGTCTTTTGGCTTTGACTAAGCCATGACCAATGCTGTCAGGACTCCGCCGGCTATTCTTGTATCTTTCTTCTATTTCTCCCCGATAAATGGAACCTCTTCCATGATCGCCGTACGGATCTCGATCGCAAAGAAGATCTCCATCTGGTAGAACTGCATGCCGCGCCGAGCTCCCAGCATGGTTTTCATTTTGCTATAGTATTCCAGCAGCAAAGCACCCTCACGTGCTTGATAATCAAACAGTTTATCCATCCAGATCGCCGCAGCGGCATCATCGATTGTGTTGTAGTTGTTGAGGTATTCCTGGAGCAGGTCCCATCTTTCTCTGCCCATTTCCTGACGCCTTTTTTCGTAGGCATCATAGGTAGGCCAAAAAAGATCAGCCTCTTCCTTGGTGAGGGCCATAAAATCTCCGACCAGGACTTTTTTGTCCTTCCCAAATTCCGACTGCATGTATTCGAGCTCGGAATTATATTTCTGGCCAAACGATAGAAAGGATAGGCAAAAGGTAAAAACAGCGAGTAGGGATAGTGTTTTCATATTCTTGGTTTTATTTGGATTTCAATTTAGTCATTTCCGGCTTCAATCAGCAGTCATGGCTGATTTTCGAAACAACTTATTTTTATCACTTGCAGACTTCCTGCAATCCGGTCTGAATCCTAGAATTACTCAGTGTTCCACACCGACCAAAAAACCCAGACTGCCTCCGGTAAAAAGCCTAAAGTCACCCTGAGATACCGCACGATAGAAAATGTGTTTTTTGAAAAGAGTGGCGGAAAACCGGAGATAACAATCGTCCACGATTTCTCCGTGTTCATCCTTTCTGGACTTATTGCATGGGAAATCGGTTAGCCACTCAAGGCTGATCATAAAATCCCCTTCGGCCACTACATCATAGGGTTCGAGATTAACATTGTTCCATCCTTCGCTTGCATTCTTGATGATCACATTATGGTTCAGGATCCTTTTTCCAACCTCATTGCCCCGGAGTTCATAAATGTTTATCCGGAATCTGAGTGAGTCGTAGTCGTTTCGGGCGATGAAGAAATGGAAGGTATTGATAAAGGTTTCAGCTTTTTTGGCTCGAATAGGGACCCCGGCCTCAGCTCCAAGGAAATCTACACTGAAGCCTCCGTTGATAAGTTTGCTCGAGGTTCTGTTTCCCAGAAAACCCTTTTTGAGCTTACTTGATTTAACAACCACTTCCTGAAGTCTGGTGTTTGAAGCTGCCAGAAATATCTTCTCTTGAAGGCTTTCAATATCGATTTCGCTTGATTTGTATCCCACCATCGAAAACAAAAGTTTTTGCCCTTTGTTAAGACCTGCTAATACAAATTTTCCATCCTGAAGACTTACAGTGCCCAGGTTTTGACCTCTGACCCCAATATTGACAAAAGGAAGGGGCTGCTCTGATGTGGAATCATAGACGGTCCCCCGGACTGTTATTTGGCTGCTGACTTCTGTGGACAAAAAGACCAAAAACAAAAAAGCCATGGTAAAAGGCCTGCATATCAAGTTTTTATGATGATGATCCACAGTTCCCAAGTAATTCCTTTTTGTTGCCTGGTTGTTCTCGGAAAAGGTTTGCAAGAACAACACCTTTTTTGCTCAAAATGTATACATAAGTAAATATGCCGTCTATATTGGTTAATTTTATACTACCAACCTTCATTACTATGAGAAAGATTTTGTGCGGATGTCTCTGTGTGACCCTCATCGTTTTACTCAGCATTGTGTCTAAGGCCCAGGATAATGTCGGGATTGGAACAACAACTCCAAACCCCGGAGCAATACTTGAACTTTTGTCCGGCGACAAGGGATTCCTGATTTCCAGGATTGCTAATGCTGCAGATACAGCAACATATCCTGGATTAAGCGTGGAAGGAATGATGTTTTACGCTGCGGATGTGGACCTTTTGATGTATTACGACGGTAGCAATTGGCAATCACTTACAACCGGTGAGCCCAATTACTGGAGAAACAACCTTGGCGATATCTACAACATCAATTCAAGTGGTGTGGTCATTGGTGGTACATCTACGGCACTCAGTTTCCAGGTGATCCAAAACCTGGCCAGTGCGGTCCCTGTTATGGGAATCGAAAACCAGAATGCTTCCGGCGATGTCAGCTATGGCTTTAGAAATTCGGGTACGGGATCAGCATATACTATGGGAATGGATGCAAGCGATGGGGATAAATTCAAAATTTCGGGCTTCTCAATACTCGGCAGCAATGACAGGGTCACTCTTGACGGAGGGGCCATGGGTATAGGAACAAATACTCCTGTAAACACACTTGATGTGGAAGGTGGCGTGGCCATAGGCTCATCTTTTTCCGGGGCTTTTGCGGCGCCGACAAATGGATTGATCGTTGAAGGGAATCTTGGGGTGGCAAATTCTTCGCCTAGTTTCAATTTTGATCTTTTTAAGGCCGGGGACGCAACGGGAAGAATAGGTTCATCCGATGATCAGGCCTATCTGTTTATTGACAGAGGCAATACCTCGGAAAACGTATTTCTTGGACTCCGTACCTCGGGCTTGGATAATTGGGTCGTGGGAGATTGGGGAACGGGAGGAGCAGGCGATTTCAGAATTCTTGATTGGCAAAATGGAGCTGGTGGTAATTATGCCTTTTATCTGGAGCAGGGCACCAACAGCCTTGGTCTGGGAACCAATACACCTGTGAACCGACTCGATGTTGAGGGGGCAATGGTGGTCGGCTCATCTTATTCGGGCACCAATACCGCGCCTGCCGATGGTTTGTCCGTCGAAGGGAATGTGGGCGTTGGTGCAATTGGGAGTGCTACCTATAAAATGTGGCTGAGCATCCCCAGCACGAATACAACGACACCTTGGGGAATCAGGCTGGACAATTTCTACGATGGAGTGAGCACCAAATACGGCCTGGTCACCAATGTTTCGAGTCAGGGTGGAGGAGTGAAATACGGTACCTATAACCAGGTTTCACAGCCTTCAGGAGAGGCGAGCAGTGCAACTGGAAGCTATTCCTGGGTCAATCATGACGGAACCGGCGCAGCTTATGGGTTTTATGCCAATCTGGGCTCCTCAACAACTACGGGAAATCAATGGGGATTTTATTCCACTGGTGAAACATACAATTATTTCTC
>JANQHS010000377.1 GCA_028282565.1 Cytophagales bacterium | reverse complement strand
CCGGATCAGGGCCCTGAGTTCTGCCGCGAGCTGTGCCGGAGGATTAGGATCGGCTCCTTTGATCGTGAAGATCCCGGTCCCGGGCGGTATTGTTCCGTTAATAAACATTTTTGTAACATAAGGTGCGCCGAAGATATAGGCATTATCACCGGTCCCTTTTTCGCCTGAGATCACATGATTTTCCAATTCGAAACTAAGAACCTCCGGCTGGGTGCCGATAATCCTGCATTTGTTTCCTGGACTTGGATTTTGCTGAAAGCTGATTTTAAAACTATTTCCGCGATAGTTGAGTGTCCACAGTCCTGCTGCATAGTAGTTGCCCATATCGGCATACTTCCAGTCCCCGGGAACAGGGGAATCTGTAAGGATCTCATTTTCGATGAAAATTGAATCGTTCACAGCATTCCAAGCCAGGAGCGAATCAACTATACGCTCAAGGTCCCGTTCCCGGCCAAATTTGGGATTGGCGAAAGTCGGATCTCCTGAGCCCGATAATTGGAATATCCTGTATTGGTTTTTTTCATTCCCGGTACGTGTTTTTGCAACGAATCGGGTGTCCAAGTTCAGATCTCTTCCCAGTACCCCAGTGGCCACAACCAACTTAACAAGCGAGGCAGGAATGAATGGTTTTGAAGAATTGTGTTCAAATAATTCTTCCGTGCTTCCCAATTCGCGGATCAGGATCGAATATTCTTCCTCACGAAATTCCTTCTGAGGATCAATCTTATCCCGAAAAGACTTTGTTTGGTTAAATGCGGAAAATGAAACGAAAAGAAGGCATGATATGAGGAATACCCTCATCCTAGCCCGCTCTGAATTCCTTGGTCGAAGAGAGACCTTCGAAAAAGTTGACACCCTTCCGCAGCCAGTCGAAATAGAGGGCTACAAAGAAGATCAATGACATCATCCATATGACGATCACATTGAAGTATTTGGTGGAATACATCTTGCCCATAAAGTACTTCACCGGAGCATAAAAGTGGGTTCTGAAATTCACGGGTAATGTCGGTACATCAGGGTTCTTAAAAATGGGGTTGATCAGTTGGATCAGCCTCCCCTGGTATTCCACGATGCGTTCGGCCTTGGTCCTGTTGGTCACCAAAAGCTCCAATTGATCGTTTTTGTGGCTATCTTTTAATTCAAGATACCGTTTTTCATCATCGGGTGTTCGGGTCATTTTCATCACCTTCTGATCCTTTTTGTATGTGGCATTGGTGTTCACCTTAGCAAAATACTTCTCAAGGTATTCGAGCAGAGTGTGTATCTTCTTGAATTCCCTTGGCCCGAGACTTTGTGGGTCCATACCCGGGATCTCACCAAGGTCGATGTGGGAGTTATTTTGGCCTACCTTGTTGAGTTCATCCAGGATCAGCCTATTGTTGTATAGAATGGTAAATTGGGTTTCATCATCACCAGAGGTATAAAACTGAATATTGAAGTCCAGCTTGGTTCTGAGTTTGGGAATCCAATAGGTGGTCCGGTATTCACTGTTTGCCCTCACCTTATCAAAAAGATAGAATTCCTTTTCGTAGGCGTTATCCTTGTATTGTGCAACTGCCAAGGCCTCAAAAGCCCAGCGACTGGTCATGATCTCCCCGAAAAAAGGGACTTGTCCTAATGTTGCAAGTCGAGGGTTGATCTCATCGAACTTGACCAGTACCCCACCCAAAAGCAGTTGTGGGATCAAAATGATCGGAATCAGAATATAGACCGTCACCGCACTGTTGAATGCCGATGAGATATTGAGTCCAAGGACATTTGAGAAACAGGAAGCCGAGAAAAGAATAAGCCAATATTCAAACCCTAAGCCCCTGATCTCCAGAATAGTATTTCCCAAAAACACAAAGAGGCCCGCCTGAATAGCCGAAAGCCCGAAGAGGATCGCCACCTTGGAATAGAGATAACTTCCCCTGCTGAGCTTAAGGAACCTCTCCCTTTTCAATATTTTTTGATCCCTGATGATCTCCTCTGCGGAAACCGTCAGCCCCATGAACAAGGCAACGATCACAGACATAAAGAGATAGGCCGGAATGTTTACGTTCTTCGAAAACATATAACCGGTTGAGCCAAGAGAGGGATCAATGTTGTAGTACTTGACAATGAATGCCAGGATGAATGCCAGAAAAGGCGCCTCCAACAGGTTGATCAAAACATATTGCTTGTTGGAGATCTTGGAGAGGAAATCCCGCTTCAGGAATACCATGAATTGCCCCAGTCTTGAGGGTTTGTTCAGGGTTCCTTCCGGTCTGTCAAGGGAGGTCTCAATTTCTTCAAGCTTCAGATTCTCCTTGAAATATTCATGCCAATTGTTTGGCAAAACCTTTCTAACATCTGTTTCGGCTCCATACTCATCCACAACCTTCATCTCGACAATATTGAAGATCTGCTCGGGATTCACATTGCCGCATTCCTTGCATTCACCTTGCTCATAATTGACCTGCTGGGTGATTTTTTTGAAGTAGATCAGTGCCTCTATCGGATTTCCGTAGAAAATCGGAAGACCACCAAGGTCCATAATAAACAGCTTGTCAAACATCTTGAAGATATCCGAGGAGGGCTGATGGATTACTGTGAAGATCAACTTGCCTCTCAGGGAGAGCTCCTTCAAAAGGTCCATAATGTTTTCGGAATCCCTGGATGAAAGTCCGGAAGTAGGCTCATCCACAAATAGGATCGCCGGCTCTCTCAGTAATTCCAGGCCAATATTCAATCTCTTCCTTTGACCGCCGGAAATGGTCTTCTTCAAGGGGGATCCGACTTTCAGATCCTTGGTTTCCAATAGACCCAATCTGTTCAGGGTCTTATTGACCAAGTCGTTGATCTCTTTTCCGCTGTAATTGCTGAAACAAAGCTTGGCAGCATAATAAAGATTTTGGTAAACGGTGAGATCCTCGATCAGGAGATCATCCTGTGGTACATAACCAAAAATACCTTCAACCTTATCTCTTTCCCTGTAAATATCGATTCCATTGATGGTGACCTTGCCCTCAGAAGGCGGAAAAGTCCCATTCAACACGTTCATCAATGTTGACTTTCCGGAACCGGAAGCTCCCATGATCCCGATCAGCCTACCGGAGGACTCTCTGATATTGACATCATTCAGTCCTTTCTTGCCTCCCGGAAACTCATAGTGAATGCCGGTTGCTTCAAAGGAAAGATGGGTTTCCTGCTGATCCTTGAGGTATTGTGAAACGACATCCGAGTAGTATATCGGACTGGATTTCGTAGATCTGATGGCGCTACCCCTGGAAAAGAAATACAGCCTGCCGGCCTTCATGGGATTGCCATTAAAGAACATTTCAAAGCCACCCAGGTACTTAAAGATGTACATCTCATAGTCGGGAACTTTGTAGAACCCAAGTGTACCCGGGAAACTTTCCGAATAAAGGTATTTCTGACCCTTCTTGGGCTGGATATTATCGTTGTTTACGATCAGGAGATTCTCAAACGGAAGATCATAAAGGTCTTCCGCCAGAACGAAATCCTTCAATTCATCATAAAGTCTTTCATCCAGATTCAGGGTATCAGCGACGGTTTTGATAAAGTCATCCTCGGTTTCGGATATATGCTTGTCAGCGAGGATCAGCTCAAGAATTCTGAAAAGAATGATCACTTTCTGAGTCTGTGTCAGGTTTTGATTTACCTGATTGCAGATCTTGAGCATTTTGGTCTGATCGGAAGTCTTGATATCCTCTCCAGCAAACTCATCGAACACACCAATAAATCCCTCAACAGCATCTTCATTGATCTGCTCTCTCAGAAAGTCCTTGATCACCTGTCTTTCTTCAGCTTTTACGCCATCGACTTTTGCCACCAGGGCAAAGAGTTGCAGTAAGGCTTTGAGCAGTTTTTCACTCATTCAGGATCGCTGGTTTGATAGAAGAAGCCCTAAGTTATTACCTTTTTAAAATTCAGAAACAGATTTTGAAAAGATTACCTCTTTGTCTCCCGAGGACAAGGAAATTTCCGGTCTTAAAGAGCCAAAACGAAAACGTTGGAACTCATATTCGATCTCAAGCCCGAAAGAGGTAAATACGCCGGAGGAATCCGGTTCGAAATCGGTTTTGAGACCATTGATCCCGCTTTTGGAGATGATCTTCACCGATCCCCGGATTGACCGTTCTTCGGTAGAAAAATATACACTGCCGCCTCCCGAGCTGATCTCAGCTTCATAGATCAGATCCCCGCCCAAAGTGACCTGTACATCTCCCGAACCAGCAGTAATCTTTGATCTGCCGAGAAATTCGGTATTCGTCGCTATGATATCACTTTCGCGACTCAACAGTTCAAATGCACCGGAACAATTATTCAATTCGATAGCACCGCTCTGGTTTTTTAAGGTAAATACCCCGGTTAGATCGGTTGCATTACATGGAACTTCAAGGGCATCGATGTTCATCTCAAATGAGTCAGGCAACTGAATATGCCAGACCGGAATATCTCCTTCCTGCCCCTTAGAGCCTGAAATATAGATCTGATTTCGACCCTGTTTGACCAGGGGAAGGTTTAACGTATCGGACCTATACTCTTCTGAAACATAGATATTTACGAATTCATCCGGGCTTCTTTCAAGTATCAGTTTTGCTCTGAATTTTCTGAAAGCAATCGGGCCATTCATTTCATAGGACCCCTCGGAGACCGCATCTCTGTATTTGTATGGCCTTTTTGCTTTTTCTTTTTCAACCACAACATTCTCATAGTTCCTTGGTGAATCATCACATGCTGCCAGAAGGAAAAAAAAAGGTATTAGAAAAAGTGTATTCCCGCTTTTCATTCATTATCAATAATCACAGATTCCAATATTACTTATTTTCGAGACCTTGAGTAAAATGAAGGTCAGAAGAAAAGAAATCATCAAGCTTTTTGCCTCAAATCTTTTGAAAGGTTTGATCGGCTTTGCCCTACTGGCTGTGGTTTTTGTCGCGATCAAAAAATTTCTCCCTGCTGACATGGTGGCCACGCTTGAGCCGCTAAAGGAACGAAAACTGCTTGTTTACTCCATTTTTCTTCTTTCCGAGATCTTCGTTGGCCTAATTCCGCCAGAGGTATTTATGATCTGGGGACTTGGAGATGGTGCATTGGCTTATATCAAGGTTGTAGCCATTCTGGCTATCCTATCCTATGCCGGGGGTGTGATCGCCTTCTATCTGGGGCGATTGGTGTTTAATTCCGGTCTTATGAAGAAGATCAAATCCATCAAGGCCTTCAACGATTATATGGTCTACTACCGAAAATACGGAGGAATTCTCATCTTCATTTCAGCTGTTACCCCGCTTCCCTTTGCCTTGTTCAGTTTTATCTCCGGCACTTTCAATTATACATTCAAGAAATACATCTCCTTTGCCGCTTTTCGATTCATCCGCTTTGCTTTTTACGGATACCTCGTCTGGGAAGGATCCAATCTCAACTTTTAGGTTTCAATG
>JANQHS010000332.1 GCA_028282565.1 Cytophagales bacterium | reverse complement strand
TTTTAATCCTTCTTTTCATTGCTGTGCTTTTTCAAATACCTTTTCCTTTTCAATTAATTGGGTGATGCTGCTGATCACCTCAAAAAAGCCATCCAACTTCTTCTGGGAAACACTGCGGCGAACCTTATTGTTGAAATCCAGAATTGTTTGCCTGGACACCTCTCTTTTTTTAACACCAAGCGGGGTTAAAAAAATCCGCTGAACCCTTCCGTCATTTGGGTCGGGTCGCTTTTCGACAAGCCCTTTTTCTTCCATATTCCTGAGCATTCTTGATAAGGAATGGATCTCCATTCCCATCATCGGGCCGATTTTCGTCGCCGGCGTTCCGTTCTTGCGATCGATATTGATCAATACATAGCCTATGGCTGTTGAAATATCGTGCTTGGCGGCAACGCTATTGTACATTCTGAAAATGGCATGCCATGCTGCCTTTATGTTAAAATCAACTGTCTCCTCAGGTTTCATCGGATAACGAAATTAGGAGAATTTATTATGCAAGCCTAATAAATGGAGAAAAAAATTTATCGCTTCTTACGGAAGGGTTTTTTCCGGAAATTCTTTTTCCCTTTTCCCCTAAAGGGCTTTTTTTCTCTTGCCGACCACTCCATTTGAAATTGCTTCAAATCCTCCGGCAATGACATAAACTCTGTTTTTTTCCCATTCAGGTTTTCCAGCTTGAGAATATTCTTCTGGTCTTCCTGGTTGATAAAGGTGATGGCCTTTCCTGTCTTGTCTGCCCTGGCGGTTCTTCCAGCCCTGTGGATGTAGTCTTCAGGATCCTGTGGAACATCGTAGTTCAACACATGACTGATGCCCTCTATGTCAATACCCCTTGAAACGACATTGGTGGCGACCAGGAATTGAAGCTTCTTATTCTTGAAGTCCATCAGGGTTTTTTCCCTTTCCTCCTGTTCCTTTCCGGAATGAAGGGTTTTCGCTTTAATTCCTCTTCTCGAAAGATTTCTTTTAATCTGATCCGCGGAATCTTTCCGACCAGTGAAAATGATCATTCTGCCAATTTCTTCCCTCTTTGTGACCAGGTGTTCAAGCAATGGAATTTTTCCCGGCTCACCAACAAGATAAAACTCCTCGCTGATTCCTCCTGCAAGCTTCGAAACGGCAATGTTGACCTCTATCGGATTATGCAGAATTTTTTTGGCGAGATGCCTGATCTTGGGAGGCATGGTCGCCGAGAACATCATGGTCTGCTTTTTTTCAGGAAGCTGTTTCTCGATATAGGTAATATCCTCGATAAAACCCATCTCGAGCATTTTGTCGGCCTCATCAAGTATGAAATGATCAATGGCGTTGAAATGTGCCCTTCCGAGTTTCATCAACATGATCAACCTTCCCGGCGTGGCAACAATGAACTCACTTTTGTTGTCCAATGCCTTTTTCTGAGCTGAGAAGTTTTCCGAGTTATTCCCCCCGTAAATTGGAAAGGAACTCAATCCTGTGAAATAACCCAGCCCGGTGATCTGCTGATCTATTTGAACGGCAAGCTCTCTGGTTGGAACCAGGATAAGGCATGAATGTCCTTCAGTCTTGTTTTTAAGTATATGCTGAAGGGTTGGGATGAGGTATGCTGCTGTTTTTCCGGTTCCGGTTTGGGCACAGGCAATAATATCTCTTCCGGACAATGCGGAGGGAATCGCCTCTGACTGAACAGGCGTCATTTTTTCAAAACCAAGGGAGTCTATACCCTCCACCAGGGAAGATTCTAGCTCAAGCGAAGAAAAAGTATCATTCATAGGAAAATGGAAGGCGGATCAGAGTTTTGTCCCAGAAGAAATTCATCATGGGAACTGCTGTTTCCTGGTCCTTCAAGAGTGTAATGGTAAACATTTCAACCTCTTCCTGCAATTCTTCGACCGGCAGGCGAACTGTTAAGACGTCCATTTCATGGTTTGCTTCCTGATATCCCCACTGACCCAGTTCCGAATTGAAGACAATATCCCATTGTTCTTTTCCGGGAATGGCATAGAGGCGATATTTTCCTTTTGGAAGAATGGTATTCCTAATTGAAATACTTTTGCTCAGTTCAAGCTCAGTGGCCTTGTTGGCGCCTAACCTCCAGTAAAGACCATAGGGTTGAAGGGCCCCATCCTTTTCCTCCCCAAAGATGACCCGCCCCTTTTTAGAAGGTCGGCAATACTCAATTGAAGCCTGGAATTCCCCATCCTCAAATGTCACGATCTCTTTAGGGCTTGCGAGCCTGGTCAGATAAAAGAAGTTCAAGGCTCCGTATGCGATCAGCAATCCGGCTATAATACCAAGCCAGATCAATACTTTTTTCATTGCAATCTTATTGCTTGATTTGAATAATGGTGGCAAAGGAAGCAATCTTCCATAAATACGAAGCCTGCGGAAATGATTATCTGGTCGTGCCCTTTCGATCGGAATGGTTCTCTTCCGGCACCGGCTTTATTCAAAAAATATGCTCCACACAGTACGGAGTAGGTTCGGACGGGGTTCTTTTGGATGGGGGGCGGGGCAAAAGGCTGGATCGGGTATTAAGGATCTTTAATCCGGACGGTTCGGAAGCGGAAAAGAGTGGGAATGGTATACGGATCTTTGGCCGGTATCTCAAGGATATCGGGTTCTGGAAAGAGGCCGATATTGGACTTGAAACGAGGGGTGGGGATGTTCGGCTTTTTGAGGAGGAGGATCAGGATATCAAGGTCAATATGGGCAATGCGAGCTTCGATCCTTCCGACATTCCGCTGAACGATGTTAACCCCTGGTTCGAGAAAGAGCTCAGGCTGGATGACCGCAAATTTGAAGTGACTTGCCTGAGCCTTGGCAATCCTCATTGTGTCATCAGGTTTGAGAATCTTCCAAGCGATCAGGAGGTAAGGTCGATCGGACCGATGATCGAGAATTATCCGTTGTTTTCGAATCGTATCAATGTACAGTTTGTTCGGGTTCTGGATAATGAGAACATAAAAATGAAGATCTGGGAAAGGGGAGCAGGGTTTACTGAATCTTCAGGGTCAAGCTCCTGTGCTGCCGTCGCGGCCTTGTCCAAGCTGGAATTGGTCAATAAAAAATGCCAAGTGCAGATGCCGGGAGGCGTGCTTTCGGTTGAGGTTGGCGATGAAGGAATATGGCTCAAGGGGCCCGTGAAAAAGATCTTCACAGGAACCCTTTCGCCGGAATTCTTACTGGACTGAAACTTTGATCGAGGCACTCATGGGTTCACCATAGCTTTGGTGGAGGCCATCAGCAAATTGCAGTGTCAGAGTATATTCCCCTGGCTCAAGTTCCAGGGTTGTTTGAGTGCTTCCGTCACCATAATGGAGGTTCGTTTCATCCATAGGCACAACTGTGCCGGTTTCGTAAAAGCCTCGGTTGATCAGGATATGGTGATGGCCCATGCTCTTGTTCAGGTTTCCCGCCGGCTCTACTTCCATCCCTTCTACTCCCATTTCCACCACGAATGGAGACGTAACCACATCTCCTTCCTGAAGGTTTACAAAATACACCCTCATGTCCTCGGTGATCTCCTGGCCGGCGCCATACAACTCCTCAGCCTCACCACCTTCCGTGGCCTCTGACTCCTGAACATCTTCTATTTCTACCATTTCCTCCTCACTCGAGGTTTCCGTAGCGGTTCCGCAGGAGCCCAGAAAAAGGAGAGGAGCAATTCCCAGATATAAAAACAGTTTTTTCATCGTTGAATATTTTATGAATCTAAATTTATAGAGTATTAACTTCTTTTAGAATAAAAATTCGATCCTTATGAAATTGTTTTATCCGTTCTTATTCATTCTGATCTCTTCACTGGGCCTGTCTGCTCAAAGAACGATCAATGTCGTTGGCACTTCGGAGATCATGGTCGAGCCCAGCATTTTCAAATTTTCGATAATGCTCAGGGAATATCAGGATGGCAAAAATCTTAAATCCATAGAAGAGCTTGAAAAAAACCTACTCAAGGCCCTGGACAAGGCAGATCTGCCAAAAGACAAGTTGAAAGTATCGTCTTTCAATGGAAGTATGTACGCCCTGAGACGAAAAAAGGATCCGGAATTTCGGGCGAGTAAAAATTATCAACTCACGCTTGATGATGCTTCAAAGCTGGATAGGGTGATGGAAAATATGGATAAAATGGGTGTGACCAATGTGTACTTGATAGATGCTACGCGTGATGATCTTCCGGAGATCAGGAAAGAAAACAGGGTCAAAGCTCTGGCGGCAGCAAAGGAAAAGGCAAGCTACCTATTAGCTTCAATGGAAGAACAGTTGGGAAAGCCCCTTAAGATCTCTGAGATCCCTATTGCCGAGTTCAACAACTCACCGGCAAATACCAGGGGGTTTTCGGAAATGGCTGCAGTGGCCGACGAGGTGATGGTTGAGTCCTATGAAGCTCCGGAGTTCAGGCAGATCAAGGTGGTCAATCGCATATATGTTTTGTTTGAGATCAAAGATCAGTAGCTCAATCTAACAGCAAGGAGGCACATATCATCAAGTTGGTCCTGGCCTTCCATCCATTTTTCGATTGATAATACGACATTGTCGCGCTGATCATTCATTCCGCGACCGGAATTTTCATGGATAAGCGACTTCAGGTTCTTGACCATGAACTTCTTGCCCGCCGGTCCTCCGAACTGATCCTGGATACCGTCGGTAAACAGATAAAGAGATATGGGCCCATTTTTGGTAATACGATGGGTGGTGAATTTTCTATTGCCTTCTTCATGATGGCCTCCGATCGGGAACTTGTCACCTTTGATCGTCTCCAATTTGTTTTCAACAATGTATAGCAAGGAATTTTTTGCACCTGAAAACCAGACGTCTTCTCCTTTTTTGGAAACCGAACAAATAACCATATCCATTCCATCTCTGACCTCCGAAGTATCTTGCTTGAGGGCTTTGTTAACTCCCTGATGAAGTTTCTCAAGGATCTGCCCAGGGTCGGATTCTCCCTCATTGCTCACAATTCGATTAAGCAATTCCATACCGATCATGCTCATGAATGCTCCGGGAACCCCATGCCCCGTACAATCACCCACTACAAGTATATTCCATTCTTCCACTTCGCCAACCCAAAAGAAATCACCGCTGACAATATCCCTTGGTCGGTAGAAAACAAAGTTCTCCGGAAATAGGGAATTCAGTCTTTCAGCGGAAGGAAGCATGGCTTGCTGAATTCTCTCCGCGTAGTTCAGGGAATCAGTGATCTGTCGATTTTTTTCTCCGATCACGAGGTTCTGTGCTTCTAGCTGGTCACGTTGGGCCAGGATCTCCTCATTTTGTGTGTGGAGCTCTTCATTTTTTTCGCGGATCTCAAGGTTGGCTTTTTTCTTTATGCGGAAGCTTCTGTAGAAGCCAATAGCTGCGGCAACCAACAAAGCGGCAAGAGCGATCAAAAAGTTTCTTAAGGTTTTCCCCTGTTCAATTTCCAACTGCTTCTTTTCTACCTGGGCCGATTTTAACTCGTTCTCCTGATTGAGGTTTTTGATCCTCATGTCCTTTTCCTCGGTTTCATATCTGACCTGGGCTTCGTGCAGAGCCTGCAGCATTTGATTTGATTGGATCGTGTCCATCCCATTCATATAAAGCTCTCCAAGTCTGTAGGCCTCCCGATAATTACCTATTTCCTTGAAAATGAGTGATTTGTTTTGATATAGCTTGGCAAGTCGTTCGTAGTCACCAATTTCCAGGGCGATGCTTATTCCTCTATCGGCATATCGGACTGCGGTATTCCTATCTCCCAATTTCATGTACAACGATGTCAAATTGATCAGAACACTTAACTCCGAGGCCCGATCTTCCTGCTCCACATATGTTTTGAGGGCCAGTTCGTTATACATCCTCGAAGAATCGTACTTGCCGATTCCTTCATACTGTACTCCAAGATTGGCATAGGATTTTGATATGATATTGATGTCTCCTGTTGAAGTCGCATAGTTCAGAGCCTTGATCGTAAAAACCTTTGCGGAGTCATAGTCTTCGGCATCCTGATATAGGCCACCCATGTTCAAATAGCCCGTGGCCATGCTGTAAATGTTCTTTTGGCTTTTCCAGATCTCAATAGCCCGGTTCAGGTACTTTTTGGCGGCGTCGTAGTTCTCCAGAGACCAAGTTGCAATGGCTATGTTGTTATAGGTGGATGCAAGTGAACTTTGGTCCCCGAGCGAGTCTTCGATTTTTAAGGCTTGGTAATAGTATTTCAACGATTTTTCGTAGACCCCTAATTCCTGGTAATAATTGCCCAGGTTTCCAATCGCTAGAGCCAGCCCCTCCAGATTTCCAATTTCTTCATAAATGCCCAGGCTTTTGTTGGTATAGTAAAAGTTGGAATCCGTTTCTTTCAGAAATGCATAAACATTTCCGATGTTCAGATAGAGCGACCCTATCCTTTCTTGATTTCCAATCTCTTGAAAAACCCTCAATGATGATCGATAATAGATCAGAGCAGTGTCCGGGGTGCCCGTGAGATAGTAGATCGAACCCAGACGGTTTTGGGCATTTGCAATTCCAAACTTGTAGTTCTCCTCCGTTGATATTTTTTCGGATTCCAATAGGAATTCATAAGCCCTTCCCAGATCCTGGTATAGGATCTCCCAGGCAATATTGCAAAGAGAATCGGCCCTGGCCTTTTGATCGACCGCCGAATTTACTCTTTGATCAATGGAATCGGTTTTCTGCGAGAAACCGTATGAGAAACATAGACATAGACAAAAGAAAGGGTGGAACCAATGCTTCATAGCCGTCCTAAGTTAGTCAAGGTTTGGGCACAAAAAAACCCCGCTGCTGCGGGGTTTGAACTATTTCTTTTCCTTGATCTTGGCGGCTTTTCCTGCTCGTCCTCGCAGGTAGTAAATTCTGGCTCTGCGAACCTTGCCCTTTTGGAGGACCTCGATCTTATCGATTGAAGGGCTCATCAAAGGAATAATCCTTTCCACTCCTATTCCACCGGAGAGTTTCCTGACAGTGAAGGTTTCACCACTGGTACCACGATTCTTCCTTTGGATCACGGTGCCTTTGAACTGCTGAATCCTTTCCTTGTTTCCTTCCTTGATTCTCATGTGGACATTGATGGTGTCGCCCGCTTGAAACTCAGGGTATTCTGCAGGTGATTCACTCACTACAGATTCCACGTATTTGATCAACTCACTCATCGTTCGCAAAAATTGAGGTGCAAAAATAAAAAATAAAGCAATTCATTTCGCCCATAGCCCTTTATAAATTTTTAGGCCTTCTTTTCCTTGTTCTTTCAATGGCTTTCTCTTCCTTCCAATCATCAATTTTCTTTTGATGACCGGATAACAACACATCAGGAACTGTCCAGCCCTTGTAATCCGAGGGACGGGTATAAACCGGAGGCGCCACAAGTCCGTCCTGGAAAGAGTCGGTGAGTGCTGATGTTTCATCACCCAAAACCCCGGGCAGTAGACGAATGATAGCATCGCTAATCATGGCGGCCGGAAGCTCTCCCCCGGAAAGCACAAAATCCCCCAGGCTGATTTCCCGATCCACCAAATGTTCTCGAACTCTTTCGTCTACGCCCTTATAATGTCCGCATAACATGATAATCTGATCTTTGGAAGAGGACAAGCGGTTGGCCATGGGCTGATCAAAGAGCTCACCATCTGGGCTAAGAAAAATAACTTCGCTTCTTCCTTTCTTGGGAATCTCTTGCAGACAACGATCAATAGGTTCGATCATCAGAACCATTCCGGAGCCTCCTCCGAAGGGATAATCGTCTACCTGCTTGTGCTTGTTGACACCGTAGTCCCTGAGATTATGGACATGTATCTCCGCCAATCTTTTTTCAACCGCCCTACCGACAATTGACTTGGTGAAAAAATCCCCGAAAACTTCGGGCACCGCTGAAATGATATCGATTCTCAAGAAAGCAGAGTTTGAATGTAGCCTTCGGGCAATGTCACTTTGATCTTGCCAGCATCGATATCGATTTCGTTGACGATCTCTTCGGTCAAGGGCAGGAGCAAACCTTTTCCCTTATGGTCGATCTCGATCATTTCCTGTGGAGTTTGATCGAAGAATGAGGTCACGCTTCCTATGCTCACATTGTTTTGATCGATCACTTCCAGGCCTATCAGCTCATGCAGAAAGTAATCTCCATCTTCCAGTTCGGGCAGATCTTGAGCGGGTAGGAAAATCCTCTTTCCGATGAGTTCCGAGGCTTTTTCAAGGGAATCATAATCTGCAATCTTGATCATGAACCGGTCGCCTTCCCAATTGAGTGCCTCAACAAAAAAAGGAACCGGCTGTTCCTGCACAAGCAGAAAAACCGATTCCAATTTCCTGAACTTTTCGGGATGCCGCCCTTCATATCGCCCCCTTAGCCATCCTTTATGCCCATGGGTGCGGATGAGTTTTCCGAATTCGAAAAAATCTGGATTCGACATCCAGGATCAAAGATTAATCCTCTTTCTTTTCTTCTTCCGAACCTTCCTTCGCCTCTTCAGCCGGGGCTTCGGCGGTCTTGGCCGGAGTTCCCTTGTCCTCTGCAACCTCCTCCGAAGCGGATTCTTCTTCTTTGGCCGGAGCCTCTTCTTTCGCCTCCTCGGCAGGAGTTTCTTCTTTGGCGTCCTCGGCAGGAGTTTCTTCTTTGGCGTCCTCTGCGGGAGCCTCTTCTTTGACTTCCTCAGCTGGTTCTTCTTCCTTCACTTCTTCTGCAGGAGCCTCCTCCTTGCTCTCCTGGGCAGGAGCTTCCTCGGTTGCAGGAGCCTGATCTTCCACCTCTTCCGTCATCTCGGCCACACCTTCCGGATCTTCTTCCACCTCTTTTACTTCTTCTGCAAGTGCTTTTTCAGCTTCGGCCTTTTTCTGCAACAGAGCCTCGGCCCTTTCATCACTAACCTTCTTCTCTGCTGCCAGTCTTTCCTTCTTCTTCTTGTCTTTCTCATCAGCAAGCCTATCGGTTTTCGCCTGGATTGCTGCCTCTTTTTCCTTCTTCCAATCCTCAAATTTCTTGTCCGCTTCTTCCTGGGTGATCGCTCCCTTATTCACCCCTACCTGAAGGTGCTTGCGGTACATCACACCCCTGTAGCTCAGCATGGCTCTGACGGTGTCGGTTGGAATCGCTCCATCCATCAGCCATTTCAATGCTTTGTCTTCTTCTAGATTGATTGATGCGGGATCTGTGTTGGGATTGTAGGTGCCGATCTTTTCGATAAATCTTCCGTCCCTGGGAGAACGTCCGTCGGCGATAACAACGTCGAAGATGGCAAGTTTCTTTCTTCCACGTCTTTTGAGTCTAATTTTAACAGCCATTGTTATTGTTTTAACATGATCGCGGAACCCGTCCGCTAAAAATTGGGCTGCAAATTTGAGCTTTTTTTTAATCAGGGCCAAACACGGCCCGGATCTTTTTATCTGGGGTACTGCTCTTTTAGGTTTAGCACCTTCTTCCCTGCCTTGATGACTTTCATTCTGAAATTCTTATCCGCCTTCATTTTGGATACGACCTTCTTGTATGTAAGCTGAGGATTCCTTGGCATGAGTATCATGTGAACCCCGGCTTCGAGAGAGGCGATCTCCGGATCTTTTACCTGTCTGATCGCTCCCATATTCATAGCATCCGTAACGATCAGGCCTTCAAAACCCAATGAATCTACCAGGAGGTCTTGTATGATCCGTTTAGAGCAGGAGGAGGGAAGGGAATCTGTAGAATAGGCGTTGCCAAAAACGGCGATATGGCCAATCATGACCGATGCAACTCCGGAGTCGATCAAGGCTTTGAAGGGTCCAAGTTCTCTGAATTCCCCCTGAATGTAAGCCAGCCCTTCATGGGTGTCTCCGCTAATGGTACCATGACCGGGGAAATGCTTCGCAGTGGCGGCAATTCCCTCCCTTTGGGATTCTCTGGTAAATGCCCATGCAAGGGATGCCACCTCATCCGGCGAGCCCCGATAACTGCGGTCTCCTATGGCTTCGTTGCCGCCTGATAAGTCGCACACCGGAGCAAAGTTCCATCGCATGCCCATGGAGAACAGATCTTCTGAAATCGAGATTGCCGCTGCCCGGGAGCTTTTTTCGTCTTCGATAAACCTGTTGTACGGAGTTGGGTTAACACCTTCGATCTTTTTAGAGAACATTCCTGGCTCCGCATCCGTGGCATAGATGAGTTGGGGCAACCCTTTGGAAGCCGCGATGGAATCAAAGTACTTTTCTGATTCCAGGATCTCGACCCTATTGGCCTTGAGAAAAATCACTCCCCCGATCATTCCCCCGGAGATCAGGCTACCAATTTCTCTGTTGGATCTTCCCAGCTTTCCCCCCGAGACCATGATGGTCTGAGCTGCGATGACCGAATCAGGAAATTCAATTTTTTCCTCCCTTTTTTGTTCGGCTTTTTGTTCTTTTGAATTTGCACAAGAGAAAAAGGGGGTCAAAAAAACGAGTAAAAGAAATTTTGCTTTTGTCAAAACCTGAGGTCTTCCTTTCCGTATAGTTTAAAGCGTTGAAGATATTAAAATCCATATTAAGCTTTCTCCTGATCGTCTTAATGCTGAATGCGACCACTTCCTGGGCCTTCGCCAAGCATTATTGTACGATATCCGGTGTGAGCAAGGTTAAATTTATCGACAACACAAGCTGCTGTACCGCGATGCCAGTCAATATTGCGGACCATCGTTGTACAATGGATTTCGCCCCACCGGAGTGCTGTAAGATCGAAATGATCCAGCATATTGGCGAGAATCAGGTTTTGAAAACGAGCAGTAGGGAAATCAGAGAATCTCTTGCGGTCAATAATGATATGATCGAAAAAGTGAAACTCTTTGAAGTGCTTCCGCCAGTGACCTACACTCCCCCGCCCAAGACCGATCTAATATTTGAACATACCTCTCCTCGCTTAGCTTATCTCCAGGTATACAGACTTTGAAAAAAGGCTCCTTTCGCAGCCTTTTTCGGTTTTCTGTAATGTCTGTTCATGATAAGATTCTCAATTCTTAATATTTTTTGTTGTCTGTTTTTTGCTCCCTTAGGTCTGTTTTCTCAGGATCAGATCAAGGGAAGAGTGGTTTATAAGGAGCAAAGCGGTAAGGAAGTCCCGCTGCCGGGCGCCAATGTTTATTGGTCCGACCTAAGTGCCACTACAACCACAAATGAACAGGGCTTCTTTTTTCTGAAGAGGAAAAATGACGGAAGCCTCGTGGCCTCCTTTGTCGGCTATGTAAATGACACCCTTCAGGAAAGGGGTCGGGAGCACTTTCATTTTGTTTTAAGGAGTTCAGAAGATGTACTCGATGAGGTGGAGGTAAAATCCAGTTCCACCTTTATTTCCAAGGTGGAGCCAACCCATACGGAGTACATTAGCGCCCGGGAATTGACCAAGGCACCTTGTTGCAACCTGTCGGAAAGTTTTGAAACCAATGCTTCGGTCGATGTCTCGACCACGGATGCGGTTACCGGAACGAAGCAGATCCAGATGCTGGGCTTATCGGGGAAATATGCCCCCCTCGTTCGGGAAAACATTCCCGTTTTCAACAGTTTGCTGATCAATCACGGGCTTCATCTGGTCCCCGGAACCAGTGTGTCCGGTATTGCGATCAGCAAAGGGCCTGCGTCTGTCATCAACGGATACCACTCCATGACAGGAATGATCAACTATCAGCTGTTGCAACCAAACGAAGGGGATAAGCTCTTCCTGAATCTGTTTGGCTCAAGTATTGGCAGACTGGAGTTCAATGGAAATTTGGGCAATGTCAAACTTTCAAATGACTCTTCATATTTCAATGCCATGGTTCATTACAGTGAGATCTTTCTCGAAAGAGATCTCAACAATGATGGGTTTAGGGATTATCCCAAATCCCGGAGAGGGAGTTTTATGGGCAGATGGAAAAAGTTTGGAAAAAAATTCAATACTCAATTGGGAGTTGTTCTTGCCCAGGAAAATGCCGAGGGAGGTGAAATGGGATTCACAAGGGATCAGGCGGAAACCCTGTACGGCACTGTTGCAGAGGTTAAGAATTTTGAAATATTCGGTTCAACCGGATTTCTCTTTCCGAGCAGTCCTCACCGGGGTATCGGAACGCTCTATTCTTATTCGAGATCTGAGATCGATAGTGAATATGGGCCAAAAAGTTACTCCGGGAGTTCGGACGAGCTAAGGCTTAACCTGCTTTACCAGACCCGGATCGGAAATAGCAACCACAAAATTTTGACATCGGCATCCTTCTATGGAAACCACCAGGAGGAAAACTATAATGATTCGATTTTTTCAAGGGAAGAAGTGGTTCCCGGAATTTCCGGGGAATATACTTTTTCCGGGATCAATCGCTTAAGCATTGTGCTGGGAGCGCGGTTGGATCATCACAACATTGTAGGCACCAAGGGTGTAGGAAGGCTGCATGTCAAGTATGATCCCGATGAAAAATCTGTTTTCAGGCTCACATTTGGAAACGGCTGGAGGGTCCCGTCCATTTATGCGGAGAACATAAAGATGTACCCTTCATCCCGTGTGATCAAACAGTTTTCGAACCCGGCGGAGGAAGAGTCTATCTCGCTTGGATTGACCTATACGAGGGACATCAAGACCAATTTCGGTCAATACAATCTTGGGTTGGATTTTTTCAGAACCGAATTCACCAAACAGATCCTGGTGGACTATGATCAAGATTACCAAAGTGTTTATCTCTACAACCTCAACGGAGAATCCTACAGTAATTCATTACAGGCTCAGTTTGGGGGCAGCCCCGTGGCGGGATTCAATTTCACCGTGGCGTATAAATGGTATGACGTGAAGATGAAGATGGCGGAAGGCCTAATGCGGGCTCCTTTTGTGCCAGAGCACCGTGCATTTCTTCAAGCGAGTTATGCGACAGCCTTCGACCGCTGGGTTTTTGATTATACGCTCAACTGGATTGGTAAGAAAAGAATTCCCGGGGGTTCGGGAAGGCCTGATGAATATGCCGTGAGGGAATACTCTCCGGATTTTTTCACCATGAATTTTCAGATCACAAGGAAATTAAGGTGGGTTGAGCTCTACGGTGGTATTGAAAATCTTGCAGACGTTCGGCAAGAGGACCCGATCGTAGACCCGCAAAATCCATTTGGTCCTAATTTTGATGCAGGTTTGGCCTGGGGACCGACGGTAGGAAGAGTTTTTTATTTGGGAGCCAGATATAAATTAATGAAATGAGAAGTTTAATTGTATTCACCATCCTTTTATTGGTCAACTTTTCGGCGATGAGTTATCCGCCAGTGACAGAGATGACCATTAAGACCAGTGCGAAATGTGCTGAATGCTACGATAACATCCAGAGGGAGTTCACCTATACCAAGGGTGTAAAATCCTTTGCCATTGATTACGAGACCGGTGATCTGACGGTAAAGTATAACCCTGGAAAAACCGATCCTGATAAGATCCGAAAGGCCATTTCCAAGGCCGGTTATGATGCCGATGATGTGCCCGCCGATCCCAGAGCGTATGACAAATTGGATGATTGTTGTAAGAAGGGTGCCGTTGGGCACTAGGATTCTTACCACTTAAATAATTTGCATTTGCCTCACAACTGAGGATTCGAACCTTTGTTTGAAAGGAGGTCTCATGTTTCAAAATCTATTCAAAACCGCCTGGAGAAGTATTCGCAAGGACGGGTGGTATAGTCTACTGAACCTTATCGGACTGACGGCTGGGATTATGGCATCGCTCATGATCTTTCTGTTTGTCAAGAATGAACTGAGCTATGACAAGTTCCATGAAAAGTCCGATCGTGTCTTCAGGATCATTTCTCATATTGCTGAAAAAGATGATGCCTTTACTTGGGCTTCGAGTCAAAGACCACTGGGTGTTCAGCTCAAGATGGATTATCCCGAAGTCGAGGATTATGTGAGAATTCAGGATGTCGGCCAATGGATGCTTCAGTCCAAAACGGAGAAATACTATGAAGACGGCATTTTTATAGCGGATTCCAGTTTCTTTAAGCTCTTTACGCATCGGTTTCTTGTGGGAGATCCCAATACGTGTTTGATCGCCCCGAATTCACTGGTCCTTACGGAATCCCTTGCAAAGAAGTATTTCGGTGATTATTCAGGTCCTGATCTTGAGTTGATCGATGAGGATGGTGACACCTACAAGATCACCGCGATCATAGAAGATGTTCCGGATGAGACCCATCTCATGTTTGATGGACTGGTTTCCAGATCGACGCTGGAGGAGGATGACATAGGGTCCTG
Source organism: Cytophagales bacterium (assembly GCA_028282565.1). Classification (GTDB taxonomy): domain Bacteria; phylum Bacteroidota; class Bacteroidia; order Cytophagales; family CCMP332; genus JANQHS01. The sequence continues at coordinate 16,417 of JANQHS010000332.1, read as the reverse complement.
GGGCTCCTTTTACTTGTATAACTACATTATGCTGAAGCCCAACACGGATTGGGTATCCTTCAGCCAAAAACTTCCCGAAGTCGTTGAAAAGTATGTAGATCCAATTTTTAAGCAATTCGGCATTTCCGTGGTCTACGAAATGCAACCCCTGGGAGACATTTACCTCATGTCTAAAACCAAAGGAGAAAATGAAGGGGGGGATATGAGCTATATCTACATATTTCTTACGGTTGGATTGTTCATTCTGGTTTTGGCTTCCATCAATTACATGAATCTGGCAACATCCAGGGCAGAAAAGAGGTCTAAAGAGGTTGGGATCAGAAAGGTTTTGGGTTCTTATCGATCGGCACTGGTAAGCCAGTTTATGGCCGAGTCCATTTTGATGACCTTGGTTTCCTTGTTTGTGGCGTTGATATTGATCGCCTTCGTGCTCCTTACACCGTTTAATCAGCTTAGTGGAAAGAATTTTGAGATCATGGACCTCTTTCAGTCGGACCTCATCATGGGCTATGTTGTTCTGGTGTTGGGGATCGGCATCCTGTCGGGCAGCTATCCCTCTTTTTTCCTCTCTTCTTTTCAGCCCGCGTGGGTTTTGAAGGGCACCATGGCCCAGAAGGTAGGAGGACTTTCGGTGCGAAAGGTTTTGGTGGTTTTCCAATTCGTGATCTCCATCGGGATGGTCGTCAGTACCTGGGTGGTTAACGATCAATTGGATTTTCTACGAGACAAAGACCTTGGGTTTGATAAGGATCAGATCATTGTGGTCAGTCTGAGCGAAAGATCTATGATCGAAAAGGTGCCTGTTCTCAGGGACTACTGGCTTGAGAATCCGGGAATTCAAGAGGTCGGCACAGGAACTTCGGGGCCAGGGGGTGGATATGGCAAAAACCTGATGGATGTGGAATCCAAGGATGGTTTCGTAGAGAAGGGCGTGAACATGTTCTTCGTGGATGATCGCTTTCTGGATGCACTGGGAATTGAGGTGGTTCAGGGTAGAAATTTTGATGAAAACCTAAAAACCGATAGCAATTCCGTGATCGTCAACGAATTGATGGTCCAAAGGATGGATTGGGACGATCCGATTGGGAAACGGATAAGGTTAGGGGTTGGTGAGGATGATGAAATGACCACGGTTATTGGTGTGGTAGGCAACTTCCATATGCTAAGCCTCTATGAGGAAATGGAGGATATTGCTATGTTCTACAGGCCGAGGAATGGGGAAATGCATGTTCGCTTTGACCAGGAAAAAGTGGATGATGTTGTCCCACGGCTAGAAGAAGGCTGGCAAAAGGTCTTTCCCGAAATCCCGATGGACCATTATTTTCTGGATCAGGACTTTTACGAAGCCTATGAAAAGGACGAGACCAGGTCAAGGGTCTTCCTGGTATTCTCGGTTCTCGCAGTGCTGATTGCATGTCTTGGCCTGCTTGGTTTATCCTCATTTTCCGTAGAAAGAAGATCGAAGGAGATCGGAATTCGAAAAATAGTAGGGGCGACTTCTCTTCAAATTGTAGGCTTGATCACCAAGGACTTTTTTTTGCTCGTGACCATAGCCATGGTGATCGCGTTTTCGATCTCCGGCTACATGATGAAACAATGGCTGGAGGACACATTCACATATCATACTGAGATCAAATTGCTGACCTTCTTCCTGGCGGCTCTGGTTTCATATCTCCTGGTGATCATCACGGTGGCTTACCATAGCTATAAGGCTTCGATTACTGACCCTGTAGAAGTGATAAAAGACGAATAGGTCCTTTGCCTGACCTGGTGTTCGGTGCTTTCCAATACTTTTGAACAAAATTCTAAGTATGAAATCACCGGCATCTGCACTAGGCCTGATCATTTTGTCCTTCCTTTTTTCCTGTGACAATTCCAGCGACAACTCGGAAACCTTTGAGGTGAAGGTCGCCATCAATGGATTAGAGGATTCCAAAGTCTACTTGAGAGATTTCCGCTGGAATGTTTTGGATTCTACCAACTCTGTAAACGGGGTTTTTTCATTTTCCGGCATTATGGAATCGCCCTCTCTTGGTTTTGTGGCTATTGATGGCCGAGACAGAGACAGGATCGCTTTGTTCTTGGAAAACAGTGATATCCAGGTCTATTCTCATAGCGACAGCCTCCCCTTTGCCAGGATCGAAGGATCGAAGAGTCATTCTCTATATGAAAAATACATTCTTGCCCAGAGGGCGGTATCTCAAAAGTTTGATGAGCTGTATCAGGCTTATCGGGGTGCTGAAGATGCCGGGGATACTTTGGCCATGGCATCCATCGATGCACAGTGGATCGATAACGAGGAAGAGTTCGAAGATTGGATCAAGGTCTTTATCGCCAACAATAATGGCTCTGCTGTTTCGGCACATCTGATCTTCAGAGAACTCAAATACCAGGTTGAGCTGGATGAGCTGGAAATCTATGTCGATACGCTTTCTTCTTCACTTGACGAAAGTGAGTATGTTGTTTTGCTCAGGGATAGGATCTCGAAACTGCGCAGGGTTGAGCCGGGACAGCCAATGATCGATTTTTCTCAAAATGACAGTTCCGGGCTAGCCATTTCCTCCAAAGAATTTCGAGGCAAATATCTTCTCATCGATTTCTGGGCGAGTTGGTGTGGGCCTTGTCGGAGGGAGAATCCCAATGTTGTTGCTATGTATCATGATCTCAAAGATCAGGGTGTTGGTTTTGAGATCCTGGGTGTTTCATTTGATACCGACCGGGATAAATGGCTTGGCGCAATTCATGATGACCAATTGGACTGGCCGCAGGTTTCTGACCTGAGGGGATGGAAAAATGAGGTGGGCATAGCGTATGGTATTGAAGGAATTCCGCACACGGTGCTCGTCGATCCAGGAGGAGTCATCATTGCTCATAAACTGAGGGGAGAAGATCTTCGCAGCAAGCTAGAGGAGCTATTGACCCAGGCTTCCTGATCAATTTAGGTGCTCGCCTGTTAGGGTTCCTGGCACAATTTCGAACTGAGGGTGTTCAAAATTGAACACATTTTTGAATTTTTCCCATCTTTAACCCATTGATTTTCAACGTTTTCATTTTTATGGCACATCTCTGGCATAATAGAGATCGAGGTCAAATTAAACTTTAAAAAAATGAAAACTTTAAGAATCACATTAATCGCAGTTTTGGTTTCGTCTTTCACATTTGGAACCGCATTCTCAGGTATTCAAATGGAAGAAAAGGGAAAGAATGAAAAAGTAGGATTTGTTTCCAGCCCGGGTCAGGACAGGGTTATTGTTTCCTTTGAAATGGAAGACAACAAGGCTTACGAAATCAAAATTTCAGACATCGAAGGAAACACCTATCACAGTGAAGTTGTGAACGATGGCGGGGTATTCAGTAAAAGATATGATCTGGAAGAGCTTGGTGATGGTGAGTATGTAATCTCTATTGAGAACCAGCAAGCTTCTATTGCAAGTCAGAGCTTCTTAAAGAGATAATCAGGAAGATATTTGGAGGTTAAATAAAACCGTGAAGCAGGGAAGTTCCCGCTCCACGGTTTTTTTGTGCTTATTCTATAATGATCTTGATCGTTTTCTGTCCGCCTTCGAATTGCAGATTCAGAATATAGATCCCGGCCTCCAATGCCGAAAGATCCATTTGGGTTCTACCGGCATTTAAACCGTCATAGCTGCTGTAGACTTCTTTGCCACGAACATCTCTGACGAGAATACCACTCAGGGCCTCATTGTTATCCCATTCCACCTCAAAGGTTCCTTTGGATGGATTTGGGAAAACATTGGTATAGATATCATTGACATCATTCAAGCCATTTGGACAAGGAACCACTACGGCCTTGATGATTGAATCATATAGAACACAATCATTATATCCATATTGAATCACATCGTAGGTTCCTCCATTTGGGAAGTTGTGAACAAATGTGGGCGACTGATCGGCACTGGTTGTTCCATCTCCAAAATCATAGAAAACCGAATCAGTATTGAAAGATTGGTTAAAGAAGGTCACGTTATGATCGCAAGGATCTCCATTTGGTAGGGCCGTAAAATCCGGTTGTGCCAGCTGTGAAACTTTACAAGGTGTTTTGTAAACGGCCGTAAACCCTTTGTTCGATGTTGTATTGGCATCTGAAACAAAACGCACATACATGTTTTTACCGGTGCTAAAAACTATTGGAGGCATTGTACTCCCCGTAAATGCCGCGATCAAAGGATCGGAAGCACTGCTGCCGTCATAGACATAGACAGAATCGGCATTGTTTTCAAGATCAAATGCGGTGAACTCCAGGGATACCCAGGGATTTCCAGGAGGAGTTTTGATAAACCAATGACAATCCAGATTGTCTCCATAGGCGACCGAGTCTTCCGTGCCATCATTGAACATACCGTTACTCGACTGGAAGGTTTGCAAGGGAAAGCAACTTGCGGCATTGACACCGGTTGTGATTCCTGACACGATCAGTGAGAATGGTTGGGTCATACCGCTCCCGACCAGGCTACCCTTGTGGGTGATCTGGATGGTATAAGGACCGGCTGTTGGATTGTCGTTAATCACAACTTCTACGTTGTCCACGATGTTATCTCCTTTGGTGGCTGCTGCGGCAGGCATAAGTGGATCCAGTCTCCATGGTTTTGTGGTGTCCGTTCCGTTGATAATTCTCATATCAAGGTCGTTTACAAGCATTGGCGTTCGATCATCCAAAACAGCCGGTGGAGGAGTTCCGGGTCTGTCCGTATAGCAAAGGGTGGCTTTTAAGGGTTCAGTTCCGGTGGCAGTTACCTGGATTGTAAAGACGGATCCATTAGCCAGTGTATCTTCTCTGATAATGTTCCAAACACTGTCTTCCGTGATATATCTTGCAGCCGTTTCAATATTGGCAAGCCCCCATCCGTATTCATAGTCTGGTCCTATATTCTGACCGCACTCATCGGCAGTATGAATAACCAATCCTTTCACGGTGGCTGACTTCATCAATGCCTCGTCGTTTAGGTTGCTATGATGCTCTTGCAGGAGGGCCAGAGATCCGGCGATGCTCGGTGCAGACATTGAAGTTCCCTGCAATGATGCATAAGCTGAATTGCTTGCGGAAGATGTAGAAAGCACGCCCACTCCGTTGCCTACAACATCAGGTTTTATTCTCCCATCGTCCGGAGGACCAAAAGAGCTGAAGTCGGACATGGTCACGCTAGAAGGTCCTTGGTAGCCATTTGGTACGTCCTCGACAGCACCTATGCATATAAGATTCTTTGCCACGGTATAAGAAGGCTGAACATCATATGGACCCTGGACCCTGAGGGTATTGGCTTGCACCCATTGTCCAAAGCTATTCCTGACCCAATGCGTTGAACCACTTGCAGGACCTTCATTTCTTTCGTTACCTGCTGATTTAACGATCATATAATAGGGTGCATCGTAAGCAATATCATCCCATACAGCTGCCTGGCTATTATACCGGCCATAGTTGTAGTCAAAAGTCGTTGAGACCTGATCATTGCCCCACCAATGCCAGCCATTTGTTCCTGACCAACTCCCCAGGGCCCATCCTGCAAGCTGACCGTAACTATGGTTTGAGATCAGCATTCCTGAGGATGCTGCTGCTGCCATTTCATTGTCATCATTGAACCAATCATAGGAATCAATGGCGCCCTCATAGGCCATTCCCTTTGCTGAAGCATTGATTCCGGCTGCGACGATGGTTCCCGCAACGTGGGTTCCGTGGTTTTGAACAGCGACATTGTTTCTGATCGTCACGCGGCCTTCAAATTCCTGATGTGAAGCCCGGACGGCGCCACCATCCCAAACACCCATAAAGATCCTTCTACCGGTATTATTGAAATTGGGGTTACCACCGGGCTGGACCTTGTCTGCTGAAATGCTTCTGCCTGCGATGGCATTGTCGATTTTAACATAGATCAAGTGATTGTATTCGTCAATTCCAACCAGCTCCGAGTACTTTTCACCATTTTCGTCCGTCAGGATTATCGGATATCCATTATCCTCGCAAAATTTTACCGCTTTTGCGTAGTTGGCACTCCTTGCCGCTTCCCTGGCTTCAGCCTTCGAGAGCAGTGCTTCAACGTTTGTCGCCCTGATCACGGCATCGTAATCTTGGGCCGTGAGGCTAAAGGAAATGAAAAGGATAAGTATTCCTAAAACTTTGTTCATTAGATTCATTTTTTCGGTCTGCAAAAATCGTTTATTCTACACCTATTTTCCTAATTAGTTGGTTCTCATTTGTGAGAACCACAAGGATGTAGGTGCCGGAGGATAAATCCTTCAGGTCAACTTCCAGGCCATTTTGAATAGCTGTGGTACTGACTTCAAGCTCTTTTCCGGTTATTTCAAGCATCCGGATCGACAAGATTTCTTCCTTGCCTTCATATTGAATACGGAAACTACCGGACGCCGGGTTTGGATAAACCTTAAGTTTTTGATCATCGGTTAAACCTTCAAGGGCATTGGGCCCGCCCTCAACGATCCTTATATTATCTATGAAAAGGTTGTTTCCGAGGATAGCACTTTGGGTTTCAAAGGAAATCTGAACCTCTGACTCCTTCCAGTTGTCCAGTCGTACGGAATCCACTCCCCAGTCGCTACCGGACTGCGGGAACCATGGGGTGCCCGAGGCGATGGTCGAAGTCGTTGACAGATCCAGCCCACTTCTTTCATAACTGGAGGTAACAAAGTTTTCCCCACAATCATCGGAAACCTTTACCCTCAAAGTTGGGCCTATGGTCGGAACCCTTAACGCATGTGCCAGATCGAATAACAACAGCGGGTTGGTATAGCCTGTCAGATCCAGGATTTTGGTCTTCAACTCGTTGATCTCATTTCCGGAAATCTGGTCAAAGAAATTGATCCATGAAACGGTTGAGGGAGAACCGTCGATGTCGATGATCGATTGGCCCTCTACCCATGTCAGATTATCATCCGGATTTTCGATCTCCCAATTCGCCGGAGGAAAGCTGCCCCCTTCAAAATCCTCATTCAAGGGTGTCTGATCTCCTGTTAGGGTTTGGATATAACTATTTTTTGTTGTCGAGCCCGTACCATTACTATTTGCGCCCTGCAATGTGACATCATAATTATCCAGCGCCAGAAACTGAACATCGGGATTTGGTGAGGTCGCGGAGGTCCCGTTCACAAATTGAAACGTGGAAGGACTAATGCTCCATTGATAGGATGTCACAGTTTGCGGTGTTTCGTCCTCCAGGGTAATGGTCTTTCCGATGCAAACATTGGTGTTATTGGAACTGAACTCAGGAGCAGGTGATTCGGCGCAATTGTAAATACCTCCCACAGATTGGATGGCCAAAGCCCTTTTGCTTTTTATATCTCCAATCGCAACGGCATTCACAGTGGCCCAGGTGTCGGTTGAAGACGATGGAATAGGAAGCCAAATGGAATTTGTTGTAGTGAAGCCAACAGAGTCCATATACTTATCTGTCAACATCCTTCCGACATATCCGAATGCGCTCGAGGTCGCTGTCCAGCTCAGCTGAGCGGAATCCGGGCAACCGGCAGTCCAATTAAGACCTCCCGGCGTTTCCATAATGTAAAATGGGCGCTCAGAAACTCCAACATCTGCACCCCTGGTCACTCTGACCATGGCGTATGGTGCCGGAGTGTTAGGGGCCGTCCAGTTCAGATATCTTCTGTTCGCTGCTACACTCCCGTTGATGGTGCTCCAGGTTTGGCCACTGTCAAGGGTGTATTCAACGTTGAAAGTGCCAGAGTTTCCAAAGGCATCCCAGCGGATCAAAATATTCTCTCCGGGGTCTAAGGATTCCCGCCCTATTGGAAAAGTGACTTTGACATCGTCAGTGTCAAAGACATGATTCACAAAGAATGTTTGAGGGCCAAAAGGAACAGAGTGGCCTTTCACAACTATGGTATAGGTACCGGCAGATGGGTTTATGAGGGTTACCTGCTCCATGTTGTTCAGATGATCCGCTCCTCTTGTGGCTGGGCTGTTTAAAGCAGCTGCCGTGGGCGTGGTGTTCAGAATCCACGGCTCGTATTCGGTATTTGAAGGATCATATAACCTGAACTCCAGATCATTCACCAGAGCAGGATTTGCGTTGATCGCCCCTGCGACATCCGGCCAATATACCATGACCCTGAGTTGAGCCAGGCCTGCCGGAACGGTAAGCGTGTAGATCAGGGAGTCATCCTGGCTTGCAGAACCGGTGAAATAGGTCATATTCTCAATTGATTCGACCGCCCTGATTGCATTGACCTGTCCCCAGCCATGACTAAAATCAGGGCCTGGGTTTCCGATATCATCGGCCGTATTCAATACTATGCTCTTAATGAGGCCTGAAGAAGGATCATTCCCATTGTTGATTTCACGATAAGCCTGGTACAGCTGCGCCATGATGCCAGAAGCTCCGGGAGAGGCCATTGAGGTTCCTGATGATTGATAATAGGAATTGTTGGCACCTGTGGACATCACATTTCCTCCCTTAGTGGCGATGTCGGGTTTGATCCTTCCATCCGTAGCAGGGCCGCGGGAAGAGAAGCCAACCCTTACGCCATTTAGATCGAGCGCTGCTGTGGAGATCTGGTTTTTTCCTGATTTATGTCCTCCGGTAATATTTCCCCAGCCCTGAATGATTCCACAACTGCTGGTTCCGCTATTGCCTGTAGAAAAAACGTGTACAAGCTGAGGTGAGGCATTCACCTGAAGATCCAGGGCACGTGTTATTGAAGTATAACCGGCATTACAGCCATTCCCATAGGATGCCTGCGTGATCACAACCCCGCTATCCTGCACCAATCCAGGTAGTTCATTGAGATAGTTAAAAACATCGTAGTTGTCGTTATACGCGAATGCACCCCTGGCTACTCCTTCCATCAAAGCATTCAGGTTCCCTGCCCCAAGCATGGTTCCCGAGACATGAGAGCCATGGGTTCCAACGAATCCTGAGGCAAACAGCGAATTGTCGATACGCCCGAAGTGGTCGATATGATCCCCCAAAGGACTGTTGTCCTGTAGGTAAATGTTCACACCCGTACCGTCAAGATTTCTTGAGGCCCCGTAGTCAGGGCTAATAGCATTGGAGCGAATAAGAGTTCGCGCCGTATTGTTCTCGGGCTCGCCCGGAACGCCGGGGTAGGAGATAAAATACACATAGGGGAGTGCGGCTATGCTTTCTATGTCTTTGCTTTTGACCGCCAGACCCACAGATTCCATTCCAATGGTGTTGGGAACCAACTCGTAGCCTTCGGCTTCAAGTCTTTGTGAAAAACTTTGGGGATCGTACTGGGGTGGGAAGGAAACCTGGATGAATATCTTGTTTCCTCCTGCTTTTGCGTGGTCCGGAACAATGCCTGAACCGAGGTCAGCATGAATTTTCCAATCCGCCCGGTATTGAATGATCGATCTGATATTGAAATCCTCGATCTGCGATTTCTTTACGCCAACAGGGATAGAGACGAAATAGGCATTTCTCGGCTGGTACAATAGGAATTCCAATCCAAGCTTTTCCATCCTGCTTTTCTGCTCATTGTCAGGAACCCGGTCAAACTGGATTATTCTAAAATACCTTCCGTTTACAACTTCGGAAGGATCATGTTCCAGCCTCTTTGATTGTTTAAAATCGGCTTTGGTAGAAATCGTTCTTGACTGAAAACTCAGATCATAATCTTCGGAACCCGCATAGCTATGGAAGACCAGACTTATCGAAAGGAGTGAAAGAATCAGATGTTTTCTCATATATTTTTTTGAATTGGCCTGTGAAAATAACATTTGAAGCCGAGTTATGTTTGTCGTCCAAAGGCATTCCTCGGCAAATTGGAAACGAGGGCCCCTATACCTATTCCTCAAATGGTCCTCGTGCAATAAAAAAACCCCGGAAAAGACTAGCTATCCCGGGGCTTTAAATTCGCGGGTTTTTTTTATTCCACCTGGAATTTTTTTACCAGCGGTCCTTCATGTCCCTGGATACGGATCATGTAGGTGCCCGAGGATAGCCCCGTGATATCCACCACCTGGGAGCTTGTGAATGATGACGTCTCGCGGATCAGTTCTTTGCCGGAGATATCAAAAATTGAATACTCAGCAAACTCATATCCCTCAACTCCCTGAATGAACAACTGATCCGCCGCCGGATTGGGATATATTTTGACAGAAGTCTGGCTGACCGAACCCTGGAGTCCGGTTGGTCCTCCGTCGATTATTCTCACGTTATCGATATAGAGGTTGTTCATGATCACCGCCGACACACCGACTATGGCAACCTGAACCTTGTCTGTCTTGAATGCATTCAGGCTTACAGTATCTGAACGCCATTCCGATGCCGATCCGGGGATCCAGGAAGTATTGAAAGCTCCTGTGACCGTTGCCAGATCCTCGCCGGTTTTTTCATAACCGGTAGCTTGGAATGTGGTGCCGCAATCCGTTGAAACATCGATCCTAAGAGTCGGCCCTACTGTAGCCACCCTTTGAGCGTTGGCAACCTCGAAGACCAGCTTGGGGTTGTTGATTCCCGTGAGGTCCATGATATGCGTTTTTAGGATGTCTTCTCTTCCAACGGCGTTCAGGAAGAAATAGGGGATAAATGCCGTTCTGGAAAGCCCGTTGATGCCTGCGATACTGGTCGACCTTTCCCAGGTGATATCACCGTTCGGATTTTCAAGCTCCCATGATCCCGGAGGCAATGAACCCTGGAATCCTTCGTTTAGCGGAGTCGGATCACCCGTAATCGTCGTCACATAATTGTTTTTGGTGATCGATCCGGTTCCATTGGAATTTGTGGCATCGAGGGTCACATTGTAGGAACCCGGGGCATCGAAAGTCACTTCAGGATTTTGTGAAGTCGCTGAGGTGCCATTGACATAAGTATGGGTTGCCGGTGTGATATTCCACTGCCAGCTTGTAGTGACATTGATCGACTCGTCCATAAAAGCGACCGGCTTGCCAACACAGGTGTTTTTGGTTTGTGCGGAAAATTCAGCGATCGGACTTTCAGGGCAATTTGAAACCGTGTTGGGTGGGCGAATGGCGATCGCCCTTGTACCTTCTCCGTTGATACCAACTGTATTCACTGTGAACCAGTCAGTATTGGAACTTATGGGAGTTGTTACCCACCAGGACGTACCGGTGGTATACCCTATGGAATCCATATATTTTGCACCTAACCCTCGGATCACATAACCAAGAGCCCCTGGTATTGAAGGCCAGGAAAGTTGGGCTGAATCGTTGCACACCGCTGAAAAACTAATGTTTGGCCTTGCACGAATCGTGAAGTTGAAATCCATTGTATCCGCTGATGAGGAATTCGTGATCCTGATCAGGGCATGGTCGGTATTTGCGGAAGGCACGAACCAGTTTTGTGATCTCCGGCTTGCGGGCACATTGGAAACAATGGAAGACCATGTGGCGCCATCGTCCACCGAGTAAAAAAGATCATAAGTACCCCCGTTGCTGCTGCCGTCCCAACGAATGGATTCTGTTGTATTCGGAAGGAAGTTCTCACCACCCATAGGATAGGTGATCTCCGGCTTTGCGGTTCTGAACTCATAGACCAGGTGATAAACCTGTGGTCCGGTGGGAACTCCTTTACCCTTGACGCGAACGGTATATGCACCGGCTGCAGGAGTCGGGATGGTCACCTGCTCCATATTGTTGACCGAATCGATCGCCCTTGTTGCCGGAGCGGAAAGAGCGCTTGCCATATCTCTATGGTCCAGGGCCCAGGGCAGAAATACACTGGACGAAGGGGTTTCCATTTCGATATCCAGGTCATTGACGAGGTGCTTTGTAGATCCAATTGTTCCGGCAGGGTCCATCCAGAGCACCATTACCCTGACCTCTTCGGTATTGGCAGGAACATTGATCACATGCTGATTGGTGCCATTCTGAGAGACAGAGTCTTTCAGGAATTGGTTGTTCTGGAAGGTCCTCACAACCCTCAGAGCATTTGCTCTTCCCCATCCGTAGAAATAATCCGGTCCGGGGTTTCCAAGATCTTCGGCGGTGTTTAGCATGGCAGCTTTGATCAGCCCCGCATCCGGGTCCTGACCACCATTATATTCCCTGTATGCATGATAAAGGGTTGTGATAACCCCAGCTATACCCGGACAGGCTGCTGATGTGCCACCGAAGGTTTGATATGTATTCGGGGAATTTCCAAGAGAGATCTGTCCCGATCCATACGCTGCAATATCTGGCTTGATCCTTCCGTCGCCTGCCGGCCCCCTTGAACTTGAGGTGATCAACTGGTCCTGGAAATCAAGGTTGGCAACACAAATGGAATTCTTGGAGGCCTTTTGGGATCCCGAGATGGTCGCCCAGGGAGAATTGGTGTTCGGATAGGTCTGGGAATAATTTGCCGAACTCACATTTCCTGCAGAAAAGATAGATGAGAACCAGGGATTGTCATAGATCTTGCCATCAAGACCGGCTGCGTAATTGTTGTATTGTCCTCCCACGGCATTTGGCGCATAGTTGCTATAGGACGATGAGGTTAGTATCGTTCCGGCTGTATCGTGGTTGGTTTCGATATTGTTGACATGGGGATAACCCGTGGAGTTCAGGCTGTATGGGTAATAGATCATGGTCGACCTTGGTGCCATTCCCACATTGTTAGGGTTGATGTTCCCTGCTCCCATTACGATTCCTACGGTTCCGTCACCATGAGAACCACCATTGCTAGTGGATTGGTCGAAGATCCTTCCCTGCAGATCAATATGAGGACCCACGATGCCATCATCCATCAGTGAAACACTCACTCCGCTTCCGTCAAAGTTCATACCGTTCATTGGGTTTTGAATACTGTTTACCCTGTTCAATGTCCTTCCCTGGACATCATCGGGAACGGATGGGCCATCGCCAAATTCGGCAAATTTCAATCCCTGAATAGCCAATAGTTCAGCTCTTTTCTTCTCTGGAACCAGGACTTCATAAAAGCTATTGTAGATCTTTTCCTCCTTGAAGCTTCCGCCGATCTTCCTTAGATCCGAAACAAATTGAGGGATTACCTGATCATCCCAAAGGGCCACTGACACCCTAACATCTTTACGGCCCTCTCTGCAGTAATCCGGAATCTCTCCGAGAAAGGCGGGCCTTGACTTGAACGAGGCCTGCAAGGGGACTACGCTCCTTACCCCATGACTTCCAAGCTTTGAGAAATCATAGGAGGCCGGAATCCTTGCATAAAATGCTCTTTCCGGAAGGTAGTCGTATAGGGTGATGCCTGTGGATTGGATCAGATCCTGTTCTTCACCAGTAGGGATATCGTAAAACTGTACGATGTAATATCCGGATTGTCCGCTGACAGAATTGCTGATCTCCGATTTAAAGTTCTCTTCAGGAACAAAATTCCCTGCTTTGAGAAATAGGTTATACCTATCAACCGCAAAAAGGTTTGAAACGAATAGGAATGAAAGGAGTAGTATTGAAAGTCGTTTGCTCATATTTTCAGTTTAGGGATTGCGAAAATAACACTCTGAAAATTAATTTGTTTGTCGCCAAATATCATCACAGCTTAAATGGATCTTCCGATCAGCCAGATGACCAGGCTTCCAATGACGCTTAGGAGTATCATTGAACTCGATGCGAAATAGAAAGTAAAGGCTTCCCTTTTGATTCGAAAATCTCACCGAAGGTTACCAAACCAATTCAGTTGCTTGCCAAAAAAACGCCATCAGAACACCGAATACAAAGATGCATACGCCGGCCAGCATGAAAAGTTTTCAGAGCCTGGCCTTAGTTTGGAATTTCGCCGGAGTTTCTTTCGGGGATTTTCCGACTCAGTACCAGCCCGTAGTAACAGAAAGGTATATATAGCCCAAGGCTAAGAATCCAGAACCATACAGGATGGCCGGGCAAAATAATCAGATTGATCAGGCCAAGGATCAAAAGGATCGCTCCCAATACCAGGGAAAAGATTTTGCTGTATTTCCCCCCGATCACTCCTATGATAAATCCTCCTGCAGTTGAACCGATGACATAAGCCAGTAGCACAATGACCAAGGCTCCGGTTGGGACTGTTGCGATATGTTCTTTCCAGATTTCCGGATCCGACATATCCAGCCCTTCGGGAGGAGGATAAATGGCATGCCCCATTTTTTCGACCAGAAAGATCACAAACATAGCCGAGATCAACCCGGCTGCCAGACCTATAAGATTTCGACCCATAGCGAAGTATGCAGATTTACATTACCAAGTTCGGAGATATCGAGAATTCTCCAAACTCCATGCGCTCTTATCAAAGGCTAATAAAGTGCCATGTCGAACTGACGCCGGTATTTCTTGGTCAGCTCATTTTGATCTCCCAGATAGTTGAAAAGGGCTATTGTGGCCTTACGTGCGAGCTCGTCATAGAAACTCTTTTCCAGCCTTACTGCCTCTATAAGAGAAATGATGGCCGTTTCAAAATCCGCGTTGAGTACTGACTCCTTGGCCTTGAAGATCAGTGCACCGATATCGTTTTCCTGCTTCTCAAAGTTCAGGAGTTGTGTAAGCGGAATGAGGTTTTGGGCCTTTTGATAATGCTCATTGACCGGTGGGATCCTCTTTAACATTTGAGTGGCTAGTTCCGGGTTTTCCAGAAGAACCTTTTCGGCAAGAGCCAGGGATGCGGAGGGCATGTCAGGGTTCCTGCTGACAAACTCCTGAAGTTGGGCTGAACAGCCGTTCATCGCTGCCAGGATTGCTTGAAGCTCCTTTTCACGATGGTCAGGAAGGTTTTTATCCAACCATTGCTGTACCTGATGTTTCGGAAGTGCCCCAGTGAATTGGGCCACGGATTCTCCATTCACAAATAATCTTACATCCGGAATGCCTCTGATCCCGTATTTTGACGCCAGTTCCTGGATTTCGTCCGTATTGACTTTGACCAATTTCCATTTTCCTTTCCCCTCTCTTTCCAATTCTTCCAGCGAAGGCCCCAGAAATTGGCAGGGCCCGCACCATGGGGCCCAGAAGTCGACCATGACCGGCCTCTTCTTGCTTTCTTCTATCACCTCTTTATTGAAATTCATGATCTCTTTTTTCAGAAAGCCAGAGCATTTTTTGGGCCAGCATCAAAAGACTGACAGATTGCCACTATCCTTCAAGCTGAAAGGATTCCTTGATCAACCATTTGCCTTTTGCCAGGTGTAGGAGGTGGATCCTGTCCACAGAGAATTCATCTTTAAGGGGAAAATCAACAAGTGAAGTCCAGGCTTGATCAAAGTATTTTTCTTTCAGGTCACGAAAGGCCAGGGTGATATGCGGCTGAAAGGGTCTATGGTCATTTTGGAGTTTTCGAGGATCGGTTTCGAGTGTGATGCGGTCAAGTTCTTTTTTCAGGTTTTCCAGCTCAGCGGAAAAAACCGGTTTGGCATAAATTACGCGGCGATCAAATTTTCCATAGCCGAGCACCCGAATTGTAAATGAAGAATAGGGTTGCACCGCTGACTTTAGCAGCAACTGCATTTTGGCGAGTCTTTTTCCCCCAATCGAAACGGGGGGATCAGGGTGATGTGCGGGGGAGACCTGAGAGCCGAAAAGGTCCTGAATCTTTCCTTGAAGTGAAGTCTGACCCGCTGATACTTTTCCAGATGTTCTTCCGGCGGAATAACCGCGACCAAGTAAAGAGGCTTTCGATCCCCTTTCAATCCTTCAGCTTATCGGCAAATACCTTGCGGAACTTTTCAACTTTTGGTCGGATCACATAGCTGCAATAGCCGGCATTGGGGTTGTTCTGGTAATACTCCTGATGATATTCCTCTGCTGGATAAAATTCTGATATCGCTGAGATCTCAGTGACGATGGGGTTATCCCAAGCACCTGAGGCATCCAATTCCTTTTTCAATCCTTCCGCTATGGTTTTTTGTTCCTGATTATGATAGAAGATGGCGGATCGGTATTGGGTGCCTACATCCGCACCCTGGCGGTTCAAAGTGGTGGGGTCATGTGTTTGCCAGAAGACCTCAAGGATCTCAGTGAAGCTGATCACATTCGGATCAAATACAATTTGGGCCACTTCCGCATGTCCGGTCGTTCCATTGCAGACCTCCTTGTAGCTTGGGTTCTTCACGGAACCTCCTGTATAACCCGAGGTTACGCTGCTTACACCATTTAATTCTTCAAAGATCGCTTCCACGCACCAGAAGCATCCTGCACCCAGAGTAGCGGTTTCTGTCATTGGTCTATTTTTAGTGTGGCTCATTCCCAAAACCGGGATGAGGCTAAGCGAAAAAAACAAAAAGTTGAACAACAAAGTTTTCATGGCCGATATATTAGAATTCAATTTTTTAGATTTAACAGTCCAGATCATTAATTGATTTTAAGGAAAGCTGTGATCCGTATCGATTCAAAACACGTACCAGTTTTATTGGAAGGCCTCGAAGAGCTGCTCTACAAACTAGCACTTCAGATGGAAGAGCTGAAAGGAGGGCCTATGACCCCGGAACGGAAAAGACTGGATCAGAAACAAAAGCTGGTGGAAGA
>JANQHS010000121.1 GCA_028282565.1 Cytophagales bacterium | reverse complement strand
GTATTCCGATTTCAAAGGAATTCCTATTCTGTTAGAAGCCAATGATTATCATGGCTATGAGTCACTGGAGTCATTGGCAAGTTCCCTGAGTCAGCAGGTGCTGAAGGTTTCAAGTGACAGCCGGAAAAAAATTCACCTTTCGGCGGTTTTCGGGTCCAATTTCATCAACCACCTCCTAACCATTGCCAATAACCAGCTCGAACAAGAGCAGCTGAACCTTTCTGTCTTGAAACCTCTAGTTCTTTGGACCATTCAAAAGGCCTTTGATCTGGGGCCGGAGAGATCACAAACCGGCCCTGCCCTGAGAAAAGATTTTGAGGTGATCAATGAACACCTGAAGATGCTCGAGGGAAATGCGGAACTCGTTGATCTCTATGAAAACTTCACAAGGCAGATCATGGAATTGGGTGAAGAAATGCGAAGCCGTGATTTGAAGAATCCTTAACATCCCAATCAGTATTTTTTTACATTTTTGCGCCCTTCCTTAATTTCCTCTCCAGGCCCGACTTAGCTTTTGATGAAAGAAAGATTATGGACCAACATAGTTCTCCTGGGGTTTTCGGTATGGCTTTTTTTGTTTGCCGTGAGCCTTTTAAGCTTTTCAGCAAAAGGCCTGGGTACGGGATTTGCAGAGCAGCTTTTTGAGGCCACTTCGAATCCATTTATTTCTCTTTTTATAGGTCTGCTATCCAGCGCCATCATTCAAAGCAGTTCCACTGTCACGTCGATGACCGTGGCGTTGGTTGGGGCGGGAACACTTTCTTTTTCAAGCGCCATTCCGATCATTATGGGAGCGAATATCGGTACCTGCCTGACCAGCACGCTTGTTGCTTTGGCACATATTACAAGCAGATCCCAATTCCGCAGAGCTTTTGCAACTGGAACTACCCATGACCTATTTAATCTCCTGGGTACTGCCGTGCTTTTTCCTTTGGAGATATATTTTGGAATACTTTCCACCCCTGCCAAGTGGATTGGCGGACTTATAGACCTAGGAACAAAACGGATTCCGGGCTTGAGCGATATCAGCCCCGGCCGATTTGAAAAGATAAGTGAGTTTGTCACATACCTCTTTGGGAATTTTACCTGGATACCATTGATCCTTGCTGTGATCCTTATATTTCTAAGTATCAGATGGATGGCGATCCTGATCCGAGTACTCTTCGTAAAAGACAGCCAAAGGCAGTTTGAGGAAAACTTCTTTGGGAACAAAAGAAAGGCCTTTGGCTGGGGGGTCTTCTCTACGGCTATGGTCCAATCAAGCTCATTGACCACTTCATTGACAGTTCCCTTGGTGGCAACAGGGAAAGTCGCCTACGGAAAAGCGGTTCCGTTCATCATCGGGGCAAATATCGGAACAACCTTAACGGCCTTGATCGCCTCTCTTCAGCAATCCATCGAAGCCCGGGAGATCGCTTTTGTTCACCTGATCTTCAACCTCATATGCGCATTGCTGTTTGTCCCCGGAACTCCCCTGGGAAAGCTTCACTCCTTTTTATCACTTAAGCTTGGAGACATGGTTTACAGGGAAAGACTTTTGGGCTTTGTCTACGTAATTGTGGTCTTTTTTCTGTTGCCCTTTCTGCTCATTTTTCTATCGGGTGGAATGGAATTCAATCGTTAGTGGACATTATTTTTTCGATATTTGGCCAAACGGTCAAAAGTGAAGATTGAAAGCATAGATAAGCTCATTGAGTCCATTTCAGGCTACCTTGAAACAAGGTTAGAACTTGTCAAACTGGAAATCAGGGAGGAATTCGTCGGCCTGCTGATCAGAACGGCCATGTTGACCATGATCCTAATGCTCGCCACTTTTTTTGTGTTTTTTGCCGGGATAGGGGTCGCTTTTTGGCTGAATGAACTGCTGGACTCTACCTACCTGGGATGGTTGATCGTTGGAGGTGTTTTCCTCCTGAAGATCATCAGCATCATGCTGCTGAAATTCACAAGATCCGGAAACGATTTCCTTCAGAAGATCATTGAATTTTTAGTGACAGATTGAAATCATGGGAGGTCTTCAGGATAAAAAAAACGAGCTTAAAGCCAGGTCGGATCGCTACCTGAACGAGATACAAGACAATTTCGAGGACGTCAAGCTTGAGTCTGCCGAAGTACTTAAAGATCTGTTGATCGCCTTGGTTGCCGGTTTTGGTGTCTGGAGCTTGGGCGCAGGACTGGCAAATCTTGTAGGAGGCAAAAAAAGAAAAAAAGGAAAAGTGGGTAAGGCAGTGATCAAGGCACTCAGCCCGATTGCTGCCAAGGTTGTCGTAGACTTGTTGCGGAGGCCGGAGGAAAATGATGAGAAAGAAGAAGTAAAAAATGGGGTACCTGCAGGACAGAATTGATGATCACAGTTCTCAGGGCAGGAAAGGGCTCATCCTGCTTTTGGATCCGGATAAGCTTGAAGGCACCTTCTTCGAGGAAAGAATGGAGTTTGCCAGGGAGTTTGCCGACATTATCCTACTTGGAGGCAGCCTCACACAAAAGGAGCTCAATACTGCACAAATTGAAAAGATCAGGGAAAAAACCGGCCTAAGGGTAGTGATCTTTCCGGCCAACAGCATGCATATAAACCCTGCAGCCGATGGTATTCTTTTTCTGTCGCTTCTTTCCGGAAGAAACCCGGACTTTTTGATCGGTCAACATGTAACAGCGGCTCCGTTTTTAAAAAGATCAAATCTCGAGGTATTGCCAACAAGCTATCTTCTGATCGGAACAGGAAGACAAACAACCGCTGAGTACATCAGTCATACATCACCCATCCCCGCCAACAAACCGGATATTGCTGCGGCTACCGCCCTTGCGGGAGAATATCAGGGAAAGAGAATGACCTACCTTGATGCTGGCTCGGGAGCTGATGGACCCGTGCCCGGAGAAATGATCTCCGCGGTCAGACAAAACACCTCCCTTCCGCTTATTGTCGGCGGCGGGATCAGGGACGCGGACTCGGCTGAACATATTCTGGAATCCGGAGCTGATTTTATTGTGATCGGCAATTTGATGGAAGAAGATCCAACCGCTGGAGTTGAGATCGGCCTGATGGTAAAAGGCTACTCGCTGAGCTCCTAGACTCGGCTTTTGAGAAATCTTCTGAAAATCATTAACTTATCAAGCCCTAAAAGCCAAAGGGATGAAGCTCAGAGATAACGAACTGTTCCTCTATTATGACCCAAAGAGCAATATCGGTAAGCAAACACTTGCCTATGGGAAATCTTTGACCAGTCATATTCTGGATGTGGATTGGAATCGACAGGCCTTGAGTAATACCCAATGGAAGGAGATTCTTAATCTCATGAAAAGGACCCCAAAGGATATCATGGACCGCAGTTCTCAATACTATGAGCAGCACATTCGGGGACATGAAATTGCGATGACCGGAATGCTTGAGATCCTTTGCCACACACCTCAGATCCTTCAGGGACCTGTAGCGGTAATGGGCAAAAAAGCGGTCCTTGTGAGGACTCCTACCGATATCTTAAAAGTGAACTAAAAAAAGCCCCATCACTAACGGGGCCCTTTTTGTTACAACAGCTATGAAATTTTAACTTCCGCAGGCTTCGCACTCATCGGGGTTATCCAAAGAGCAGGCCATATCGGCTGCGTTTTGTTCCCTGACATCCGCTTCGGTTTGAGCTCCGCTCTGCACACTATTCGCCGCTGCTCCAACCACCTGCTTGTTCTCTTTCTGGATTGTAAACTTGATGGCGTCTGCCGCGCTCTTGGTTCTCAAGTAATACATTCCCGTCTTTAGACCTTTTTTCCAGGCATAGAAATGCATGGAGGTCAGCTTTCCGAAGTTTGGGTTCTGCATATGGATATTCAAGCTTTGGCTCTGACAGATATAAGCTCCCCTGTCTGCAGCCATATCGATGATATCCTTTTGAGAGATCTCCCATACCGTTTTATATAGATCACGGATGTGCTCCGGGATTTCCTTGATCTCCTGGATGGATCCATTGTTGACCATGATCTTTTGCTTCATATCCTCACTCCAAAGTCCCTCTTTGATCAGGTCTCTGAGCAGATGCTTGTTTACGACAACAAACTCGCCGGAAAGAACCCTTCTCAAATAGAGGTTTGATGTATATGGCTCAAAAGCTTCGCAATTACCCAGGATCTGAGCTGTGGACGCTGTTGGCATTGGAGCCAAAAGGAGTGAATTTCGAACACCATGCTTTTTCACTTCCCTTTTCAGCTCTTCCCAGTTCCATCGTCCGGAATCCGGAGTAACCCCCCACATGTCGAATTGGAAGATACCCTTTGATACCGGGCTTCCTTGGAAAGTTTCATATGGACCATCCTTGATCGCAAGATCCTTACTTGCAGTCATGGCGGCAAAGTAGATGGTCTCGAAGATCTCCTTGTTCAATTGCCTGGCCTTCGGAGAATCAAAAGGCATCTTTAACAGGATAAAGGTGTCTGCAAGACCCTGAACACCAATTCCGATTGGCCTATGCCTCATGTTGGAGCGACGCGCTTCCTCGACAGGGTAATAATTAACATCAATTACCTTATTGAGATTGCTCGCTGCCACATAAGCGATATCATACAGCCTTTGGTGATCGAATTCACCATCCTTCACAAACCTTGGCAAGGCCAAAGAGGCCAGATTGCAAACCGCTACCTCATCTTTGGAGGTATATTCCAAAATCTCGGTGCAAAGATTTGATGATCTGATCGTTCCAAGATTTTTTTGGTTTGATTTCCTGTTGGCGTGGTCCTTGAAAAGCATGTAAGGCGTTCCTGTCTCTGTTTGGGATTCAAGGATCTTGAACCAAAGGTCCTGGGCTCTCATTTGCTCCCTGTACTTCCCATCCCTTTCATACTTCTCATAGAGTTTTTCAAATTCCTCACCGTAGGAATCGTAAAGTCCTGGGGCTTCATTCGGGCAAAAAAGAGACCATACATCATTGTTCTCCACCCTTTTCATAAACAGGTCCGGAACCCATAAAGCATAGAAAAGGTCTCGGGCACGAAGCTCTTCCTTTCCATGGTTCTTTTTGAGATCAAGGAAGGAATCGATATCGGCATGCCAGGGTTCAATATACACCGCAAAGGATCCTTTCCTCTTTCCACCACCCTGATCAACATACCTGGCTGTCATATCAAAATTTCTCAGCATGGGAACAATTCCATTGGAGGTTCCATTTGTTCCCCGGATATAAGAACCCTTGGCCCTCACATTATGGATGCTCAACCCAATTCCTCCTGCCGATTGGCTGATCTTCGCGGTTTGTTTTAGGGTATCGTAAATTCCATCGATACTGTCATCCTGCATTGACAACAGGAAGCAGGAAGAAAGCTGAGGTTTTGGAGTACCGGCATTGAAAAGGGTTGGTGTTGCATGGGTAAACCACTTTTCTGACATCAGGTTGTAAGTCTCGATGGCCTTATCTATGGCCTCACCATGAATCCCAACAGACACCCTCATCAGCATATGTTGGGGTCTTTCAACAACTCTTCCGTCAAGCTTCATCAGGTAAGAACGCTCCAGGGTTTTGAACCCAAAAAAATCGTACTCATAATCCCTGCTGAAGTCTATGGCTTCATCAAGCCTGGCTGCATGTTTTTGAATGGCACCAAAGGTCTCCTTGGAAAGGAGAGGGGCGTTTTCACCCGTTTTCGGATCCACATAGGTATACAACCTTTTCATGGTATTGAAAAAGGAGGTTTCGGTTTCCTTATGCAGGTTTGACACCTCGATCCGGGCTGCAAGCTTTGCATAATCCGGATGTTTGGTGGCCATGGTTGCGCAGGTTTCAGCTGCCAGATGATCCAAAGCAACCGTAGTCACTCCATCATACAAACCATCGATTACTTTTTTAGCTACAGAATGAGGATCTACATAGTTCAGGTCTAGCCCCCCACATAGTTTTTCAATTCTTGCTGTGATCTTATCGAATCGAACGGTTTCTTTCCGTCCATCCCTTTTAATTACTAGCATGAAATTTTGATTTGGTAGTTAATTTTTAAAAGTCTTCGTTCAATGAAAATTTGTTTCCTTCTCCATTATCCATAACCCCGGCTTTCTGGTATTCAGCAACACGCTTTTCGAAGAAGTTGGTTTTTCCCTGGAGGGAAATCATATCCATAAAGTCAAATGGATTACTTGAATTGAATGCCTTGCTACAACCAAGTTCAAGTAAAAGCCTGTCAGCCACGAATTCAATGTATTGGCTCATCAGTTTTGAATTCATTCCGATCAGATCTACAGGAAGGGCATCGGTAATAAACTCCTTTTCGATCTCCACGGCATCAAGAATGATCTCCTTCACCTTATCTTCAGGAAGTTTGTTCTTGATGTACTTGGTATAAAGAAGGCAGGCAAAATCGCAGTGGAGCCCCTCATCTCTGGAGATCAATTCATTGGAAAAACTCAATCCCGGCATAAGCCCCCTTTTCTTCATCCAGAATATGGAGCAAAAGCTTCCTGAAAAGAAAATTCCTTCAACTGCGGCGAAGGCAAGCAGCCTTTCAATAAAGGTTCCATTCTCAATCCATTTCAGAGCCCATTCCCCCTTTTTCTTCACCGCAGGCACATTGTCCAATGCGTTAAATAAGTGGTCCTTTTCCTTCGAGTCCTTGATCAAGGTATCGATCAACAGGGAATATGTTTCCGAGTGGATGTTTTCCATCATGATTTGGAAACCGTAAAAACATTTGGCTTCGGGGAATTGAACTTCGTGAAGAAAGTTCTCTGCTAGGTTCTCGTTAACGATGCCGTCGCTCGCGGCGAAAAAGGCCAAAACATGGGAAAGGAAGTGTCTTTCACCATCGTTGAGTTTTTGCCAATCTGAAAGGTCTGAGCTTAAATCGATCTCTTCGGCAGTCCAAAAACTGGCTTCCGCCTTCTTATACATTTCCCAAATGTCGGTGTACTGGATAGGGAATAATACAAATCTGCTGCTGTCACCCTTGTCTTGTCTTAATAAAATCTCATCCTGGTGGTTCATGGTACTTGCACATCTATTTATTTAAAAAATCGTAGTCTCCCCGTCCTGGAATCAAGGGATTTTTTGACTCCTGGTTAGAAGGTTAAATCAGAAATTAGGTAAAAGTGTAATCCGGCGTCAGGCGGATACAAATATTAAAAACGTGGTTCTTAAGTCAAAGTCTTTTGGGAAAAAAAATTTTCCACACTTATAAACATGTTGAAATGTGGATAAGTGTGATAATACCTTGAAAACAAATAACTTAGAATTGTTAATCAATTATATGCTTTCAAAATTGTCCTGTGCATAACTTTGTTAATTGTTTGAAAATCAGTACAAACAACTATTTGTTCATCCACAGGTATTGTTAAAGAAAAAATAGACCTTTATCTTTGCACTCCGTTTTTCAAAAATGGCTTGAGATGTACGCAATTGTAGAAATAGCAGGCAAGCAATACAAAGTCGAAAACAAGCAGAGCATCGTTACCGACAAGTTAGAAGGTAAGGAAGGCTCAAAAGTTGAGTTCGATAAAGTTCTTTTCGTTGAAAAGGATGGCAAGCCTCAGGTGGGAACGCCCACGATCAAAGGAGCTAAGGTTACAGGAAAAATCGAAGCTCATGTCAAAGGAGACAAAGTGGTTGTCTTCAAAAGAAAGAGAAGAAAAGGATACAAAGTAAAAAATGGTCATCGTCAGAACTATACACAGGTTCTGATCGAAACCATAAAATAAAACACCATGGCACACAAAAAAGGAGCAGGAAGTAGTAAGAACGGAAGAGAGTCGGAAAGTAAACGACTCGGTGTTAAGATCTTCGGAGGTCAGTTCGCGAAGGCAGGAAATATCCTGGTTCGACAAAGAGGAACCCAGCACCATGCCGGAAACAACGTCGGACTTGGAAAAGACCATACCTTGTTCGCATTGGCCGATGGCATTGTTGAGTTTAAGAAGACTGCCAGCAAGAGATCTTATGTGTCCGTGACTCCAATGGAAGAAGCTTCCAAATAAAATAAAGAGGTAGTCTTAAAAAGACCCGGAGGCTTTTACAGGTTTCCGGGTTTTTTATTGCCTTTCAAAGGCGAATAGATCCCCCTCCTGAACTCCATACTGGTCGCAAAAGCCCGCAACCACCTCGATCACATATTTGGCTTTTCCCCTGCTGGTGACGGGAGCCTCGGAATAAGGCATGGTGTTCCTTGAAATCGATACGATCCTGCCATCTTCCGCTGCAAAGAGAAGATCGAGTGAAATGTAAGTGTTCTTCATCCAAAAGGTTCGGGTCTCCTCATCGTCAAAAATAAAAAGCATGGCCTGATCATCATTCATGGTTCCCCGATACATCAGGCCCTGAACCCTTTGAGCTTCGGTGTCGGCAATCTCCAGATCCAATCGACGGATCAGACTGCTGTCGGTTTTAAGAAACTCCATCGTTCCTTCCTTTTTGAACGGAACCGAAAACTCCTTGCCCTTGCTTTCGTATCTCTTATCCGCCCTATTACCTGAAACATACCAGGCCCCAATGCCCACAGCGATTACAAAAAGGACGACAAATGATCTGATTCTTTTTTTTGATGCCATGGAAAGAATATGGGAAGACTAGTCCTTGGGTGGTGAGCCGAATTTTTTCAGAACCCTTGTATGGGATGCGATAGCTCCAAAAAAGGTTTCATGCTCCAGATATGGAAGGCCATGATCCTTTGCGGTCTGCTTAACGATGGGAGCGATTTTCGGGTAATGAACATGACAGACCTTCGGAAAAAGATGGTGCTCAACCTGGAAATTCAGGCCACCAAACAAATAATTGACCACAGGATTCTTTATGGCGAAATCCGCTGTTGTATACATTTGAAAATCCGCCCAGGGCATATCAATTCTTCCCTCTTTTGGTTCAGGGAAGGCAGTACCTTCAACCACATGGGCAAGCATAAAGATCACGGCCATGGTGAAGCCCTCAACAAAATGTGCCAGGACAAAACCCATCAGAATCCAATACCATGGAAGTTCGATCACCAACAGTGGAATGACCAGGAATAAGGTGTAATAAATCGCTTTGTAGAAAAACAAGCGGAACATCTCATTCCTTGGGAAGGTTTTGCGGTAATGCCCTCCCAGTTGGTGCTGGAAAAACTTGACATAATCCTTTACAAAAACCCAGGAAATCGAAGCAAAACAATACAGTACGAATGCATAGATATGCTGAAACCTGTGAACCCACCAGAGTTTCTGGGTGGGCTCCATCCTTAAGATCGGAGGCTGATTCAGGTCCTCATCATGGTGAGGGATGTTGGTATAGGTATGGTGAACGATGTTATGACTGATGCTCCAAACATAATCGTTGGCGCCAACCAGATTGAAAAACACACCAATCCTCTTATTCAATTTGGAATTCTTCGTATAGGATCCATGAATTGCATCATGACCGATATTCAACCCGATCATAGCCGTGAAAAAACCATGAAGCAAGGCCAGCAATAACATACCCATGGGGCTGATCATGTTCGACAGGATCAGGAAATAGGTTCCCATCCAACCGGACAGGATCAAAATGGTCTTTAAAACCATTTCGGAATTGGCATTTTTTGAAATGTTATTGGTTTTGAAATACTGGTCCACCCTGTCCATTACGTCCTTTTGAAAACTTTTCACCTGAAGTTTTTCAAAGGTGACTTTTTGGAAAGGAATTTTTTCGCGGAAATATTCCTGCTTCTCAACGACTGTATTCATGGGCCTATAAAAAAGCCGGTTTTTGAGGGTTTTCCTTGCTAAAATGAGCTAAAATCCCTCCTACGGCAATTCGGCCGCAAGATACGATATATTTATCCCGGAAACCCCATTAATGATCAAAGCCAGGAAACAGGGTAAGAAAAAAGGGAAGATTGTTTTAACCTTCCCTTGATTCATTATTCCAATCTTTCGAGTGATTTTAGATCTCCGAATGGGCTTAGGTTGGCTTCCTTTACATGCTCCCTGAAGGGATCGTAGGTCTCCTTCATGAATTTGTCTATTCTTTCCACACCCTTGTTATAGGCCTTTTTACCATCTTCAAGAAGAAGCTTTTGGTTCTGTCCCGGGGGATCAAGTGCGGTGTAAATCGAGCCATTGGCCTGACTCACCTTATGCCAGATCTTATGTCCCCATCGAACAATGCCCTTTGTTTCCCTTTTTCCCATGACCATTTCCATGAGGTTATTCAAAGAATCATTGACCGTTTTGATCTCCTTTTTGAGATCGGCATAGGTAGTGTCCTTATCATCCTTAGGCATCAGCTTGCTGACCTTGTCGGTCTCCTTCTTGGTATCTCGGAGCAGGTCCATCATGGCTGCGGTTTGGCCGATAAGTTTCTCGACCTGTTTTTGTATCGAGATCAAAGCTTCAATGTCCTGATCTGAAATATCAACCCTTGGATCCCAAACCACCTCAATTTCCGAGTTGGCCGTAGCCTCTCCATACTTAAGTTCAAGACGATACTTTCCTGGCCTTACACTGTTTCCCGGTCTTTCAGGACCTGATCTGTCCGGATCATCCCAGGAAGGCCAGTAAGGACCTTTCTCATTCATGCCCCAATAAATGGTGTTCACCCCGGAATCCGGGTATTGTCTCAAGGTCCGGATCAGTCGATCACCATCATAGATCCTTAGGTAAACACTATCAGGATTGGCTCCTTTTTTCGGTTTTTTAGCTTTGGGTTTCTCTTCCTTTTTGTCGGTGGAAGGTTTTTGCTTTTTCCTGGCTTCAGCCTTTTTACCCTCCTTCACGAAATACCGGATCCTGGCCTGAGTCCATCTGTTCTGTCCGGAGAACATATCATTTGAGGCAGCGAAATACCCCCTTGGTCCCTTGGTTTCCACATTATAGGCCGTGGGAGGATCGAATGCGATCAGATCGGAATTTACAACGGCACCATCGGCAGCGATCGCCCTTAGTGGCCTGATATCATCGATCACCCAGGCCGCTCTTCCAAATGTACCGATGATGAGGTCAGCTTCCCTTTCCTGGATTTTCAAGTCCATGGTGGAAACAGTAGGATATCCTTCCGTCCATTTATTCCAGGTAGTCCCCTTATCAAAGCTAACATACAGGTGGAATTCGGTACCGAGGAACAGGAGATCTTCCTGAACCGGGTCCTGAACAACACTCAGACAATAGCCCCATACCTTCTCTTCTGAGACCAGGTTTTTCCAGGTCTTTCCACCATCAACGGTATGATATAGATAGGGCTTCCAATCACCTTGGCGGTAATTGTTCAATATTACGACTGCCTCATTTTCATTGTGTTTTGATGCCTCGATATGAGGAACCCAACAATTCTTTGGAAGACCTTTCATCCTGGGCGTATTGTTCGTCCATGTTTTTCCTCCATCCATGGTTAGCTGAACATTGCCGTCATCGGTCCCAACCCAAATCACATCTTTCTTGACCGGGCTAGGGCAAATAGAGATGATGGAAGTATAATTTTCGGCATTGGTCACATCCAACGTCAGTCCACCACTTTCATATTGATTTTGCTTGGTGCTGTCATCGGTGGTCAGGTCCGGAGAGATGATGGTCCAGTTACGGCCTCTATCCGTACTCTTATGCACATACTGGCTTCCATAGTAAATGGTGCCTGAGTTGAAGGGGTCCTGGGCTATGCCGGCATTCCAATTAAACCTCAATTCTTCACCATCGGGATGAATGGGCTTGATGTTCAAGGCCTGCCCAGTAAGGTCGTCCCATCTGCCAAGATTTCCACCCTGCCACATGGCATAACCATACCTTGAATCGTCAGGATCGGGAACCACATCAAATCCATCTCCTCCGTACAATCCGCTCCATTCATTGTTCAGGATCCCGCCCCATTTCCAGGTATATCCTGGGCCTTTCCAGGAACCATTGTCCTGCATTCCACCATAGATATGATAGGGAAGATCATTGTCCACGTTGATGTGGTAAAACTGTGCAAGGGGCAAATTTTCAACAAAAAACCACTTGTTTCCTCCATCCCTGGTGATCGCAAGACCACCGTCATTTCCGGTAATGACATGTTTGGGGTTATTGGGGTTGATATAGAAGCTTTGATGATCGGGGTGTACTCCGCTGCCCCAGTCAACAAACGGGCCCCAGGTTTTCCCGCCATCTCTGGATACCGTTACATTGGAATGAATACTGTAAATGACATCCTCATTGGACGGATCGGCATAGATATCCGCATAGTAAAAGGGCCTGTTTCCGAAATTTCCTTTTTGGGAGATCTTTCGCCATTTATTCCCACCATCATCTGATCTGTATATGCCATTCTTTTTTGCCTCGATGAAGGCATAGCAAACCCTGGGATTGCTCGCTGCAAAGCTCACCCCTATCCTTCCCAGTTCCCCTTTCGGAAGTCCATCCTTGTCCGTTTTCTTTTTCCAGGTCTCACCCCCGTCATAGGTGATGTACAAGCCAGAGCCAGGTCCTCCGGATTTGAAAAAGTATGGCCAACGCCGGAATTCCCACATTGCGGCCAACATCTTGTTGGGGTTATTGGGATCCATCACCAGATCCGCAATCCCGGTTTTCTGATCGACAAACAGGATCCTTTCCCAGGTATCACCTCCATTGGTGGTCTTATACACCCCCCTTTCGGTGCTTTCATTCCAGGCTGGCCCCTGGGCTCCAACGATTATTGTTTTCGGATCATCCGGGTGGATAATGATGCGGTGAATATTTCGGGTCTGCTCGAGGCCCATGTGCGTCCATGTTTTGCCCCGGTCAATTGACCTGTAAATGCCATAACCAGAAGTTTGGCTGTTTCTCGGATTTCCTTCTCCGGTGCCAACCCAGATCTCATCAGGGTTCTTTTGGTTAACCGCAAGGGCTCCGATTGAAGCAGCCTTTTCGTTTTCCATAATGGGTTCCCAGGTCGTACCCCCATTCTCAGATCTCCAAAGCCCACCGGAAGCCGCACCTGCGTAGATCACATCAGGAGAGGATTGAACTACTTCAATAGCCGCCACCCTCCCGGACATTCCGGCCGGCCCAACACTTCTCGGACTCATATTTTCGAAAAGGCTCATATCCACTTTCTGGGCGGAAAGGGCCATGGGAAGAAAAAATACTGTAGCTAAAAGTCTGCTTAGTTTCATTTATGTTGGTTTTTTAAAGCACCGAAAATAAGAATTGAACGAGACACCGATCATATTTTTCCACGGGAGGTCAATTCAAAGGGATAACCAAGCATTTAAGCAGAGCATAATGGATAATGTGCTGGACATTTTCATGGCAAAGGATGAGCCCAATCAATCCTGTTTTTTGGTTCTTAGGAATATTATTTTGGAAGCGGACAAAGACATACAGGAAACCCTGAAATACGGCATGCCCTGCTATACCTTTAAAGGCAAGCACCTTTTCTACCTTTGGGAAGACAAGAAGACCGGTTGGCCATACATCCTTTTTGTTGACGGGCAATTGATGGATCACCCAAAACTAAGTCAAGGTAAGCGAGCCCGAATGAAGATCTACTATCAGAATCCAAACACCGATCTAAACCTCAAAGAGATCCGGGATTTGCTTAATTCCGCCTTAGAACTACGGCTTTCTTCTGATTAAACTGATAAAAGTCATCTCCGATGGTTTTCCATTTTTTTAAAATTGAAGATCAAATGAGCAATGATCAGTCCATAACGCATATCAGGCCAAGGTTTCGGTTCACGCTTTCCTTATCTGA
>JANQHS010000117.1 GCA_028282565.1 Cytophagales bacterium | reverse complement strand
TTCCGGATTTGTTTTGACGAACATTTCGATCAGGTCAGAGTTACCCGAGACCAATTTATTTGGATCGTCTCCGGCCAATTCGGGTTTCCAGTTCTTGCGCATCATATACATATAGTCCGGCAGGCCGGAAACATGATTGAGCAGCTGCCGGATCGTCACCGCCTCATAGGGAAGTTCGGGAATAAAATCCCGGATATCCTGGTCATAACTGAGCTTTCCCTGTTCTTTCAGGATCATGATCCCCATGGCCGTGAATTGTTTGCTCACGGATCCGATCCTGAAAACCGAATTCAGACTCAATGAATCGATAGGATCTATATTGCTTATTCCAAAGGAGCCCTGATATGCGATCTCTCCATTTTCAAGGATCAGGGCATTGCCATTGAATTGTCCCTTTGAATAAGCCTCGGAAAGAAGCTTTTCATATTCATTGACCTCATCGACTTTTTTGCTTTGGCATGCGGTCGAAAGAAATATGATCAGCAGCCCCAGTCTCAGTACGTGTTTTTGCAGATCCGATTTGAATGACTTTGTATACCTATCTTTTAATTTGCCCATGCCTTCTATTATGGCCAGGTCCGACGGCATCTTAGGGATTAATTTGCCAGCAGCACCCAATCCTTTTTGAGAAAACTATTGATTATTGGATAAAATGCCATGTGGCCTGGCAAATGTTATATGAACGGTATTCGGGCTATGCCAGCATATCTCATTTCTGAGCTGTAGGTGAATCCAAGGAAAGTGGTTTGGCCATGAGATCCGAAATATATCGAAAGCCCTCGAGCTTTTAAGTTGTATCGAAAGACGAGCTGAATTCCCCTCTTATTCCCGACTTAGTTTGTCCCGATATTTTCTGATCAGCTTTTTGCAATAATCCTCCTTGTTTTCCTTCATATCCTCTAACTCTTCATAATCCCCTATGGTCGGATTCAAGGCTCGTAGGTTCTTATGGCTCCAAAGGGCCAGGTCTACAATAACCGGAGTCAGATCGAGCCCCTCTTCTGTGAGGTGATAGTAGTTGGTCTTGTTGTTATCCGGTCTTCTCGTTTTCGTGATCAAACCGATTTCTTCCAGCCATTTGAGCCTCTTGGTGAGCACGTTGGTGGCGATGGCCTCGGGTCGTTCGAGAAAATCCTTGAAGGTCTCAACATTTTCAATGAGCATTTGCTTGATGATGACCAGTATCCACCGATCACCCAAAATATCGAGTGAAGAGGTGATGGCACAGCTACAACGGAAGTCTATGGGGTGCTCATTCGGGGTCAGCATGTTGTTTCAGTTTCATTAAGAAAATTTTTACTTGCTATGAGAAAGTAATTTTGTATTATTACTTGCTGAGCGAAAGTAATAATTAAAAAAGAATCCGAAGAAGATCATGAAAAAAGCAAGTTATCTAGCCTTCCTAATGTTGGGAGTACTCCTTCATGTAAATGCACAAAATCAAAATGTTATGAACAATTCAGAACAATCCTTTAGAGAATACCAGGCCATAGAGAATGCACTTAGATCCTATATGGAATCCGCAAAAACGGGTGACGCAAGCGGATATGCTGAAGATTGGTACGAGCATACCCGCGTTGTGGGCAGCCTTGACGGGCAGTTTTACAATATCAGCAGAGATGAGACGATCGCATTTGCCGAGCAGCTGGGCGGATCGCCTGCGGTGGAAAGCCGGATCGCCTGGATCGATTATCAGGGCAATGCAGCTGTGGTGAGACTGGAGTCCTTGAACTGGGGAGGGGTTCGCTATACCGATTTTTTCATCCTGAGCAAGGCGGAAGGAAAATGGAAGGTGAGCGGAAAGGTGTTCGACGCTCATGAAAGGAACTGATTACTGCATTTTCAGGCTCAGCATTACGCATAGTGGGGAAAGAGTACTGGAAATCTTGTTATGTCCTTTGAGTTTATCGTGTTGAAACTATTGGATAAGCCTTAGGCTCAGTTGATTATTCTCTTTCATTTTGAAGGACGTTGCTTGAGCGTATTTTGATTATTGCTCCCCTTGTCTACCTATTTGTTTTTGCGAGCATCGATAAAACTCTTCACGAAAGATACCATAGCCAATAGTGTACTTAGGATCATGATCAGAACTCGAATTTGCGCTCCCATGTCACCCCTGTCAATGGCTCCCATTAAGGGTTTGATCAGGCCGAATAAGACGACTAGCGTCAATAGAACAGCAACGTGAGCAATAATTTTGTTCTCCCTTTTTATGCCGCCGTTGAGAAGAAGTAAGGTCACTCCAATGACAGTTGGGATCAAAGCTGTTGGTGAAGGAGTGTC